>NZ_JBRERY010000012.1:0-75859 GCF_052907225.1 Brevundimonas sp. RM1
GCTTCGCTGAGGATCGTGGAAGACTACCACGTTGATAGGCCAGGTGTGGAAGCGCGGTGACGTGTGAAGCTTACTGGTACTAATAATCCGATCGGCTTGATCGTTTCTCAGCAAAACTCATTCGATCTTACTTGTCGAAATCATAGACAATATCTTCTCATTCATGTGTGTCGGGTTGACCTGGTGGCTCTGTCGGAGGTTCCCCACCCGATCCCATTCCGAACTCGGTCGTTAAGACCTCCAGAGCCGATGGTACTTCGTCTTAAGGCGCGGGAGAGTAGGTCGCCGCCGGGTCTACCCGACACACATGAATGACTTCTCGAACCTTCTTCCTTTACTCACCGCCTTGCCGCGGGATGGAGCAGCCCGGTAGCTCGTCAGGCTCATAACCTGAAGGTCGCAGGTTCAAATCCTGCTCCCGCACCCAAGCTTAAAAAGCCCCGATGGCATACGCCTCGGGGCTTTCTGCTGTATGCGCCCGAAGCAACGGGTGCGGCAATGGCCTGCGAGCCTCATTGCTGACCGCCGGTTCGGTAACTTTCTCAAGCAGAACCGGGCAAGTGCAAAATTGTAAATCTTTGTGAAATCAATAACTTAATTAAAATTCAAGCGTGACCGTAGACGTCATTTGGCGCTAACAGGGCGGCTCATTCGACCTGTCGGGGGCGATGAAGCGCAATGGTGGCGCGGAGCGGCGAAAGCCGGTTCGCAAGCTGGGCTCGTCCATGGGCCCGGCGCAATGCTGCATGGTCGCACTGGATCGCTCTCCGATTTTCCTGTCGAACGGGAGAGCCGAGACGTGTTGCAACTGTTGAACTCCTTCAAGCGCGTGGCGCTGCGCATGGCGCGGATCCTGGCGCCTCTGGCCTTGACGGGGGCGGCCGGCGTTGCGGCGGCGGCGGATCTTCAGGTTTCCGACTACACCTGGTCGCCCGATCCTGTTGCGAACGGCGCGCAGACTAGCTTCACCATACGTGTGACGAACAATGGGCCAGGGTCGGTCGGCGACGCTGTCGTGACCGTCGCGGTCCCCTCGCACTTCGCGGTGCGGCCGGGCGATCTGCCGTCCTATTGCGGCCTGACGGGTGCTGTCGGGAGCCAGACGTTGACGTGCGCCTTGCCGACTCTGGCGGCTGGGGATTTCAGCTTCGGCTTTGCCGCTGACGCGGTGGCGACGGGATCGCGCACGTCCACGGCGACGATCGCCAGCGACACCAATGTCGACAGCAACCCGCTCAACGACACGCTCGTGGTCTCGCCAGCGGTTCAGGCGGGGGCGGATCTCTCTGTCCTCAAGGATGACGGGGAGTCGGACGGCTCCATCCCCGGCGGCGGAATCCTGACCTACACCCTCAACGTCACGAACAGCGGCCCGGACGCCACCGGCGCTATTCGGCTGATCGACAACCTGCCGGCGGCCAGCGATTTCGAATTCATGTCCGCTAGCGGCAGCCACTGGACCTGCGGCCACTCCGCCGGAATCGTGACGTGCGACTACACCGGACCGTCGACCATGGGGGCGTTGCCGCCGGTGAAGGTGACGGGGCGGGTGCTGGCGAGCGGCGGCACCATCACCAACAACGCCTTCGTCGAGCTGACCAGCCCGACGGTTTTGGACCCGGCGCCGAACGACAACACTGCGCCTCCGGTCATCACGACGATTGAACCGGGCGCGGACCTCGTTGCGCAAAAGTCCATGGCGTCGACCATTATCCGGGGCGACAGCACGACCATCACCTTAGGCGTGCGAAACCTGGGACCGTTGACGGTGACCGGTGCGCTGATCGTCGATGAGATCGCGCCGGAGTTCGAGATCGGCTCGCTTCCCGCCGGCTGTTCGGCCGTGGGGCAGACGGTCACCTGCGTCGCGGGCGGCCTGTCTGTCGGCCAGGGCCAGAATTTCCAGATTCCCGTGACCGCGATCGCCGCGACGTCGGGCTCGGTCGTCAATTCGGTCAAGGTGACGCCGCCAGCCGGGGTGACGGATCCTGTGGGCGGCAACGACACGGCCAGCGCCGGCTACCGCATCGCCGAACCGAGCTCGGATCTGAGCGTCGCCAAGACCAAGGGGCCGAACCCGGTGGCGGCCGGCGAGATCATGACCAGCGCCATCAGCGTCCGCAACAACGGGCCGTCTGTTCTTAACTATAGTCCCGCCAACCCGCTCCGGATCACCGACACGGTAACGGCGGATGAGACCTATGTGTCAGCGGATGCGCCTTGGGTCTGTTCGCAGACCGGGCTTGAGATCGTCTGTGAACTGGCGGGGCCGGGATCTCTGGTGGTGGGCGCGGACGCCGTTCTGTCGCTGAAGACGAGGGCGGGCAGCGGCATCGACCTGGACCTGTCCAACCGGGCCTGCACGGGCGCGACGGGGGGCTCGACGGCCACGCCCTCAGACCCCAATGTCGATAATGACTGCGCCACGGCGGGTTCGCGCTCGACGCCGAACGCCGCTGACCTGTCGATCGTCAAGGAGGTCGGCCTCAGCCCTACAGGCCCGTGGTCACAGACGCCGGACCTGCCGGTCGCCGTCACGGACAACGCCTTCTATATTCGCTTCACGGTCAGCAACCTGGGCGGCGATGTCGCGCGCACCGTGGTCGTCACCGACGACCTGCCGAACTTCATCAATGGCGGCGGCTTTATCACGGGCTTCGGCGTGGCGTCGGCTTCGCAGGGCGCGCCCGCCTATACGGCCTCGAACGGCCGTATCAGTTGGACCGTGACCGACCTGGCCGCTGGCGAGAGCGAAAGCGCCGTGGTGCGCATCGGTCGACCGGTTGAAAGCGGCCGCTTCGACAACGTCGCCCGCGTGACTTCGCCGGACACGACTGAGCTCAATCTGGCGAACAACCAGTCGACGGCCGCCTATGACATCGCGCCGATCACGGACATCACCCTGAACGCCAAGACCATCGCGCCCAACCCGGCGCAGGTGGGCGTGGTGGCGACCTACACCATCAGCGTGCGCGGCCTGGGGCCGAACCCGGCCGCGAGCGTGGTGGTCAAGGACGTCATCGATCCGGCGCGGTTTGAACTGATCGGGCCGCCGACCACGACCAAGAGCGGGGCCACGTGCGTCAAGACCGATGCGAACGGCGAGATCACCTGTGACATGGGGACGATCAACCGCGGCCAGACCTATCAGATCAGGCAGGAGGTCCGGGCCCGCTTCCCCTTCGGCGGCGCCACCTCCGGCTTCCCGATCAGTCACGTCAACACGGCGACGGTGACGACGACCACGACGGAATCGAACACGAGCAACAACAGCGTGGAACTGCCTCACGACGTGTCCGCTCCGATCATGGACCTGGCCGTCACCAAGCAGGAGCCGAGCGCCGCCTTTGATCCGATGCCTTTCGGCTCGGAACTGGTCTATGATCTGCGCGCCTCCAACTTCGGCCCGTCGCGCGCGGGCAATATCGTCATTACGGACATTCCCGCTCCGCCGGCCGGCTACACGATGAGCCTGTCGCGGTTCGAGGTGAACCCTGTGGGCGCCAACAGCGGCCTGACCCTTTACACGCCCCCGGCTCCGGCCTGCGTGACGGTCGGCGCCAACATCGAATGCCGCCTGCACGGGACCGATCCGGCGCTGAACTATCTGGACGAGCGTCGCCAGGTCGTTTTCCGCCTGCATATGGCGGTGACGGGCCCGGCGCCGACCGGGCCCATGACCTTCTCCAACAGCGCCGAGATCGTGTCGCGGGAGCAGGACAATACGACGGTGAGCCAGGCTGACCGCGAGCTGGCCAACAATACGGCGGTCCAGACGACGACGGTCCTGCCTGCGACGGATCTCGAGGTGGTCAGCAAGACCCGCGTCACGGATTCCCCGGTTCAGATCAGCCAGCCGGTCGAGTATCGCATCGTGGTGCGCAACAACGGCGTCTCGCCGACGACCCAGGTGCGCGTCACCGACCAATTGCCCAGCGGCTGGACCCGTGTGGGCGGCGAGACCGTCACGACTAGCGGTTCGGCGGCCGTTTCGGCGATGAATTGCTCGGGCACGAGCACCGTCCTGTGCGTGCTGGACGGCCTGTTCCCCGGCAACGGCGACGTCGTGACCCTGACTGTGTTCGCTAAGGCGGCCTATCCCTACGCCGGCGCGCTGGATGCGAATCTGATCAATACGGCTCGCATCGCTCCTGGGCGGGACGGCGATGGCGTGGAGATCAGCCGCGACACCGATCCGAACAACAACTCCAAGACCGAGACGACCCGTGTCGCCCAGTCCTCGATCGCGGGCGTGGTCTATCGCGACGACAATCTGAACGATGTGGTCGACAGCGGCGAAGGCATGGGCGGAGTCCGTCTGACGCTGACCGGAACCGATGCCTTCGGCAACGCCGTCACGGCGCGCGCCACGGATACGAACGCGACGGGCGCCTTCGTCTTCGATCGCCTGCCTGAAGGCGTCTACCAGATCGTGGAGACCCAGCCTGCTGGCGTATTCGATCGCAATGAGACCGTCGGCTCGGCGGGGGGCGTAGTGAACAACGCCGCTTACGGCAGCACGCCGGCGACTAACGTCATCGCGGACATTAACCTGCCCGCCGTCACTCAGGCGACGGGATATCTGTTCCAGGAGATCGGCGCCGCTCGGGTGTCGGGCTACGTCTATCGCGACGTGAACAACAACGGTTTGCGCGACGCGGGCGAGTCGGGTTTCGCGCCCGGCGACTTCGCCTCGACGCCGCATATCCGTCTGACGGGCGCTGACTATGCGGGCGGGGCGGTGAATCTGACCGCGTCGGTCGACGCCGACGGTCATTACGTCTTCAACTCCGTGCCGCCTTCGGGTGCGGCGGAGTACACGATCACGCAGCTGATCCAGCCAAATGGCGCGTCCGACGGCCTGGACGCCAACGGCGCGGGCGGCGTGATCCCCGGCTCCAGCGGTCGTCCGGCGCCGGAAGGCTTCGGCATCGGTCTCGTGGCGCCCAGCGCCGATCTGACCGAGCGCAACTTCGGCGAATTGCCGACCTCGACGCTGGGCGGCATGGTCTTCCTCGACCCGGACGCCGATGCGACGCGCGCGACGACGGAAACGACCGGCCTGGCCGGAGCGATCGTCCGACTGAGCGGGACCAACGACCTGGGGCAGGCGGTGGATTGCTCCATCACCACTACGGCCACGGGCCTGTACCGCTTCCCGAACGCAGCGGACGCCTCGCCGATCTGCCAGGTGCTGCGTCCCGGCGACTATCAGCTGGCGATCACGCCCGCGCCGGGTCTGACTCATACGGGCGCCTATGTCGGCGCCCTGGGCGGGACGTCGAACGGCGTGGCGGGGCCGAATGCGGCCTCGCCCGGCCTGACGGCGGTCAGCATCAGCGACGTCGTCGTCGTCGCCGGCTCGACCGCCTCCAACTATGACTTCGGCGGTACGGGCCAGGGGTTGAGCGGCTATGTCTATATCGATCGCGACGCCAGCGGCGTCCGCGATGCGGGCGAGGCCGGGATTCCGGGCGTGACCATGACCCTGTCGGGCGCGACGGCGAACGGTCAGAACGTCTGCGATCTGGCTGACTGCACGGCCGTCACCGATGCGACGGGCGGCTTTATCTTCCTAGGCGTTCCGGGGTCGGACGCGATCGGCTACACCCTGACCGAGCAGGCCCAGAACACGCCGCCCCTGTCGAACTTCTTCGATGGTCAGGAAGGCGTGGGCAGCGTCGGCGGCGAGGTCGGAAACGACGTCATCCGCGGCATCGTCCTGCCGACCGGCGGCCTAGGGGCCAACTACGCCTTCGGCGAACTGCCGGGCTCGCTGGCCGGCGGCGTCTTCATCGACGCCAATGACGACGGCGCGCGCCAACCCGGCGAGACCGCCGTGTCGGGCGTGACCGTCATCCTGTCGGGCGTGACGGCGGACGGTCAGGACATCTGCGCCTGGCGCGCGGCGCTCGACCCGGCCCAGACCTGCGTCGTCGTTACAGACGCGGGCGGCGCCTATCGGTTCGATGATCTGCCGAAGGGAACCTACGCCCTGACGGAAAGCCAGCCGACCCAGTTCGCCGACGGCCGTGAAGGCGTGGGCAGCGTCGGCGGCGTGGCGCCCAATACGGTGTTCGACGCCTCTGCGGCGGCCAACGCCATCACCGCCATCACGCTGGAGGCGGGCCAGAAGGGCGTGGACTATGTCTTCGGCGAACGCGCGGTGGTCATCACCGGCACGGTCTACAAGGATCCGCAGCGTGACGGCGTGAACGGCGGCGGCGAGCCTCCGATTCCCGGTGTGACGATCGAACTGGTCAAGGACGGCGTGGTCATCGCCACGACGACGACCGGACCGGACGGAACCTACAGCTTCATCGACCTGCCCGGCGGCGACTACACGGTCCGCGAGATCCAGCCCGACGGCTACGGCTCATCGACGCCCAATGAGGTGGCGGTGAATCTGACGCCGGGCGCCGCCCAGGTCGTGGACTTCGGCGAGACGGTCAGCAGCATCGCGGGCCATGTCTTCGTCGACGCCAATGACGACGGCGTGCGCCAGGCGGGCGAGGCCTCGATCGCGGGCGTGATCGTGACCCTGACGGGGACGGACGCGGCCGGTGAATCGGTCACGCGCACGGCGACGACGGACGCGACGGGCGAGTGGCGCATCGACGACCTGCTGGCTGGAAACTACCAACTGACGGAGGCCCAGCCTGAAGGCTTCGCCGACGGTCGCGATAGCGCGGGCTCGGTCGGCGGTCTGGTTGAGGTCGACGGCGATCGTATCCACGGCATCGTCCTTCCGACGGGCGTGGACGCGACCGACTACGCCTTTGGCGAGCGGGGGCAAGGGCTGAACGGCACGGTCTATGTGGACGTGAACCTGGACGGCTCCAATGGGGCTGGGGACCGTCCTCTGGAAGGCGTGGTGGTCGAACTGCGCAAGCCCTCGGGCGAACTGGTGGCCACGACGACCACCGGCCCGGACGGTTCCTACAGCTTCGGCGACATTCGCGGCGGCGACTACGTCGTGGTCGAGATTCAGCCGGAAGGTTACGGCGAGGGACCGGAGAACCCCTCCAATCGCGTGCCTGTGACCATCCGCCCCGATCAGACGCCTCCCACCGTCGACTTCGGCGAGCGGACAGGGGCGCTGTCGGGTCTGACCTACAACGACACCAACAACAACGGCGTCCACGACGCGAACGAGCCTGTAATCGGCGGCGTCACCCTGACGCTGACGGGAACGGATGCGCGCGGCGAAAGCGTCACCCGCACAGTCGTCTCAGGGCCCGATGGAGCCTATCGCTTCACCGATCTGCCGGGCGGCGCCTATACGGTCACGGAGACCCAGCCGGATGGCTATGACGACGGTCTCGACACGCCCGGCACGTCCGGCGGTCTGTCGGACGGCGGCGACGTCATCTCCGGCATCGTCCTGGCTCCCGCAGCCGAGGCGACCGGCTATCTGTTCGGCGAGCGCGGCGCGGATGCGGCCATCTCCGGCTCGGTCTGGATGGACGCCGACCATGACCGCGCACGCGGCGGCGGTGAGGCCCCTCAGTCCGACTGGACCGTGGAGCTGTTCCTGAATGGTGTGCTGATGGACACGGTCCGTACCGGCGCTGACGGCGGGTACGCCTTCACCGGCGTGGCGCCCGGCTCGGGCTATGCGGTTCGCTTCCGCCATCCGCAGAACAATGCGGCCTACGGCGGCGCACGTCCGAACGAAACCGGCGCGACCTTCGTCGACGGCGTCGTCTCGGCCTCGAACGCGGGCGGCGCGACGCTGAAGGATCGCGAACTGACGGGCGTCACCCTGCAGCCCGGCGCGACCGTGCCGCAGCAGTCCTTGCCGCTGGATCCCTGGGGCGTCGTCTATGACGCTGTCCGCCGGACCCCGGTGCAGGGCGCGGTGGTCGAGATCAATGGTCCCGCCGGCTTCGATCCGGCCCAGCATCTGCTGGGCGGCTCGGGCTCCGCGCGCCAGACCGTCGACGCCCTCGGGTTGTATTACTTCCAACTGCTCAATGCGGCTCCGGCGGGCGTCTACACCCTGTCTGTGACGCCGCCCAACGGCAGCTACAACCCGATCCAGCCGTCCAGCATCCTGCCGCCATGCGTCGGGCCGCTGACGGTCCATGCGACGCCGGACCCCATGCTGGTCTCGACCAGCAACGGGCCCCCGCCCGTCGGTACGGCCGAGACCTGCGCCACCGGCACGATGACGACCGGCTATGTCCTGTCGCTGAACCTGACGCCGGGCGTCTCGGCCAATGTCGTCAACAACAACATTCCTTTGGACCCGATCCTGGAGGGGGCGATCGAAGTCACCAAGACGACCCCGATGGTCAACGTCGTGCGCGGCGGTCTGGTCCCTTACGTCATCACGGCCCGCAATACGCTGGCCGGGACGGTGCCGGGCGTGACTCTGACTGATCGCACGCCGGCCGGCTTCCGCTATCGCGAGGGCAGCGCTCGCATCGACGGCGCGGCGGTCGAGCCGATCCAGAACGGCCGCCTGCTGACCTGGAACGACCTGACCTTCGCGGCGGGCGAGACCAAGCGACTGGAGCTGATCCTGGTGGTCGGTTCGGGCGTGGTCGAGGGCGAGCACACCAACGTCGCCTTTGCGGTGAACCCGATCGTCGATCAGGTCATCTCCAACCTGGCCGAGGCCACGGTGCGGATGATCCCCGACCCCGACTTCGACTGCACCGACATCCTGGGCAAGGTGTTCGACGACCGGAACGGCAACGGCGTTCAGGACGACGGCGAACCGGGTCTGCCGGGGGTGCGTCTGGCGACCGCGCGCGGTCTGCTGATCACCACGGACGCCGAGGGCCGGTATCACATCACCTGCCCGATGATTCCGAACGAGGACCGCGGCTCCAACTTCATCGTGAAGCTGGACGACCGAACCCTGCCGACGGGCTACCGCGTCACCTCGGGCAATCCGGAAACGGTGCGCCTGACGCGCGGCAAGTTCGCCCGCCTGAACTTCGGCGCCGGCCTGCACCGCGTGGTCCGTCTGGACCTGAACGGCGAGGCCTTCGACGGCGAGGCTCTGCGTCCGGAGTTCGAACAGCAGTTCGAGAGCCTGATCGCGACCCTGACCGAGCGTCCTTCGGTTCTGCGTCTGGCCTATGCCTCGCGCGGCGAGGATGCGGACCTGATCAAGGACCGCGTCGCCCAGGTCCGTCGTCGCCTCCAGGACCGCTGGAACGACGAGCGCGGCCGCTACCGACTGGTCGTCGAAGAGGAGACCGTCGTCCTGTCCACCCCTCGTGAGGGAGGCGTGCAATGATCCGCGCGTCGAACAAACTGCTGACCGCCCTGCTGATGGGCGGGTCAGCCATCGCCCTCGCGACGGGCGTCCAGGCCCAGGACGCCGTCGCTAACGATCGCAAGGTCTATTGCGGACGCGACACCGACCGTCCCTGCGGTCCGGTGGCGGACGATGCGGCGCTGGAGCGTCGCGGCGTCGGCTCCAACCTGGAAGCGGCGGATCGCGGGGCGGCCGGGCCGTTCCGCGTCAGCATCGACGGGGAAGGGGAGGGCGGCGACGATCTGCGCGCCGATCGCCAGCGCCGTCAGGACATAGCCCTGGCTGGATCAGATGTGCGGGTTCAGGCCACGGCCTTCGACGTGCGTCCGGTGCTCAGCATCGTCGCCGACCAGCCTGTGATCCGCGCCGGCGACGCCGTGCGCTTCTTCACCCTCAGCAACTATGCGGCCTATATTGATCGCGCCGAGGTTCGCATCTTCCGCGCCGATCAGAGCGTCGAGGAGACGCCTCTGACCGTCATTCCGGTGCGTCTGGGCGAGCCGGTGCTGTGGACGACCGAGCGTGATCAACCGGGTGAGCATCGCTATCGCTATGTGTTGCGCGTCTATGACGCCGAGGGACGCTACGACCAGACTTCGGCCCTGACGCTGGACGTGACCCATGCGGTGAATGTCGCCAAGCCGGACATCCACGCAGGGCCTCTGTTCGAGAACATGCGCGTCGTCGACGCCATCTCGGTCAAGGGCGCCGCCGTCACCCTCAGCGGCGAGGTCGAGGACGCTGCAACCCGCGTCACCGCCTTCGGGACCGTGGTTCCGGTCGACCGCACGGGCCGCTTCATGGTCCAGCAGATCGTCCCTGCCGACACCGCCGCCGTCGCCGTTCAGGTGGCGCGTCCCGGTCAGGCCCCGGTCGATCTGGTGCGCGAGATCGTCCTGCCGCGCACCGACCGCTTCTTCGTCGGCATCGCCGACATCACGGCGGGCAGCCGCAGCTTCGACGCCGCCAAGCATGAACTGCTGGGCGATGCGGGCGGTCACCGCAACGACTTCGTCGACGGCCGTCTGGCCTTCTACTTCAAGGGCGTGGTGAAGAACGACTGGCGCCTGACTGCCTCGGCCGACACCGGTGAGCAGCCGCTGAAGAGCCTGTTCGACGGCTTCCTGGAAAAAGACCCGCGCTCGCTGCTGCGCCGCATCGACCCGGAGATGCACTATCCGGTCTATGGCGACGACTCGGTCACGGTCGAGGACGCCCCGACCTATGGCCGCTTCTATGTGCGGGCCGAGAATGAGAACACCGACGCCATGTGGGGCGTGTTTCAGAGTCGTCTGGGCGGCAATGAGCTGATCCGTCACCAGCGGACCCTTTACGGCGCCAATCTGGACTGGCGCAGCGATGCGGTGACCGCGACCGGCGAGCGTCGCACCGAGGTCACCGCCTTCGCCGCCGACCCCGGCACAGTGGCCAGCCGTGAGGACTTCGCCTCGACCGGGGGGTCGGTCTACTTCTTCCGCAACCGCGACATCGCGCCGGGCTCGGAGCGGGTCTTCCTGGAAGTTCGCGACAAGGATTCCGGCCTGGTGCTGGAGCGTCAGGAACTGATCGCCGCCCGCGACTATGAGGTGAACTACCTTCAGGGCCGGGTCGTCATGCGCAACCCGCCGCCGATGACGGCGGACGCCAACAGCTTCGTGTCTCAGTCGTCGCTGGCTGGGAACCCGGTCTGGGTGGTGGCCACTTATGAGTACTCGCCGGGCCTGACCCGTCCTGAGGCCTTCACCACGGGCGGCCGGGCGCAGCACTGGCTGAACGATCGTCTTCGCGTGGCGGGCAGCGCCTATCACCAGGGCGAGGATCAGGCGTCGCAGGATCTGTTCGGCGCCGACCTGCTGTACCAGCACGCGCCCAACAGCTTCGTGAAGCTGGAGTTCGCCCAGGCCGACGGGCCCGGCGACGGCGCCTTCCTGTCGTCCACCGGCGGCTATGACTTCACCAAGGTCCAGACCGAGGCGGACAAGGCCAACGCCGTCAGCCTGACCTTCGCCGGTCAGCTGGACGAACTGGGACTGGAGCGCGACGGGCGCTTCGGCGGCTACTGGAAGACGCGCGAGGCCGGCTTCTCGGCCCCCGGCGAGCTGACCTTTGGCGAGACCTTGGATCAGTACGGCGGCGTCTTCGACATGGCGCTCAGCGACACGGTTCGCCTTCAGGCCAAGGGCGACGTCACCGATGGCCGCCTGACCGAGCGCCACGCGGTCGAGGTCGGCCTGCGTCGCGAAACGGCGGCGGGCTGGTTCGGCTCGATCGGCGTCCGTTCGGACAAGCAGCAGGGCCAGCGCACGCCCTACAGCCCGCTGTACGTGCCGCCGCCTAGCGAGGGCACGCGGACCGACGCGGCCGTCTCGGTCGGCTACCGCCACACGCCGAACCCTGAGATCCCGAACGTCGAACAGCGCGACGCCCCCTGGGCCGTCTGGACCTTTGCCCAGGCGACGCTGGACCACGACGGTGGCCGGGAATCGAACGACCGCTTCGGCCTCGGCGGCGAATATCAGGTCCACGACCGGCTCAGGTTCAAGGGCGAGGTCTCGGACGGCGACATGGACTTCGGCGCCGATGTGCGGGCCGACTTCGCCATGACGGATCGCGGCAGCCTCTATCTGGGCTACGCCCTGGCCGGCGAGAACCCGGACGCCATGACCGGCGGTCGCCTGGGTCGCCTGACCGGCGGCGCGCGTCAGCAGATGGGCGAGAAGACCAGCGTCTTCGCCGAACAACGCTATGACCACGGCGACGGCCCGACAGGCTGGACCCAGGCCTATGGCGTGGACTTCAGCCCCATCGAGGCCTGGACCTTCGGCGCCCGCTACGAGACCGGCTCTCTGGCGGACGCCCTGGGTCAGGAGATCGACCGCATGGCCATCGGCGCCACAGCCGACTATGGCAGCGACCGCCTGCGCTGGGCCTCGGCGCTCGAATACCGCAAGGACGAGGGCGACACGGTCGGCGAGCGCACCACGGTCGCCACCCGCAACCAGGTCACTTACAAGGCCACGCCGTCGCTGCGCCTGTTCGCCAAGGCCAACATCTCCCTGTCCAACTCGGATCAGGCGATGGCCATGAACGCTGACTATTACGAGCTGGCGCTGGCCGGGGCCTATCGCCCGGTCGACAACGACCGGCTGAACCTGCTGGCCAAGTACACCTATCTGGCCGACCTGCCGTCGCCGGCCCAGGTGGACGCCTTGGGTCAGTCGCTGGACTACGCCCAGCGCAGCCACATCGCCGCGATCGACGGCACCTATCAGGTCACGCCGCGTCTGGCGGTCGGGGCCAAGGTCGCCTGGCGCCTGGGCGAACTGCGCGCCTCGCGTGATGAAAGCGCGCCCTGGTTCGACAGCGAGGCGGTCTTCTGGGCCGTGCGCGCCGACTATCAGATCGTCCGCCGCTGGGACGTCCTGGTCGAGGTGCGCGAGCTGTCGATCAAGGAGGCTCACGACAGCCGTCTGGGCGCTTTGGTCGGGGTCTATCGCCATTTCGGCGATCACGTGAAGCTGGGCCTAGGCTACAACTTCACCGACTACTCCGATGATCTGGGCGACCTCAGCTATGACGAACGCGGTTGGTTCGTGAACCTGATCGGCAAGTTCTAAGGCGATAGGGTCGCCCGGAGTGGAAGCGCAGGCTTCGGCTCCGGGGCCTTGTCGCAAACCGACGTCAACATAGAAGATCATCTGTCGAGCGATGTTCCGCCAAACTTTTGTCGCTGAAACTTGGCCGGACCGCCGTGGAAATGTGCGCGGATCATGATGGAGCCGCCCTAGTTTTCAGCGTCATCGCAGACGGGGGCTGACGGGCATGAAGTTCGCTATTTCACCACGGGCGATCGCGCCTCTGACGATTGCGGGTTTGGCGCTGGCGACGGCGGTTCTGATTGCAGTCGTCCCCGGCCAGGCGCAGGCCGCCGAGGCGCTCCAGGCCGCGCACCGCCTGCTGTGACGCTGGCCGGAACGGCTGGGGCCTAAGGTCGTTCTGCCAGATGTCGCCTGCTGAGATCGCTGACCCGGAGCTTGATCCGGCGAGATCGGCTGCGCCGTCATGGGCGCTTTACCGACCCGTCAGAGCAGTTGTCTTTTCAGCGACAGGGACGGTTGCAATTTCACGCCTCTGGTCCATCTCATAAGCCAAGCTCGGCTGTGGGTGACGCGGCGGGCGGCAGAGGAGACAGGCGATGACCCAACAGAAATCAGGCTCCACGACGGGCGCAGGCGCTCCGGCGGTCAGTGATCGGAACTCGCTTACCGTCGGGCCGAACGGGCCCGTGGTGCTGCACGACGTGCACTTCCTGGAGCAGATGGCGCACTTCAACCGCGAGAAGGTTCCCGAGCGCCAGCCCCATGCCAAGGGCTCGGGCGCGTTCGGCGTGTTCGAAACCACGCACGACGTCTCGGCCTATACGAAGGCCTCGCTGTTCCAGCCCGGCGCGAAGACCGAAATGCTGGCGCGCTTCTCGACCGTGGCGGGCGAGCAAGGCAGCCCCGACACCTGGCGCGACGTGCGCGGCTTCTCGCTGAAATTCTATACGGACGAGGGCAACTACGACCTGGTCGGCAACAACACCCCGGTCTTCTTCGTGCGCGATCCGATGAAGTTCCCCCACTTCATCCGCAGCCAGAAGCGGCTGCCCGACTCCGGGCTGCGCGACAACCACATGCAGTGGGACTTCTGGACCAACAATCCCGAGTCGGCGCACCAGGTGACCTATCTGATGGGCGTGCGGGGCCTGCCGCGCACCTGGCGTCAGATGAACGGCTACGGCTCGCACACCTATATGTGGATCAACGCCGCGGGCGAGAAATTCTGGGTCAAGTACCACTTCCATACCCGCCAGGGCATGGCCTTCTTCTCCAACGCCGAGGCCGCCGCCATGTCGGGCGCCGACGCCGACTTCCACCGCCGCGACCTGTTCGACGCCATCGCGCGCGGCGAGCATCCGGTCTGGGATCTGTCGGTTCAGGTCATGCCCTACGCCGAGGCGGCGACCTATCGGTTCAACCCCTTCGACCTGACTAAGACCTGGTCGCACAAGGACTATCCGCTGATCCCGGTCGGCGTGATGACGCTGAACCGCAATCCGGAGAACTTCTTCGCCCAGATCGAACAGGCGGCCTTCTCGCCCGGCAACACCGTGCCCGGCATCGGCCTGTCGCCGGACAAGATGCTGCTGGGCCGGGCCTTCGCCTATAACGACGCCCAGCGGAACCGCATCGGGACCAACTTCCACCAGCTGCCGGTGAACCAGCCCAAGGTTCCGGTGAACACCTATATGTTCGACGGGCATATGGCCTATCACCACTCGGGCGCCCAGCCGGTCTATGCGCCCAACAGCGGCGGCCGCATCTGGTCGGACGAGACCGGCCCGGTTCATGACGGCTGGGAGGCCGACGGCGAACTGGTCCGCAGCGCCTATACGCTGCACGCCGAGGACGACGACTTCACCCAGCCGGGTATTCTGGTGCGCGAGGTGTTCAACGACGACCAGCGCGCCCAGTTGGTCGATCAGGTGGCGGGCAGCCTGCTGGGCGGCGTGCGTTCCCCGGTGCTGGAGCGCGCTTTCGACTATTGGAAGAGCATCGACCCGGACGTCGGCGGCCGTATCGAGGCGGCGGTGCGGGCGGGCGGCGCCCCGCGCCCGGCCGAGGGCATGGGCGAAGGCTGACGCCTGACATCCAAGGCCTGAATTGAAGCGCCCCCCGTTCCCTTGCCGGAGCGGGGGGCGTTTTGCGTCAGCGGGCGGTCGCCTCGATCAGGACGCGGGCCTGGGCGACGGCCGCCTCGGTGGTCAGTTCGCCGGCCTGGACCTGATCGGCCAGCTTCATCAGGGGCGGGGCGGTGATGGCGCCGGTCTCGGCTTCCTCTGCGACGCGGACGCCGCCGTCGCGGGCGATGATTGCGTCCCAGGCGTCGCGCACGGCCGCCCAGTAACACTTCGTCGCCGCCCAGTAGTCGTCGCCCGCCTTGGGCGAGAAGGCGGTGGAGGCGTCATAGCTGTTGATGACGTCTTCCTGGACGATGGCGACCGGCTCGCCGCCGTCCTTGCCCGACAGCTTCATATTGTCCTGGATGTGGACCCAGCCGTCGTGTTTCAGGATGTGGCGGTTGACGCCCAGATAGCGGTCGTAGACCGGGTTGCGCACCGCGTCGCGGCGGGCCAGCGGCCGCCAGGTCGGGCCGGAGGTCCAGGCGCTTAAGCCGTTCTCATAGGTCCAGCGGCCGACGCCGCCGTAGCGTGGGGAATCGTCCGTCTGCCACACCGTCTGGGACCAGGCGCCCTGACGTTCGGCGGCGGGGACGGGCGTGGTGCGCCAGCTGTTGTCGCCGACATAGGTCAGGACGCTCTGCGGCTGATAGGTCCAGTCCTGGCGCCAGTGTTTGACGACGACGCTGTGGCCGCCGTGCTCCATCACCAGGATGTGCTGCAGGCTGATGCGGTCGCCGTTGTCATAGACCAGGCGGACGATCTCGGTCCCGCCGGAGAGCTGTTCCTCCAGCGGGTCGTAGTCGGCGCTGAAGCTGACGTTCTCGCGCATGTCGAAATGGACGCGGAACGCGCCGGCCTGGGCCAGGATCGACTGGCGGTCGCGTTCGAATTGAGGGCTGCGGGCGGGCGCGGCGGCTTGCGTCGATTGGGCGGCGGCGGCGGTCGCCAGGGCGGCGGGCGCGGCCCCGGTCAACAGGGCGGCGGCGAGCAGAATGGCGCGCATGGAAGGCTCCTTGGCGGCGGGTGATTTCAAGTCCGTCACAGGCGCACGCTCAGCGAAACGCCGACGTTGCGGCCCGGCTGGGTGAAGGCGTCCAGGGTTCCGGGGCTGGCGCCGACGGCGGGGCGGTTCAGCCCGCGCACGTCGCTCCACCAGGCGTATTTCTCGTCGAAGACGTTGAAGACGCCGGCGCGCAGGGTGGCCCGCTCAGCCACGTTCCAATAGGCGGTGACGTCCAGCAGGGTGAAGCGCTCGCCCGGCCAGCACAGGCCGCCGCCGCACTCGTGGTTTGACTTCTTGTCCGACCAGGTGACGGTGGCGCTCCCGCCCCAGACGCCCGAAGGCGCGGCGTAGTTCAGGCCGCCGACCAGCTTGATCGGATCGACGCTGGTCAGGGCGCCGCGCTCGCCCTCCGTCTCCTGTTCGCCGTCGGCGAAAGAGGCGGCGACGATGGTCGAGAAGCCGTTGTCCCAATGAATGTCGCCGCGCGCTTCCAGACCCCAGATCTTCACCGTGGTCAGGTTGACGTACTGATAGATCAGCGGATCGACGCCGGGACGGCCCGTGCCGCGCACCACCACCTGGTTGATGAAGTCGTCGTATTCCGTGCGGAAGGCCGTCGTCTGCAGCGACAGGTTCCCGCCGAAGAGGTCCAGGTTACGGAAGCGGAAGCCGCCCTCGATGCTCTCGCTGGTCTCGGGCTTCAGGTCCGGGTTGGGGATGGACTCATAGCCGAACACCGGGTTGGCGAAGAAGTTGTTCACCTGCATCGGCGAGGGCGCCTTGAAGCCCTGGGCGTAGTTGGCGAAGACGCCGAAATGGTCGTCGGCCCAGTAGATGGCGCCGATCTTGGGCGACAGGCGGCTGTCGCTCTGCTTCTCGGCGGCGGCGGGGAAGAGGGCGTCCTTCTTGGGCGTCAGCTCATACCAGTCGTAGCGCAGGGCCGGGATGATGCTGAGGCGGCCGCCCAGCAGGTCGATCTCGCCCTGAATGAACAGGCCCGCCAGGTCGAACTCGGTCTTAGGGAAGGGGCGAGCGGGGAAGGGCTCGCCCATCGGCGGGACCGTGCCGTCGCGGACGCCTTCCTGGGTCGTGCGCGACCAGTCGGCGCCGAAGGTGATCCGGTGGCGGACGGCCTCGCCGCCGAAGCTTTTGGACCCCTGCGCCGCCAGGCCCCAGACGGCATTGTCGAACGTCACGTCACGGGAGCGGTCGACCGCAGGCGTGCGGTCTTCATAGGTGAACTGGCGCGTGGTCGAATCCTGCCAGAAGGCGGCCACAGAACCGGAATCGAGACCCAGAACGTCATCGAAACGCCAGTCGAGGCTGACGCGATCACGCTGGGTCTCGTCATGAGCGGTCAGGCCGACGACAGTGGCCGAGTAGCTGCTCAGCGCCTCGCCATCCATCTCCTGATCGAAGTGGTCGTAGGTCAGGCGCAGGGTGTGATGATCGTTCACGTCCCAGACCAGCTTGGCCAGCACGGCGTTGGAGGCGAAGTCCTGGGGGTTGGGCTGGGTGCGGGCCGCGCCCACGCCGCCCGTCTCGGCCATGTTCTCGGTCTCCTGAGCGTCACGGCGGGTGTAGGCCAGCAGGCCCGAGAAGGCGCCGCTGCGCCCGGCCAGGGCCAGGCCCTCGGTCCAGCCCTCGTCGGCGGAGTTGTAGCCGACGCGCGCACGGGCGCCGAAGTTGCGGCCCGCCTCGATGAAGTCGGACGGGTCTTTCGAGGTGAAGCTGACGGCGCCGGCGATGCCGTCCGACCCATAGAGGGCCGAGGCCGGACCGCGCAGGATCTCGACCGACTTGACCAGATCCAGGTCGTTGTAGCCGCCGCGACCGACCGACTGGGCGCCGAAGGCGAAGCCGTCCGGCACGCGCACGCCGTCCTGAACGATCAGCACGCGATTGCCGCCCATGCCGCGGATGGTGAAGCCGGAATTGCCGTCGCGCCCGGCGCCCGAGAGGGCGGCCGAAAAACGGGCGGGGCTGGTCGGGACGCTGACGCCCGGCTCGAACCGGATCAGATCCTTGATGTCGGTGACGAGGTTGGTCTCGATCGTCTCGGCGGTGATGACGGTGACGCTGGCGGGCACCTCGTCGACGCGGCGCTCGGTGCGGGTGCCGACGACGGTGACCGGCGCCACGCGCACGGGCTCGTTCAGATCGATCGCATGGTCCTCGACGGCGGGCGCGGCGATGGCGGGAGCGGCGGCGGCGAGGGCGGTCAGCCCGACGGAAATCATGAGTAGCGAGCGCATCGGCGAAACCCCGGTTGAAACTGGGCTCGCTTTAATGCGAACGATTATCAGAATCAATCTTAGTCTTTTTGCCTCCTAATCGCTCCTGCTACGGTCACAATCGCGCCAACTCGTCGCTTTGACGCAAGCGCGTCATTTCCCTTAGGAAAAACTCTGGCAGAACGATGAGGCGCGATCCGCAGCCTTTCGGACGCCGTCCCAAAATCTTTCGGAGATGATCGACACGCCCGTGCCCGCCAGCTTCCTCCTGCTCGTCATCCTGCTCCTGCCCTTCATCGGGGCCATGATCGCCTCGGGTCTGCCGCGTCACGCACGGACCTCTGCGGCCGTCCTGTCGTGGATCATCGCCCTGATCAGCGTCGGCTGTCTGGCGGTGCTCTGGCCCAGGTTCCAGGACGGGGAGGTGCTGAAGCTGACCCTGGCCTGGTTGCCGTCGCTGGGGGTCAATCTGACCATTCGCCTGGACGGCCTGTCCTGGCTGTTCAGCGCCCTGATCCTGGGGATCGGCGCGCTCGTGGTCTTGTATGCGCGCTACTACATGTCGCCGAAGGATCCGGTGCCGCGCTTCTTCTCCTTCCTGCTGGCCTTCATGGGCGCCATGCAGGGCGTGGTGCTGTCGGGCAATCTGATCCAGCTGGTCGTCTTCTGGGAGCTGACCAGTCTCTTCTCCTTCCTGCTGATCGGCTACTGGCACCAGAACGCCTCGGCGCGCGAGGGCGCGCGCATGGCTCTGACCATCACCGCGACCGGCGGGGTCGCCCTGCTGGTCGGCATGATCCTGATCGGGCGCATCGTCGGCAGCTATGAGCTGGACGCCGTCATCGGCGCGCGCGACGTCATCCTGGCCAGCCCGATGTACCCTGTCGCCCTGGGGCTGATCCTGATCGGCGCCCTGACCAAGAGCGCCCAGTTCCCGTTCCACATCTGGCTGCCGCGCGCCATGGCGGCGCCGACGCCGGTCAGCGCCTATCTGCATTCGGCGACCATGGTGAAGGCGGGCGTCTTCCTGCTGATGCGGTTCTGGCCCGTCTTCGGCGAGACCGAGATGTGGTATTTCGTGGTCGGCGGCCTGGGCCTGACGACCCTGCTGGTCGGCGCCTGGTGCGCCATCTTCCAGCACGACCTGAAGGGCCTGCTGGCCTATTCGACCATCAGCCACCTGGGCCTGATCTGTCTGCTGCTGGGCCTGGGATCGGACCTGGGCGCCATCGCCGCCATCTTCCACACCATCAACCACGCCACCTTCAAGGCCTCGCTGTTCATGGCGGCGGGCATCATCGACCACGAGGCCGGCTCGCGCGACATGCGCAAGCTCAGCGGCCTGATCCGCTTCATGCCGATCACCGCCACCCTGGCCATGGTCGCCGCCGCCGCCATGGCGGGCGTGCCCCTGCTGAACGGCTTCCTGTCCAAGGAGATGTTCCTGGCCGAGGCCCTAGCCAGCACTCAGACCTCGGCGCTGAACCAGGCCCTGCCGGTGCTGGCGACCCTGGCGAGCGCCTTCAGCGTCCTCTATTCGCTGCGCTTCATCCATACGACCTTCTTCGGCCCGCCGCCGACCGAGCTGGATCGCGTCCCGCACGAGCCGCCGGGCTGGATGCGGCGTCCGATCGAGGTGCTGGTGGCCCTGTGTCTGCTGGTCGGCGTCTTTCCCGCCGTCACCGTCGGTCCCTTCCTGCGCAGCGCCGCCGTGACCATGCTGGGCTTCGACCTGCCCTACTACAGCCTGGCCCTGTGGCACGGCTTCAACCTGCCGCTGCTGCTCAGCGTCATCGCCATGGCGGGCGGGATCGGCCTCTACGCCGTGTTCGGCAAGGCGCTGAACGCCAATCCGCGCGGCGGCCCCTGGGGCATGAAGCGGCTCAACGGCGGCTATCTGTTCGAGCGGTCCCAGGTCATCCTGATGGACCTGTCGCAGTGGATCGTGCGCTGGCTGGGCGCGCAGCGCCTGCAGCCGCAACTGCGCCTGATCCTGCTGACGGCCCTGCTGTCGGCGGTCGTTGCGGCGGCGGGCGGCTTCGTCCTGACCTGGCCCGAGTTCCGCGTTCCCCAAGCGCACAACCTGGCCTTCGCCGCCCTGTGGCTGGCGGGCGGGGCCTGCGCCCTGGCCGCCGCCTGGCAGGCCAAATATCACCGCCTGGCCGCCGTCATCCTGATGGGCGGGGCCGGCCTGGCCAGCTGTCTGACGTTCGTCTGGCTGTCGGCGCCCGATCTGGCCCTGACCCAGCTGGTGGTCGAGGTGGTGACGACGGTGCTGCTGCTGCTGGGCCTGCGCTGGCTGCCCAAGCGGCTGGCCGAGATCCATGTGCCCGAGTCTGAGCAGCGCCGCGCCCGCTGGCGCCGTCGTCTGGACCGTGGGATCGCCGTCTGCGCCGGCGCCGGCGTGGCCCTGATCGCCTGGGCGGTCATGGTGCGCCCGCCGGTCGAAGGGGTGTCGCGCTTCTTCGTCGAGAAGGCCTATGAGGAGGCGGGCGGCCGCAACGTCGTCAACGTCATCCTGGTCGACTTCCGCGCCTTCGACACCTTCGGCGAGATCACCGTCCTGGGCGTCGTCGGCCTGACGGTGCTGGCCCTGCTGCGTCGCTTCCGCCCGGCCAGCGACAGCCTGTCCCAGCCGATGCAGAAGCGGGTGCAGGACGCCTCGGATCGCGCCCGCGAAGGCCGCACCGAGGGCGACACCCTCAGCGACACCATGCTGATCCCCGGCGTGGTGATGCGCTGGCTGTTCCCCTTCATCATCTTGCTGGCCGTGCACCTGTTCTTGCGCGGGCATGACCTGCCCGGCGGCGGCTTTGCGGCGGGGGTGGCGCTGTCGATCGCCTTCATCCTGCAATACATGTCGTCCGGCGCCCGCTGGGTGGAGGAGCGGCTGGAGATCCGCCCGATCATCTGGATCGGCGTCGGCCTGCTGCTGGCCGCGCTCAGCGGGGCGGTGGGCTGGATCTTCGATCAGCCCTTCCTGACCACCTATTTCCAGTACGCCGATCTGCCGCTGCTGGGCCGCGTGCCGCTGGCCAGCGCCGTCCTGTTCGACCTGGGCGTGGTGGTGCTGGTGGTCGGCGCCACGGTGCTGGTGCTGGTCGCCCTGGCTCACCAGTCGCTGCGCCGCGCGCGCATCGAGGAAGCCGAGGCCGAAGCGGAAGCCGAGGCCGAGCAGAAGGGAGGGGCGCAATGACCCAGATCGTCCTAGCCCTGGCCATCGGCGTCCTGACCGGTTCGGGCGTGTGGCTGATGCTGCGCCCGCGCACCTTCCAGGTCATCATCGGCCTGTCGCTGGTCTCCTATGCGGTCAACCTGTTCATCTTCTCCATGGGGCGGCTGCGTTCGGCCGCGCCGCCGATCACCAGCAAGGGCGCGGAAGACCCGGCCCTCTACGCCGATCCGACGCCCCAGGCCCTGGTGCTGACGGCCATCGTCATCAGCTTCGCCCTGACGGCCCTGTTCCTGGTGGTGCTGCTGGCCTCGCGCGGCGAGACCGGCAGCGACCATGTCGACGGCCAGGAGGCGCCCGAATGACCGACTGGCAGGAACATCTGATCATCGGGCCGATCGTCCTGCCCATGGTCATCGCTGCGGCCATGCTGCTGTTCGACGAGCGCCGCCGCCTGCTGAAGGGCGGCCTCAGCCTGTTCGCCATGGCGGCCATCCTTGCCATGGCCCTGGCCCTGCTGCACGAGAGCGCGACCGGGGCGACGGGCGGGGGCGACACCGCACGCGTCTATCAACTGGGCGACTGGCCGGCGCCGTTCGGCATCGTCCTGGTGGCGGACCGTCTGTCGACCCTGATGGTGGCCCTGACCAGCGTCCTGGGCGCCTGCTCCATGATCTTCGCCCTGGCGCGCTGGGACCGAGCGGGGCCGCGTTTCCACGCACTGTTCCTGTTGCTGGTCATGGGGGTCAACGGGGCCTTCCTGACGGGCGACCTGTTCAATCTCTTCGTCTTCTTCGAGATCATGCTGGCGGCCTCCTACGGCCTGGCGCTGCATGGGTCGGGCGAGGCGCGCATCCGGGCGGGCCTGGCCTATATCGCCGTCAACCTGACGGCCTCCATGCTGTTCCTGATCGGGGTCAGCCTGATCTACGGCGTGACTGGCACCCTCAACATGGCCGATCTGGCCGTGCGCATCCCCCAGATCGCCGAGGCGGACCGGGGCCTGTTCCACGTCGGCGCGGCCGTCCTGGGCGTGGCCTTCCTGACCAAATGCGCCATGTGGCCGCTGGGCTTCTGGCTGACCACCACCTATTCGGCGGCCAGCGCCCCGGCGGCGGCCGTCTTCGCCATCCTGTCCAAGGTCGGCGCCTATGTGATCATCCGCCTCAGCTTCCTGCTGTTCGCGCCGGACAGCGGCGCCTCGGCCGGGTTCGGTCAGTTGTGGATTTTGCTGGGCGGGCTGGCGACCATCGGCTTCGGCACCGCCGGGATGATCGCCGCGCGCGACCTGTCGATCGCCGCCGCCTACGCCGTCATCGTCTCGTCGGGCACGGTGCTGGCGGCCGTCGGCATCGGCAACGCCGATGTCCTGGGCGGAGCGGTCTTCTACCTGGTCGGCTCGACCCTGGCCTGCGGCGCCCTGTTCATGCTGGCCGAGGTGCTGAACCGGGGCCAGGATCCCGGCGCGCGTTCGGGCCGCGCCGTGTTCGAGGATGAATATATCGACCCCTTTGACGACGAAGAGCGCAACGAGCCCGGTCTCGTCATCCCGGCGGCCGTGGCGGCCCTGGGCGGCGCCTTCCTGATCTCGACCCTGATGATCGCGGGCCTGCCGCCGCTGGCGGGCTTCATCGGCAAGCTGGCGATGATGGACGCCCTGTCGGGCGTCGGCGGCTGGGCGGGCTACACGGTGATCGCGGCCTTGTCCCTGGCGTCGCTGGGCGCCCTGATCGGGCTGACCCGCCTGGGCATGGCGGCCCTGTGGGCGCGGGACGACGACGCCGAGCCGGCGGTCGTGGTCGGCGCCGCCGAGGGCGTGGCCATCGCGGGCCTGCTGGCGGCCTGCATCTTCCTGGCGATCTTCGGCGAGGCGGGCTTCGCCTACGCCGACCACACGGCCGACTGGCTGGTGCGGCCCGACGCCTATGTGCGCGCAGTGCTGGGAGGCGGCTCATGATCCGGGCGGTCCTGCCGCACCCCATCCTGTCGCTGGCCCTGTTCGGGGCCTCGCTGTTGCTCAGCGGGTCGGCCGCGCCGCCGTCCCTGGCGCTGGCCCTGCTGATGGCCCTGGCCGCGCCCCACATCATGCGCGCTCTGGAGGTCGAACCGGTTCGCGTCAGAAAGCCGCTGACCCTGTTGAGCTTCGCCGTGGTGGTGATGCGCGACATCATCCGGTCGAACTGGGAGGTCGCCCTGGTCGTGCTGGGACTGAACGCCTCCCGCGACAGCCGCGTCTCGGGCTTTGTCCATATTCCGCTGGAGATGCGCGACCGCTACGGCCTGGCTGTGCTGGCGGTGATCATCACCAGCACGCCGGGCACCATCTGGGTCGAGTATGAGGACGCGACGGGCGTGCTCCTGCTGCACATCCTCGACCTGCGGGAGGGCGACGACTGGGAGGACCGCATTAAGAACCGCTATGAGCGCCGCCTGATGGAGATCTTCGAATGAGCGGCGCCGTCTTCTACTGGGCGCTGGTTCTGGCGCAGCTGTTCCTGGCCGGTGCGGCCCTGATCGGCGTCTGGCGCATCGCCAAGGGGCCGCGCGCCCAGGACCGCATCCTGGGCCTGGACACCCTCTATCAGGCGGGGATGCTGCTGATCGTCGCCTTCGGGGTGCGGACGGGCAGCCATCTGTATTTCTATGCGGCGGTGATCATCGGCATGCTGGGCTTCACCTCCTCGGTCGCCCTGGCCAAATTCCTGATGCGCGGCGAGGTGATCGAATGAGCGGCTTTCCCGCAAACGTCCCGGCCTGGGCGGCGCTGCTGGCGGCGGGGCTGGTGTTGGCCGGTTCCGGCCTGACCTTCATCGGCGCATTAGGCCTGGTGCGGCTCAAGACCTTCTACGAGCGGGTTCACGCCCCGACGCTGGGGGCGACGCTGGGCATGTTCCTGATCCTGGGCGGATCGGTGGTCTATTTCACCGCGGCCGAGGGGCGGTTCATGCCGGTCGAGCTGCTGGTGGCGGTCTTCTTCACGGTGACGACGCCGGTGACGCTGATCATCCTGGCGCGCGCGGCCCTGTTCCGCGACCGGACCGATCGTTCCGGCGAAGGGGTTCGGGTGCCGCTGGAGGGCGAATGCGCCGGCGTGGTCCGCACGCCGCCCGACCTGACGGCTATTGATCCTCGTCGAAGCGACGCGCCACAAGGTCGGTAAGGGCGGCGACGGCCTCGGCGGCGTCCGGCCCCTCGGCCTTGACCTCGACGCCGCAGCCGATCCCGGCGCCCAGCATCAGCAGGCCCATGATCGAGCGGGCGTCCACGGTCACGCCGTCGCGCGTCACCTGGATCTCGGATTCGAACTCGGAGGCCAGTTTGACGAATTTGGCTGAGGCGCGGGCGTGCAGGCCGCGCTGGTTGCAGATGTTCAGCACCGCCTGGGCGGAAGGGGCGACGTCGCTCATTTCTCGCCCGCCAGCACCCACGACGCCACCGAGATGTATTTGCGGCCCGCATCCTGAGCGTGGGCCACGCAGGCCTCCAGCGTCTCGCGGCCGCGCACGCTGGCCAGCTTGATCAGCATGGGCAGGTTCAGCCCGGCGATGACCTCGGCGCCGGTCTGCTCCATCACCGAGATGGCCAGGTTGGACGGCGTGCCGCCGAACATGTCGGTCAGCAGGATGACGCCCTCGCCTTCATCGACGGCGGCGGCGGCGTCGACGATGTCGCGGCGGCGCCGCTCCATGTCGTCTTCAGGGCCGATGCAGATGGCGGCGACGCCGCGCTGCGGCCCCACCACGTGCTCCATCGCCGACAGGAATTCGGAGGCCAGGCCCCCGTGGGTGACGATCACCAGCCCGATCATATAGGCTTCACCAAAGACATCCCCAGCTCGCCTCGACGAGCGACAAGCCTCGTTTCATAGGGCAATCGCGGCGCGGATCAAAGGGCGCCGTCGTCGCGCCCTAACGGACGCTTTGCGACGAGCGCCATCGCCGCCGCCACGACCAGGGGCGCCGAGGCCGGACGCGGGTCCAGAACCAGGCGCGCAATAGCGATTCCGTCGATCACGTCCTGGTCCGCTTCGGGCATCCGCTCGACCGGTTCATGGGTCAGGTGCAGCGACAGGGTGATCCGCGTCAGGGGCAGGAAAGGCCGGCTGACGACGCCCAGGCCGCGCACCTCCATCCGTCCGGCGATGGTCGCGGGCGCGGCGGCGTAGAGGGCGTCCTTGCAGGCGAAAACCTCGACCCAGTCATCGCCGACCAGCCGCCAGCCGTTCTGCATTAGCCGCAGGGCCAGGTCGCTCTTGCCCGCGCCGGATCGTCCCTGAATCAGCACGCCGCGCCAGGCGCCGTCGAGGCGGGTGGCGACGACGGTGGCGTGCAGGGGCTGGCGCGGCGCGGTCATGAGCGTCGGATCACGGGCGCTTGCCCGTCGCCGGCAACCGCACCTCGAAGCGGGCGCCGACCACGGCGCCGTCCGGGCCGGTGCGGTTCTCGGCGTGGACATGCCCGCCGTGGGCGTCGATGATCTGGCGCACGATGGCCAGGCCCAGGCCTGAGTTGGCGCCGAAGGCCGTGCCCTTGGGCCGCGAGGTGTAGAAGCGCTCGAACACCGTCTCCAGGTTGTCGGCCGGGATGCCGGGGCCGTCGTCCTCGACGCGGACGCGCAGGGGCAGGTCGGGCTGGCTGTCGTCACGCTCCAGGCTCACCCGCACTTCGCCGTCGGGCGGGCTGAAGGAGCGGGCGTTGTCGATCAGGTTGCGGAACACCTGCCCCAGAGGAATGTCGCGGCCGATGACGCGGGCGCTGTCGGCGGTCGAGACGAAGCGCACCGGGGGCTCGCCCGGCTTCTGTCCGGCCTCATAGACGCCGATGATGTCGCCCAGCAGCTCCTTCAGATCGATGGCGCGCGGGCGGTCGCGCGACAGTTCGGCGTCCAGGCGCGAGGCGTTGGAGATGTCGGTGATCAGGCGATCCAGCCGCCGCACGTCCTGCTGCAGCAGATTGGTCAGGCGGGCCCGCTGCTCATCGGTCTTGACCAGGGGCAGGGTCTCCAGCGCCGAACGGATCGAGGTCAGGGGGTTCTTGATCTCGTGGCTGACGTCGGCGGCGAACCGCTCGATGGCGTCCATGCGCGTCGACAGGGTGTCGGTCATGGATTCAAGCGCGCGGGCCAGATCGCCGATCTCGTCGCGACGATCCTCGAGGTCGGGCAGGGAGATGGCGCGGGCGCGCTGCAGGCGCACCTGATCCGCCGCCGCCGACAGCCGCATCACCGGCCGCGCCACGAACAGGTGCAGCACCAGCGACGCCAGCAGGTTCACCGCCAACGCCACCAGGGCGAAGGGCATCAGGGCGCGGCGTTGCGCGTCCAAGGTGGCGTTGACGTCGCCGGCTTCCAGGGTCAGCACGCCCAGCACCTGTTGCACATGGCGCACGGGCAGGGAGACGGAGACGACGCGCTCGCCCTCTTCGTTGCGGCGGATGGCGGCCTGAGGCGTGCCCTGCAGGGCGCGCTCGACCTCGGCCGACAGTTCCGCATCGGCGCGGGCCAGGCGCGCGGTCTCGCGCGGCGACGGTTCGGACGGCGCCAGGGCCGTGCCTGCCGGGTTGGCCGGGGGCAGAGGGGCGCCGGGAATGGTGTCGCTGACCCGGAAGGAGTCCGACACTTCGATGCCGTCCATGTCGAACAGTCGGGCGCGCTGGCCCGCCGGGATGAAGTTGTCGCGCAGCCACAGGGCGGCCGCGCGATCGTCCAGCATGGGATAGGGGTCGCCCTGGGTGATGCCCAGTTCGCCCAGGACGTTGGCCAGCAGTTCGGCCTGGACGCCGAGCGATTCCTGGCGCGCCTCAATCAGACCGCGCCGCCACTCGTTGAGCAGCAGGGCGCCGCCGAACAGAATCAGCAGGCTGAGAAGATTGAGGGCCAGAATGAAGCCGCCCAGGCGCGACCCGCCGAAGCGGAATCGGCGCCGCGCCGGGGCGTCTTCAGGTTCAGCTCTCGCGGTAGCGGTATCCGACGCCATACAGGGTCTCGATAGCGTCGAACTCGGGGTCGACCATGCGGAACTTCTTTCGCATCCGTTTCACATGGCTGTCGATGGTGCGGTCGTCGACATAGACCTGATCGTCATAGGCGGCGTCCATCAGATTGTCGCGGCTCTTCACGAAGCCGGGGCGCTGGGCCAGGGCCTGCAGCAGCAGGAACTCGGTGACGGTCAGCTTCACCGGCTTGCCGTCCCAGGTCGATTCGTGGCGCGCCGGGTCCATCGACAGCTTGCCGCGCTTGATCGCCTTGCCGGCTTCGACGGCGGCGGGATCGACGGGGTCCAGACCTTCCACGCCCGCGCGGCGCAGCAGGGCCTTCACCCGCTCGATCAGCAGGCGTTGGCTGAAGGGTTTGTGGATATAGTCGTCGGCGCCGAGGTTGAAGCCGAGGATCTCGTCGATCTCCTCGTCCTTGGACGTCAGCATGATGACCGGAATGCTGGAGGTCTGGCGCAGGCGGCGCAGCACTTCCATGCCGTCCATGCGGGGCATCTTGACGTCCAGGATGGCCAGGTCCGGCGGGGTGGTCTCCAGCGCTTCCAGGCCCGAGGCGCCGTCGTGATAGGCGGTCACCGTATGGCCGTGGCTTTCCAGCGCCAGTGAGACGGAGGCCACGATGTTCTCGTCGTCGTCGACCAGGGTGATGTTAGCCAAGGGCTTCTCCTTAGTGCGGGCGGGGCGATCGCGTGATCGGCCGCCGTATCCGGTAACGCACGGCAAGCGTAACCGTTCTATGCATTCGCGGTGACTTTACGGCCACCGCAAAATGGTTTGCGCGACTCTGCCTTTCAACCCGTGTGAGGAAAAGACGAAACCTCGCCTTAAAGCCTGGAAAGTCAGAATAGCCGTCTCGCTGTCCACGAAGGCGCCATGGCTGGTCCCGTTCACTACGAAATCTACATCCGCCGCACGCCGCCGGACGACTGGTCCCTGTCGCAGGCGATGGAGGACCGCCGCCGCGCCATGGAGACGGCCGAGGATCTGATGCGCGACCGTCAGGCCGTGGCCGTGCGCGTCACCAAGGAGACCCTGGACCCCGAGACCATGGAGTTCGCCAGCGTCGTCGTCCTGACGCGAGGCGCGCCGGAGCTGAAGCGCAAGCGCCCGGCGCCGGTCGAACCGCGCGGCCCCGCCTGTCGCGGGGTGCAGGATCTCTACGCCCCCCATGCGCGCGAGACCATCGGCCGCATCCTGGAAGACTGGCTGGGTCGCCAGGGCGCGACGGCCTTCGAGCTGCTGCACCGGCCGGATCTGGCCGAACGGCTGGAAGCGTCGGGCGTGGAGCTGCAGCACGCCATCCAGAAGGTCGCCGTGCCTGAGGCCCAGGCCGTTCCCGGCCAATCGGTGCACGAACTGATGCGCCACTATCAGCGCCTGGCCGAACAGGCGATCGAGCGGCTGTTGAAGGCGGGCCGCAGCCGGACGTTCGCCGATCTGGAGACGCGATCCGTCGCTGATCTGGCGCGCAGCCTGACCGGCGCCGCGGACCGGGCCTTTCTCATGGGCGGGGCGGTGGCCGGATCGCTGCGCGGCCTGACGGGGGCGCGGGCGCGGCTGGAGCGGCTGATGGACATCTGCGATCGGGCGCCGATGGAGGGGCCGCCGCGCGCCCTGGTGTTCGTCGCGGTCGAGCAGATCCTGTGCGAGCTTCTGGGATCGCGCGCGGGCCTGGCCCAGATTCTCGGCCCCGGTCTGGATCAGGGCTCCAGCCTGGCGGCGGCCGTGCGCATGGTCGCTCCGCGCGAGGTGGGGGCCATCCTGGCTCATGACCCGCGCCTGACCCTGCTGGTGCCGCCGGTGGAAGGCCCGCCCGCGCGACTGGGCGAGCGGTTGGCGGCGGGCGAGTTCCCCCTGCTGGCGGCGGCCCTGGCGCGGATGGTGCTGCGCGAGCTGATGAGCCAGCGCCGCCTGCGGCCGGGCGACGCCGTGGGCGAGATCGACATCCTGCGCGCTTTGGCCACGGCCCTGACGGCCACGGCGGGGCGGCTGCTGACGCTGGAAGAGGTGCAGACCGCTTTCATCGAGCGCTCGCGCAGCCTGGTCGCCGCCGATTTCGTCGCCGCCTATGTCGCCGACTGCACGTCTATCCTGGCCGAGGCCGAGCGCCTGACCCGCCTGTGCGAGAACGTCACCGGCGGCGCCAACAAGCGGGCGGCGGCGCGCTGGCTGGACGCCTGCGTCGCCTCCCTGCGCTTCGAGACCGAGTTGCGCGGCCGCCTGACGACCGAAGCCGCGCCGCCGGGGCAGCGTCTGCTGTCGCTGGTCATTCTGCAACGGGCGGTGCGCAACGCAGGTCTGCCCGAGCGCGAGACCCAGGCTGTCGTCGACGCCCTGGGGCTGGTCGGCGGCGCGGTCGAGGCCGACGCCCGGCTGACGATGCAGATCGCTCGCGCGCCGGCGCCGATCCCTCAGAAGCTGGCGGCCCTGCTGCGACTGGCGGCGGCCGAGACCGGTCCGACGGGCCCGGTCGCGGAGCGCGCGCGGGCCGAGGCCTTGCGTCTGCTGCGCGCGCCGGACACCCGCGCCGCCCTGGGGGCGGAGCCGCAGGCGGTGCTGACCTTGCGGCCCCTGATGCAGGCGGTCGGCCTGGTGGCCTGACCGCTCTTCGGCGTCAGTCGAAGATGTCGAAGATGTCCAGCCGCTTCTTCTTCTTGCGGTAGTGGTAGTCGTCGTCGCGGCGACGGTCGTGGTCATAGCGGTCGTCGCGATGACGCGGCGGCTCGCGATAGGTCGGCTGGCTTCCCCAGGGTTGTTGGGGCTGCGGCTGGGCCGGTTGCGGCGGCGGGGCGTAGGCAGGGGCGGCGGCGCGCCCTTCATCGCCGGCGGCGGCCATCAGCTTCTCCAGCTCGCCGCGATCCAGCCAGACGCCGCGGCAGGTCGGGCACATGTCGAACTGGACGCCGTGGCGGTCCAGCGTCTGCATGGGCGCATTGTCGTTCGGGCACATCAGCAGGGGCATGACATCCTCTTTCGTCGTTGAATGCGGTCCGACATCACGCCGCCGAAGCGCCGCCAGAGGGGCCCGTCCCGCTAGAGCAGAAGAGGTAGGGATCGCCCGCCTGCGCGACAACGCGCCGCGTCGCCGCAGGTTCTGTTTTCACGCCGTCAGCAGTGCTGGCCCGCCGCCCAGCCCGACGACCAGGCCCACTGGAAGTTGTAGCCGCCCAGCCAGCCGGTGACGTCCGCGACCTCGCCGATGAAGAACAAGCGGGGCACAGCCTTGGCCTCCATCGTCTGCTGGTCTAGGGCGGCGGTGTCGACCCCGCCCAGGGTGACCTCGGCGGTGCGATAGCCTTCGGATCCGACGGGCTTGACCGTCCAGGCGTTGATCCTTTCGGCCAGGGCGCGCAGCTTCTTGTCGCCGACCTCGGCCAGCTTGCCCGACAGGTTTTCGCGCGCGCACAGGGCCTCGGCCAGACGGCGCGGCACGACGTGGCCGACGGCCGTGTGGACCGCTTGCTTGCCGTTCTCGGTCTTGGCGGCCAGAATTTCAGCGGCCGCGTCCCGGTCGGGGGCCAGATCGACGGTGATCGCCTCACCCTCGCGCCAGTAGGAGCTGATCTGCAGGATCGACGGCCCCGATAGGCCGCGATGGGTGAACAGCAGGCCTTCGCGGAAGACGGTTTCCTTGGCCGGGCGGCCGGCGCCCGCATCCTTGGGCGCCTTGTGCCGCACCACGGCGTCGACCGACACGCCCGCCAGGGGCTTGAGCTGCTCCAGCAGCCCTGGCTCGAACGTCAGAGGAACGAGCGCGGGCCGGGTGTCGGTGACGCGAAGGCCGAAGCGCCGCGCGACTTCATAGCCCCAGCCGGTGGCCCCCATCTTGGGAATGGATTTGCCGCCGCTGGCTACGACCAGCGACGCCGCCGTCACGCGCGATCCGTCGTCCAGATCGACCTGAAACCGCTGGCCCGCGCGCTCCACCGCCTTGACGCCGAGGCCCAGAGACAGGGTGACGCCCGCCGCCTTCATCTCGTCTGTCAGCATGCGGATGATCTGTTTGGCGCTGTCGTCGCAGAACAGCTGGCCCAAGGTCTTTTCGTGCCAGGCGATGCCATGGCGATCGACCATCTTGATGAAGTCGTGCTGGGTGAAGCGGCGCAGGGCCGACAGGGCGAAACGCGGATTTTCGCCCAGAAAATTGGCGCCGCCGGTCCCCAGATTGGTGAAGTTGCAGCGCCCGCCGCCCGAGATGCGGATCTTTTCGCCGGGGGCGCGGGCGTGGTCGATCACGCGCACGCGGCGGCCGCGCTTGCCCGCCTCGATGGCGCACATCATGCCGGCCGCGCCGGCGCCGACGATCAGGACGTCGATGTCTGAAGACTTCATCGCCCCGCCCTAGCAGGCGGCGGGGCTTGAAGCGATGCCCTACAGGCCCAGCATGGCCCGATAGGTCGGATGCACCTGATCGGCGTATTCCGGGTGCTTCTTCAGATAGCCGGAGAAGAAGGGGCAGGTCGGCAGGATCAGCAGCTCTTTCGCCTTCAGATCGGCCAGCACGTGCTTGGCCATGCGGCTGGCGATGCCGCGTCCTTCCAGCGGGACAGGCACGATGGTCTCGGTGATCAGCCGGCCGCCCGCGACGGGGTTGTAGATGACCACGGCGGTCTCGCCGTCGACCTCCAGCTCGTAACGCTTGGCCTCTTCATTGTCGCGGATTTCGGGGTCCAGGCTCATGTCTCGTCCCTATTCAAAGATAAGCGGATTTAGTGCGCGTCGTCCCAGTTGCCGGCGGCCTTGGCTTCGACGTCCAGCGGCACGCTCAGGTCCACAGCGGGCAGGGCGGCGCCTTCCATGATGCGGCGGATGACGGCGACGGCGCGCTCGGCCTCGGCTTCGGGGGCCTCGAACACCAGTTCGTCGTGGACCTGCAGCAGCATGCGGGTCTGAAGCCCGGCCTCGGCCAGGGCGCCCGGCATGCGGATCATGGCGCGGCGGATGATGTCGGCGGCGGCGCCCTGGATCGGGGCGTTGATGGCCGCGCGCTCGCCGAACTGACGCTCGGCGCCGGACTTGGAGTGGATGGCCGGAATGTGGATGCGCCGCCCGAAAACGGTGGTGACGAAGCCCTGTTCCTTCACCAGCGCCTTGGTCCTGTCCATGTAGTCGCGGATGCCGGGGAAGCGCTCGAAATAGGTCTTGATGTAGGCCCCGGCCTCGCCTTGGTCGATGCCCAGCTGGGCGGCCAGGCCGAAGGCGCTGATGCCGTAGATGATACCGAAGTTGATGGCTTTGGCCCGGCGGCGCGTCTCGCTGGGCATGCCTTCGACCGGGACGCCGAACATCTCGGATGCGGTCGCCGCGTGAATGTCGAGGCCGCTCTTGAAGGCGCGCTTCAGCTCGGGGATGTCGCCGATGTGGGCCAGCAGGCGCAGCTCGATCTGGCTGTAGTCGGCGCTGATCAGCACATGGCCGGGCGAGGCGATGAAGGCCTGGCGGATCTGGCGGCCCGTCTCGGTGCGGATCGGGATGTTCTGCAGGTTGGGGTCGGACGAGGCCAGACGGCCGGTGGTCGCCGCCGCCAGCTGATAGGAGGTGTGGACCCGGTTCGTCTGCGGGTCCATCGCCGCCACCAGGGCGTCGGTATAGGTGCCCTTCAGCTTGGACAGCTGGCGCCAATCGAGGATGGTGCGGGGCAGGGGATGGTTCTGGGCCAGATCCTCCAGCACGCTGGCGTCGGTGCCCCATTGGCCGCTGGCGGTCTTCTTGCCGCCGGGCAGGTTCATTTCGCCGAACAGAATCTCGCCGATCTGGCGCGGGCTGCCGACGTTGAAGGGGCGACCGGCCAGTTTGTGCGCCTCTTCCTCCAGCTCGGCCATGCGCTGACCGAAGGTGGAGGACAAGGAGCGCAGCCGGTCCGGGTCGACCCGCACCCCGGCCCGCTCCATGTCGGCCAGGACGGCGGGCATGCCGCGCTCCAGCGTCTCATAGACATTCGACAGGCCCTCGGCCGCCAGGCGCGGCTTCAGCAGGCGATGCAGGCGCAGGGTCACGTCCGCGTCCTCGGCGGCGTAGCAGACGGCCGATTTCAGCTCGACGTGTTTGAAGCTCTTCTGGCTCTTGCCGGTCCCGGCCACGCTCTTGAACGGGATCGGCTCGTGGCCGAGGTGAAGCCGCGCCAGCTCGTCCATGCCGTGGCCGTGCAGACCGCCTTCGAGGACGTAGGAGATCAGCATCACATCGTCGATCGGGGCGACGCGAACGCCGCGCCGGGCCATGACGGCGAGGTCGTATTTGATGTTCTGGCCGACCTTCAGCACCGATGGGTCTTCCAGCAGGTCTTTCAGTCGAGTTAGGGCCGTCGGCTTGTCGATCTGTTGCAGGGGCGGGCGCGCGTCGCCGCCGTCGCCGAAGTCCAGCCCGCCGTCGCCGGTCGGCTCATGCTCATGCGTCAGGGGGATGTAGCAGGCCTCGTTCGACCCGACCGCCAGCGACACGCCGCACAGCCCGGCGTGGGTCGAGGACAGGGCGTCGGTCTCGGTGTCGAAGCCGACCACGCCCGCCGCCCTGGCCCGCGCGATCCAGCGGTCGAGGTCTTCCAGCGTCTGCACGCATTCATAGCGATCCCGATCGATCGCATGGGTCTCTGTCGGCGCGGCGACCTCGGTCTGGCCGTAGCGCGGGGTGGCGACGGGCGCGCTCGGCTGGCGGGTGAAGGCCGAGCCTTCCTTCTGCGGCGCCTTGCCGTCGCCGACGCGGCGGGCCAGCGATTTGAACTCCATCGTCTCCAGGAAGGCCGACAGGGTTTCAGGGTCCGGATCGCGGATCAGGAAGTCGTCGATCGGTTCAGGGATCGGCGCGTCGCAGGTCAGCTTCACCAGTTCGCGCGACAGGCGGATCTGGTCGGCGAAGTTGATCAGGGTCTCGCGGCGTTTGGGCTGTTTGATCTCGCTGGCGCGCGCCAGAAGCGTGTCGAGGTCGCCGTATTCGTGGATCAGCTGGGCCGCCGTCTTGGGGCCGATGCCGGGGGCGCCGGGGACGTTGTCGACGCTGTCGCCGATCAGGGCCTGAACCTCGACCACCTTGTCCGGCGTGACGCCGAACTTCTCGAACACGGCCTCTTCTTCCAGGCGCCGGTCCTTCATGGGATCGTACATGACCACGCCGTCGCCGATCAGCTGCATCAGATCCTTGTCGGAGCTGACGATCACCGCCTCGCCGCCCGCGTCGCGCGCCTGACAGGCATAGGTGGCGATCAGGTCGTCGGCCTCATAGCCCGCCATCTCGACGCAGTGGACGCCGAAGGCCTTGGTCGCCTCGCGCACCAGGGGAAACTGCGGCACCAGATCTTCGGGCGCCGGGGGGCGGTGGGCCTTGTATTGGTCATAGAGATCGTTGCGGAAGGTCTTCTCCGAATGGTCGAAGACGGCGACCAGGTGCGTCGGCCCGTCCTCGCCCTTCATGTCCTTCAGCAGCTTCCACAGCATGTTGCAGTAGCCCTGCACGGCCCCCACAGGCAGGCCGTCCGACTTGCGGGTCAGCGGCGGCAGGGCGTGATAGGCGCGGAAGATGTAGGCCGAGGCGTCGATCATCCACAGCCGCAGAGGCGGCCCGTCTTGCGTGAGGGGGCGGGCGGGGATTTCGGCGGGCGCGTCGGTCATGGCGCGAACATAGGGGGCGGCGACGCCCCCGTCATCCGGCCATGTGACGGATTAAGGCTGCCAGCCGCCCGGCGTTTCGGGGATGACATGTTCGCCCTCGTCCGAGACCTCGCCGCGGGTCTTCTTCACCTCGGCCCAGGCGGCGCGCAGCAGTTCGGTCACGCCCTCGCCCGAGACGCCGGACACCAGATAAGGCCGACGACCGGCGACCGCCTCCAGCTCCGCCGCCTTCTCCTCGCGAGCCTCGGGCGTCAGGGCGTCGATCTTGTTGAGCGCCAGGATCTCGGTCTTGTCGCCCAGACCCTCGCCATAGGCCTCCAACTCGCCGCGGATGATGCGATAGGCCTCGACCACGTCGTCCTGGGTGCCGTCGATCAGGTGGATCAGGCTGGCCGAGCGCTCGACGTGGCCTAGGAAGCGGGTGCCCAGCCCGGCGCCCTCGCTGGCGCCTTCGATCAGGCCGGGGATGTCGGCGATGACGAAGCGTTCCGACGGGCTCAGGTCCACCATGCCCAGGTTCGGCGTCAGGGTGGTGAAGGGATAGTCCGCCACCTTGGGCCGCGCCGCCGAGACGGCCGACAGGAAGGTCGACTTGCCCGCATTGGGCAGGCCCGCCAGGCCGATATCGGCGATCAGCTTCAGCCGCAGCCAGATCCAGCGCTCCTGGCCTTCCTGGCCGGGGTTGGCGTGGCGCGGCGCCTGGTTGACCGGCCCCTTGAAGCGGGTGTTGCCCCAGCCGCCGTTGCCGCCGGACAGCAGCTTCACCTTCATGCCCGGCTCGTCCAGATCGACGAGCACCGTCTCCTTGTCCTCGTCCAGCACCTGGGTGCCGACGGGCACGCGCAGGACCACGTCCTCGCCCTTGGCCCCGTGCATCTGGCGGCCCTGGCCGTGGTTGCCGGTCGCGGCCTTGAAATGCTGCTGATAGCGGAAGTCGATCAGGGTGTTCAGCCCGTCGGCCGACTCGACCCAGACGTCGCCGCCCTTGCCGCCGTCGCCGCCGTCGGGACCGCCGTTGGGAATGAATTTTTCGCGACGGAACGAGACGGAGCCCGCGCCGCCGTTGCCGGAGCGAATATAGATCTTGGCCTGATCGAGGAACTTCATGGGCGCCTTATGGCCCAGAAGCGCGGCGAATTACAGGCGGCCGAAATTCACGGGTGGGATTTCAGCTGCGCGCCCAGACGCCGAAGGGGTCGCGCCATTCCATCCCAAGGGCCTGGGCCACGGCTGGGTGGGTGATCTCGCCCTTCAGCACGTTCAGCCCCTTGGCCAGGTGCGGGTCGGCGCGCAGGGCCTCCAGCCCCCGGTCGGCCAGGGCCAGGCCGAAGGGCAGGGTGGCGTTGTTCAGGGCTTCCGAACTGGTGCGGGGCACGGCGCCGGGCATGTTGCCGACGCAGTAGTGGATCACGTCGTCGACCACATAGGTCGGCTGGTCGTGGGTGGTCGGGCGCGAGGTCTCGAAACAGCCGCCCTGGTCGATGGCGACGTCGATCAGGACGCTGCCCTTCTTCATCGACGCCAGCTGGTCGCGCCGCACCAGGGTCGGCGCCTCCGCCCCCGGCGTCAGGACGGCGCCGATCACCACATCGGCCTTGGGCAGTTCATCTTCGATGGCGTGCAGCGAGGAATAGCGGGTGATGACCCGGCCGCCGGTCACTTCGTCGATCTGGCGCATCCGGGGAATGGAGCGTTCCAGCACCACCACCTCGGCGCCCAGACCCATGGCCATGCGCGCGGCGTTCAGTCCCACGACCCCGCCGCCCAGCACCAGCACGCGCGCCGGCGCGACGCCCGGCACGCCGCAGAACAGCAGTCCCATGCCGCCCTTGTGCTTGAGCAGGGTCTCGGCCGCCGAGAAGACGGCGATGCGCCCCGCCACCTCGGACATGGGCGCCAGGAGCGGCAGGCCGCCGTTCTTGTCGGTCACCGTCTCATAGGCCACGGCCGCGCAGCCGGAGGCTAGCAGGGCCTTGGTCTGTTCGGGATCGGGCGCCAGATGCAGATAGGTGAAGAGGATGTGGCCGTCGTTCAGCAGGGAGAACTCGGTCGGCTGCAGCTCCTTGACCTTCACGATCATGTCGCTGCCGGCGAAGACGGTGCGGGCGTCCGGCGCGATGCGGGCGCCCGCCTTGACGTAGTCGGCGTCGGAGAAGCCCGCGCCGAGACCTGCGCTCGTCTCCATGACGACGGCGTGGCCGTGGGCGACGTATTCGCGTACGGCGGCGGGCGTCAGGCCGACGCGATGTTCGTTGGTCTTGATTTCTCGGGGGCAGCCGACGCGCATCTTCTTTTCAAAGTCCTGGCCCCTTCATGGGGCGCGGCGACGCTAAATGAGCCGCCAAGGTCGCGCCAGTGAAAAATAAAACCCCGCCGAGCGATGCTCTCGGCGGGGTCCAGGCGCAGTCTCCTGATCGGAAGGGGATCAGTTCTTGGCGTCGCGGGCGGCGCCTTCGACGGCCTGGCCGGCGGCCTGGGTGTCCTTGCCGACGCCTTGGATGGTGTTGCAGGCGGCGGTGGTCAGGGCCGCGGCGGCGACGGCCAGGATGATGATTTTGCGCATGGAATGCTCCTGAGACATGGGACGGTCGGGACGGAAGCCCTCAGGTTTTCTGAACGCCACGCTCAAGGTCGGGTTCCACTGACCCGGAAGGCGGCGACCTCGCGCACATGGGCCGATCCGTGGGCTTCGGGCGTGACGAAAGTCAGGCGGGCGATCGAGCCCCCGTCGGGCGCGGGGACGATCTCAGCCTCGCCGCGCAGCTGTTTGGCGAAGGCGATCATCAGGGTGCGGCCCACCCCCGCCCCGGCGGCGTCGGCGACGCCGGGGCCGTCGTCCTGCACCTCCAGCACGCTGGTGTCGCCCTGGACCCGGAAGCGGACCTGAAGGTCGCCGCCGCGCTCGGCGAAGGCGTGCTTCTGGGCGTTGGAGACGGCCTCCACCACCCACAGGGCCAGGGGCGCCAGCTTGTCGGGGTCGATGACCAGGGGATCGGCTTGGATCGTCGTGGTCACCAGAGGGCCGCGCATCGCTTCTCCGGCGATCAGCTGGCCAACCAGTTCGCGCAGGAAGGTCTCGGAGTCGGCTTCGCGGACGTGCTCGCTCTGGTAGAGAATGCGGTAGATCAGGGCCAGGGCGGCGATCCTCTGGCGGGTGTCGCCCAGGGCCGCGCGGGCGCTGGGGTCTGTCACCGCCCGCTGCTGCATCGACAGCAGGGATGAGATGATCTGCAGGTTGTTCTTCACCCGGTGGTGGATTTCGCGCATCAGCGCGTCCTTCTCGTCCAGGGCCTCCAGCAGGGCCTTGTCGCGTCGGGTGATGTTGTCGCCCAGGGCGCCGAGGGTGCGGGCCAGGACGCGGATTTCGGCCGGGGCGTGTTCGGCCTGGACGGGGCGGACCGAAAAGCGGCCGCGCGCATAGATGGCGGCCACCCGCTCCAGATAGATCAGCCAGCGCACGACGATCCGCTCCGACAACAGCATGACGGCGGCGAAGGTCGCCAGCCAGGCCGCCAGCGGCAGCAGCAGGGTGCCGAAGGGGTTCAGCCGCGCCCAGGACAGCAGGCCCGGCGCGGGCGCCGACAGCAGGACGAAGACGTCGCGCCCCGACAGCGGCGCCCCCGCATAGACGTGGCGGCGGCCGCGCGCGTCCTTCGCCTCGAACAGGGTGGTGTCGCCGCGTTGGGCCTCAGCGGCCCAGGCGACGATGGCCTGGGGATCGTTGAGCTGGAAGGATTCGGCGTCGGTCGTGGTCAGCACTCGTCCGGACGCGTCGATCACCGACGCCTGGGCCCCCAGGGGCAGGGCGGGATCGCGAATGTCCGGCTGCAGCGCAGCCAGCGGCAGAATGGCGGTCATGGCGCCCTGGAAGGCGCCCATGGGCCGTTCGGAGCGGACCGCGACCAACAGGGCGTTCGGCTTCCCGGCGGTCCATTCCATGACGACGTTCTCGCCGCGTCTCAGCCGCTGATACCAGGACCGCTCGCGCACCTCGGCGCCGGAGGGCGGCGGATTGGAGCGGGAGGCGCAGACCGGCTCGCCCGTCGCGCTGAAACGGGCCAGGGCGGCGATGCTGTCCATCCGTTCGACCAGGGTCGTCAGCCGCGGCTCGCAATAGAAGCCGACGCCTTCGGGGGCCAGGGCCTGCAACAGCACCACGGCGCTGTCGATGTTGTTCTTGGCGTGAGCGGCGCTGCGGTCGGCGGCCAGTTGCAGATCGATGCGCTGTTCGGCGGCCTGGCGGCGGAAGCCCGCCTCGGTCTGGATCATGGCCAGCAGCAGGATCGGCAGCAGGGCGATGGCCATGGCCACGCCCAGGCGAAAGCGGATTCCCTGCACGCTGGGCCATCCGAGCTTTCGCCCCAGAACCCGGCCGATCCGCCGCACGACTATCTCCGCCCGGAGCCGCTCAGCCTGTCGGCGTCGGCCAGGATGGATCGCATCGCATCCCCGGCGGACTTTCCGTCGCGGGCGTAGCCGCCGCGCTCCAAGGTGGCCTGCAACGCCTTGCGGGCGCGCGACACGCGGCTCTTCACCGTGCCCACGGCGCACTGGCAGATCTCAGCCGCCTCCTCATAGGCGAACCCTCCGGCCCCGACCAGGATCAGGGCTTCCCTCTGCTCTTCGGGCAGGGTCTGCAAGGCCTGACGCAGTTCGTCCAGGGCGACGGGCGCCTCGGGATCGTCGACGGCGATCAGGGTGCGTTCGGCGGCTTCCTGGTCAAGCTGGGTTTGACGCCAGGAGCGGCGCTTCTCGGAGTAGAACTGGTTGCGCAGGATCATGAAGGTCCAGGCCTTCATGTTCGTGCCCATCTGATAGCTGGCGCGGGCGTCCCAGGCCTTCATCATGGCTTCCTGCGCCAGGTCGTCGGCGGCGGTGGGGTCGCCGGTCAGGGTGCGGGCGAAGGCGCGCAGGTGGGGAATCAGGGTGACCAGTTCGGCCTTGAAGGCGCCGTCATCGGCCGACGGGGGCCGGGATGGGGTGCTGGTCACTGTCCCTCCTTGGTGGACGACGCTTGGTCGGCGCGCCTGAGAATCTCGAGGAACTCGTCGGGAACAGGTTCGTTCACGACCTCGTCGAACATGTGGCGCAGCTTCACGCCGATCGCCTGCTGACGCAGGCGGACCTCTTCAAGCCCTCGCTCATTCGACGGTGTCCCGTCGGGGTGAACGGGGGTGTCCTTGGTGTTGATCATCGAGTTTACGGCTGCCGCCCAAGCCAGTTGAAACGCCTGTAGAAACGGAAAACGCCGCCTCTCGCATAGAGTTCCTAACGCCGGACGTTTTTATGCTCAAGCTGGCGGACGGTGCGGGAACCGCGGCCCATTTGGCACGTTCAATCCGCTGGTGCGCCATTAGACATGCGGCGCGAAGATTGTCGGGGAACGAACCAATATGAGCCTTCTGGCCAGACTAGCGCCTCATCTGCCCTACGTTCGTCGTTACGCCCGGGCGCTGACCGGCGACCAGGCGACGGGCGACAACTACGTCCGCGTGGCCCTTGAAGCCCTCGCGGCGGGCGAGCGCCAGCTGCCGACGGACATGACGCCGCGCGTGGCTTTATATCATGTTTTCCACACCATCTGGGCGGCCACGGGCGCCCAGCTCGAGGACGGCGCGGCAGCTGAGGGCGACGACGCCGCCCATCGCCTGATGCGGATTTCGCCGCGCTCGCGCCAGGCCTTCCTGCTGACCGCGCTGGAAGGATTCACGCCGTCCGAGGCGGCCCAGATCCTGGCCGTCGATCCGCGCACGGTCGAACGGCTGATCGCCGAGGCCCAGTCGGACATCGACGCCGAGCTGGCCACCGACGTCCTGATCATTGAAGATGAAGCCATCATCTCGGCCGACATCGAAAGCCTGGTGAAGGAGCTGGGCCACCGCGTCACCGGCACCGCCACCACCCATGACGAGGCTGTGGACGCCGTGTCGCGCCACACGCCGGGCTTGGTGCTGGCCGACATCCAGCTGGCCGACGGCTCGTCGGGCATTGATGCGGTGAAGGACATCCTCAAGAAGTTCGACGTGCCGGTCATCTTCATCACCGCCTTCCCCGAGCGGCTGCTGACCGGCGAGCGCCCCGAGCCGACCTTCCTGATCACCAAGCCCTTCCAGCCGGAGACGGTGAAGGCGGCGATCAGCCAGGCGCTGTTCTTCCATCCGTCGCGCCAGAAGCAGGCCGCCTGATCGAGCTGAATTTCTTCGGCCAAGATCAAGGGCTCCGCCGCAGCGGAGCCCTTTTTCGTTCAAAACCGCATCAGGGCGCCGGAGGCGGTTCGACAGGCGGCGGCGCGGCTTCCGGCCCCGCGGGGCGGACCGCAGGGTCGGTCTGCACAACCGGCGAGGGTTCGGGCGTCGCGTCGGTGGCTTCCGAGGTGCGTTGGAGCCCCGCGTTGTTGATCGCCCACCACCCCAGCAGCAGGATGGCGGCGGCCCCGGCCGAAACGATCAGCAGCACCAGGATGCGGCGTCCGCTTCGGCCTTGGCGCACATACTGAGCCTCCACTGCCTGGTGCTCGTGCACGGCGTCGGCGGAGTGGGAATGCGGGTCTTGGTGGGTCATCGGCTCGCCTCCTTTTTCGCGGTCTGGAAACCTCTAGGGCCAACGCCGCCCCCGCTCCGCCGTTCCGACGGGGAGGAGCGCCGGGCGGTCCGCGCCCTTTGGAACCGAGTTTCGCGTTCGCCGTTGTCTGATTGTCGAGGGTCATTCCCCCGGACCGGCTCGGCCGGTCTTCGCCCTCGCCTCATTCTCGATGATGCGACTCCTAGGCGGATCCTGAACGGGTCCGCCTTCTTTTTTGTCGGCAGGCCGGGGCGAACGGTCGATCCGTCGCGCTTGCCCTCTGGCGACGAGGCGTCACTATGGGTTCTGAAAGAAAACGCTTTGGGAGATCGATTGATGAGCCTGCGCAACAGACAATGGATCCTGCGTCAGCGGCCGCACGGCCTGATTCAGGACGGCGATCTGGAGTTGGTCGAGAGCGTCCTGCCCGATCTGAAGGACGGCGAGGTTTTGGTTCGCACCGTCTATCTGTCGATCGACCCGACCAACCGCACCTGGATGAATGATTCCGAAGGCTATCTGCCGCCTGTCGGCCTGGGCGACGTCATGCGCGGCCTGACCCTGGGCGTGGTCGAGCAGTCGCGCGGCGAGCGATACAAGGAAGGCGATCTGGTCATGCCCCTGTCGGGGGCCTGGGCCGACTACGCCGTCGTGCCCGAGGCGGGGCTGCGGCCGGTCCACCGCGCGCCGGGCCTGCCGTTGACGGCCAACCTGTCCGTTCTGGGCATGACCGGCATGACCGCCTATTTCGGCGTCACCGACGTGCTGAAGGCGAAGGCTGGCGAGACCCTGGTCATTTCGGCGGCGGCGGGGGCGGTCGGCTCCATCGCCGGTCAGGTGGCCAAGCAGCGCGGCTGCCGCGTAATCGGCATCGCCGGGGGCGCCGAGAAATGCCGCTGGCTGACCGAGGAGCTCGGTTTCGACGGCGCCGTCGACTATAAGAACGAGGACGTCGGCGACGCCCTGGATCGCCTGGCCCCCGACGGCATCGACCTCAATTTCGAGAACGTCGGCGGCGACATCATGATCGCCGTCTGGAACCGGCTGAAGGTGCACGGCCGCATGGCCGTCTGCGGCCTGATTTCGGCCTACAACGCCACGCGGATGCCGCCTTCGCCCAACTTCGCCCGCATCATCACCCACCGCCTGGACGTGAAGGGCTTCCTGGTCCTCGACTACGCTCATCGCGCCAAGGAGATGGTCGCCGAGATGGGCCCGTGGCTGGCCGACGGGAAGATCCACTGGAAGGTCCATGTCGACGACGGGCTGGAAGGGGCGGTCGGTTCGCTGAACCGCTTGTTCACGGGCGACCATGACGGCAAGCTGATGGTCAGGGTGTCGGAAGAACCGGCCGCCTGACGGAGGGAAGACCGCGCATGACCGAGCCGCTGCACATCCATTTCGAGGATCTCGAGATCGGTCAGGTCATCCCTCTGGGCGCCTGCGCCGTGGATGCGGCGGCGCTGGATCTGTTCGCCGAGCGGTTCCAGCCGGGCTGGGACGTCGCCTACGGCGCGCCGGAGGCCATGGTCTACGCCTTATGGAGCCGCCTGGCCGCCGACCGAACCAGCGGTTGGGCGGGGGCCAAGACCCTGGCGGTCGACGGGCTTCGCTTCCTGCGCAGTCCCCCGGCGGGCGAGCTTCTGCGCGGCCGTCTGACCATCATGGGCAAGGATCCGGTCGGGGACGAAAAGGGCGTGGTCATCGCCCAGCAGGACTTGCTGGACGAGGCGGGGCGGCTGGTCTTCTCCTGCCTGACCCGCGCCCTGGTCGCGCGCCGCTAGAATCCTTCTCCCCTTGCGGGAGAAGGTGGACGGCGAAGCCGGACGGATGAGGGGTTTCGCGCCCTTGACCGTCAGCCGGCGTCAAACTTCGGAGAGACCCCTCATCCGGCCCTGGCGGGCCACCTTCTCCCGCAAGGGGAGAAGGATAAGAAAAAACGCCCCGCCAGTTTCCTGACGGGGCGTTTGGTTTTTTAGCCTTTCGGCGCCGCTCAAGCGTTGGCGGCGACCGGCTGCTGCTTGGCGGCGCGGGTCAGGGCCACGGCGATCAGACGATCCCAGCCCAGCAGCGACACCAGGTGGGCGTAGATCTGGCCCAGGGCGCCGTTGTCGCGCAGCTCGGCCAGCTTCTCGGCCGGCAGGGCCTTCAGCTTGTCTTCCGAGACGGCGAAGTATTCGGCGATCTTCTGCGGCGTTCCGGCCGTGCCGTCGGCGTTGCGCGGGGTGTAGTTGGCCTCGCGCACCTCGAACAGGTCCAGTTCCTTCAGTAGGGCGACGAAGGATTCGCTGCGCACGCGCTCCTGCTCGAAGTTGTTGCAGAACTCCATACCGAAGTTGACGTAGCCGCTGGGCTGGCCGTTTTCGAACAGGGGGGTCTCGCCGCCTTCGACCACGAAGGGGGCGGCGCGGTCGATGCACAGCACCAGACGCTTCTGCTCTTCGTCATTGGCGAAGACGAAGGGGTAGCGGCGGACGTAGGCCGGGATGTAGGCGTCGGGACGGAAGTCGCCGTCCTCGATGAACAGGTTCTCGCCGGCGTTCAGGCCCATGGCGGCGACCGGCTGCTTGGCGTCGCCGACGAAGATGACCGGATAGGACAGGGCGGCCGGGGCGAACTCCGTCACCGTCAGCGGCACCACATTGGTCTGGGCGACGAAGGCGTAGGGCTTGTCCGCCGGGGTCACGCCCAGCTTGCCGTGAGCCTCGGCCGACAGGGGTTCGGGCTGGGAATAGAACAGGACGTTGCCCGACAGGGGGCTGTTCGCTTGGATGGCGTCGGTCATGAAAAACGGATCTTCTGAACAGAAAGGACGGTTCTTCTAGCCCATGGCCGGGGCCGCCGCAAACGCCGCTGTTTGGCCACATTGCGCCGGCTGCGGGCGGCGACCCGAGCGGGTGCGACCGTCGATGCGGTTGCAGCGGCGGCCCTGACCTCCTAGCTGTAGGCCATGGGTCTGGCCTGCGATCACGAACACGCTGAACACGAGCTCGGCGCCGCCGAGGTGGAGCGCGCCCTGACGGCCGTCGAGGCGCGCTGCGCCGCCGACGGCGAGCGCATGACCGCCCCGCGTCGCCGGGTGCTGGAGCTGCTGCTGACGGCGGGCGAGCCGGTGAAGGCCTATGACCTGATCGCCCGTTACGGCCTGGACGGCCAGGCGGCGAAGCCGCCGACCGTCTATCGCGCGCTCGAATTCCTGGAACGTCGGGGCCTGGCGCACCGCATCGCCTCCATCAGCGCCTATGTCGCCTGCACCGCTGACGCTCTGGGCGAAGACAAGGGCCACGCGGCGGCCTTCTTGATCTGCGACTGCTGCGGCGCCGCCGAAGAGGTGGCGGTCCAGGGCGGCGACGCCTTCGCCCGCGCCGCCGCCGGCGCCGGCTACGCCATCGAACGCACCACCATAGAAGGGCATGGCCGCTGCCCGGCCTGTCGCGTGGCGGCCTGAACCTGATGGACGCCCTGGCCCTGTCGGCGCCGCGCCGGATCAGCGTCCCCATCGACAATCGCTGGGGCGGCGGCGAGATGGCGGTTCTGGACTTCGGCGATCGCGAGCGGCCGGTCGATCTGGTCTTCGTCCACGCCAACGGCTTCAACGCCCGCACCTACCGCACCCTGCTGCAGCCCTTGTCCAGCGCCCTGCGCATCTGGGCGCCCGACCTGCGCGGCCACGGCGCGACGCGCCTGCCCGCCGAGCCGGAAGGCCATCGCAGCTGGAAGGATCACCGCGACGACCTGATCGGCCTGCTGGAGGCGATCGGCGGCCCGCCCGTGGCTCTGGCCGGCCACTCCATCGGCGGGACCAGCGGCCTGCTGGCCGCCGCCGAGCAGCCCGAACGGGTGTCGCGCCTGCTGCTGCTCGACCCGGTGATTTGGCCGCGTCCCATGGTGATGGCGCTGAACCTGCCGCTGGCGGGCCGACTGTCGCGTGGCTTTCCCATCGTCTCGCGCACCTTGAAGCGCCGCGCGGTGTTCGACAGCCGTGAACAGGCCCTGGCCGCCTATCGCGGACGCGGCGCCTTCAAGGGCTGGCCGGATCTGATGCTGGCCGACTATCTGGCCGACGGCCTGGCCGAGACGGATCGAGGTCTGGAGCTGACCTGCAGCCCGGCGTGGGAGGCCTCCAACTACGCCGCCCAGGCGCACGACCCGTGGCGGGCGCTGGCCCGCTATCCGGGAGCGGTGCGCATCCTCAAGGGCGAGACGGGCAGCTTGTGCGCGGTTCGGCCCTCAGCGCGTCGCGCGGCCATGCAGGTCGAGACGACGGCGGGCGGCGGCCATCTGTTCCCCATGACCCACGCCGAGATCACGCGCGACGCCCTGTTCGACCTGGCGGTCTGAATCCTGCGCTTGGCGGAACGTCTCCGTCGCGCCAAGAAGCCGTACGGAACCAGCCGGGAGGGGGAGGGCCGCCATGACCGCAGACCTGACGGTGCGCCGCGCGACGGCGACGGACGCCGGGCGCATCCACGCCCTGATGCGCGCTCTGGCGGAGCATGAGGGCCTGGCTCCCTATCTCGCCGCCACGCCGGACAGTCTGGCGCAGGCGTTGTCGACCCAGCCGCCGCGCGCCGCCTTCCTTCTGGCCGAGATCGCGGGGCGGGCGGCGGGTTTCGTCTCCTGGACGCGGGTCTACGGCATCTGGCGGGGCGGGGACTACCTCAACCTCGACGATCTGTTCGTGGCCGAAGAGGCGCGCGGCGCTGGCGTAGGCGAGGCGCTGATGCGGGCTTTCGCGGCCGAGGCTGCGGGCGAGGGGCTGAGCGGCCGCTGGGAGGTTCGCGCGGACAATCACGGCGCGCGGCGCTTCTACGCCCGCCTCGGCGCCGAGCAGGAAGAGAAGGTCGTGGTGCGCTGGTCGGCCCAGGCTATGAAGACCACGCCCTAGCCTCAGGGGTTGTCGTGCGTCGGTTCGATGCTAGTCCTGACGGACGATGACGTCGTCCGCCTCTTCTTCTCAACTGCCGCGCATCCTTCTGGGGGCGCTGATCGGCGCTGTTCTGGGCCTGCTGATGCTGGGGGTAGCGCTGGCCGCCTGGTGGCTGGCGGTCGCGCGTCATGAGCCTCAGCCGATCGTCGCGCCCGAGGGGTTCGAGGCGCGGCTGGAAGCGGCGGCCGGGGGCGCCGCTTTCGGCCTTACGCCCGTCTACGTCCATGATCACGACGGCCCCGATTCCAGCGGCGCCGTCTGGTTGTCCCAGATCACCTCCGAGCTCGAGGCCCAGGGCCATGAGCTTCGGCCCGTGCCGACGGACGACGCCGAACTGGTCCGCGAGATCGAGCGCCTGGCCCGCCGCTGGGCCGAGCCGCCGCGCCGCCCGCTGCTGATCTGGAGAGGGTTGGCGGGGCTGATGCTGTGCCGCTGCGATCATCCGCGCGCGCGGGCGCAAGCGCGGCAGCTGCTGGCGGCCTCGGCCGCGACATCGGCGGATGCGGTCGAGGCGCCGGCGTCGCCCTCCGTGGTCGCGCCGCGCCGGGCGGTCGAGCCGAAGGGGGCGGCCTATCCGCGCCTGGGCCCGCCGCCGGCCAAGACCGCCGCGCCGTCTGCGCCGCCCGTTGCGGCTCCGGCGCGGGCTGCGTCCCCGGCGCCGTCCTTGCCGGGGGATCCGGCGCCCAGGCGAGCTGAAGCCAAGGCGTCGCCCGCGCCCCGCGCTTCGTCTGCGCGCCCCGCCTCGTCCCGGCGCACCGATCCGCCCGAGGCGCGGCGCGACGCCGACAGCCTGTTTTTCTGACGGCCTAGCTCAGGCGGGCGCAGGCGTGGATCAGTTTCTCCACGTCGTCCTCGCTCTGATACAGGCTGAAGCCGAAGCGGATCACGTCGTCGCGCACGTCGGCGATGACGTTCATCTCCTGCAGCGCCGCCTTCCAGCGCGGCGCGTCGGCGTGGCGCAGGGCCAGGAAGCGGGCGCGCGGCGCTGTCCCCTCGACCGGGTTCAGGATCTCGGCCTCGGCCAGCGCCCCGGCTTCGTCCGACTGGATCGCCGTCTGGAACCGGGTCTGAAGGCCGCGGGCGTGCTCGGCGATGGTCGCCGTGGTCAGGCCGTGCTGGTCCAGCATCCGGCGCACGGCGTTGAAGCGGTACAGGGCGCTGGCGTCGAAGGTGGCGCCCCAGAAGCGGCCGCCGTCGGAGCGGTACTGAACCCCGCCGGGCGGGCCTTCTAGGTGGCCGAACTCGGCGAACCAGCCGGTCACGACCGGGCGCGGGCCGAAGCCGGGCGGGGCGTGCAGGAAGCAGGCGCCTTCGCCGGCCATCGCATACTTATACCCCCCGGCCAGATAGAAGATCTTGTCCGCCACGGCCGACAGATCGGTCGGCGTGGCCATGAAGCCGTGGTAGCCGTCGACCACCACCCACGGTCCCGCCGGGTCGGCCAGTTCCGCCAGTTCGGCGATGCGCTCGAACAGCCCGCCGGCGCGGAAGAAGACCTGGCTGACGAAGATCAGGTCGTGCCCGCCCGCCCTGGCCGCGGCGACGAAGCGGTCGGCGAAGGTCTCGAACGGAGCCAGGGGCACGCGGGTGACGACGGCCTGTCCCGCCTCCTCCCAGCGTTCCGACTGGCGGCGGAAGGAGTGGAACTCGCCGTCGGTGGCCAGGATGCGCACCGGCGCCTTGTCGACCGCCGAGACGATGCGCAGCAGAATCTCATGCGTATTGGGCGCGAAGATCAGGCTGTCGGGCGAGGGCAGGCCCAGTTCCTTGGCGACATGCGCTTGCGCCTCCGGGATGACCTCTCCGAACACCAGATCCCATTTGCGGTCGGCGAAGCGGTTGGCCTCGGCCCAGGCCTGGACCTGGCCGTCGAAGCTGACGTCGGGCCACAGGTGGTGGCTGTGGGCGGCGAAATGCAGGCGTTCCGGATCGAGGCCCAGCGCACGCGAGAACAGGGGCTTGTAGTTCATGGTCCGACCTTACCCGGATCAGCGGGCGGCCCAACAGAAAAGACGGATGAGCGGTAAGGAAAGGCGCGGCCAAAGAAAAAGGCGGGCCGCTTTCGCGAACCCGCCTCTCTCAAGTCGGTCTTTGGCGTTCAAGCAGCGAGCGACCGCGTCGCGAGCGTAGCGCCGCGCGCGTCAGCGCGCCTTAGATCAAACTACCGTGGCAGTGCTTGAACTTGCGGCCCGAGCCGCAGGGGCAGTCGGCGTTGCGGCTGGTGCGCTCCCAACCGACGGGCAGGGCCTCGACCGGCAGCTTGGAGCGGTCGTCGCCGGTCAGCTGGCCTTCCGGGTTCTGGGCCATCGGGTTCAGCATCTCGTTCTCGCCGGTGCCGGGGTTCAGGTGGATTTCCTGGAACTCGGGCATTTCCATCGGCGGCGGCGCCTGGAACTGGAACTCGACCGTCATCAGCCAGCGCGTGACGTTGTGGCGCAGGTCGTGCAGCAGCGTCTCGAACAGGTTGAAGGCTTCGGTCTTGTATTCGTTCAGCGGGTCGCGCTGGCCGTAGCCGCGCAGGCCGATGACGCCGCGCAGGTGGTCCAGATGAACCAGGTGCTCGCGCCACTGCATGTCGATCATCTGCAGCATGAACTGCTTTTCGAGGCCGCGCGTCTGGTCGGCGCCGATCAGTTCGAGGCGTTCGGCGGCGCGCACGTCGGCGGCCGCGACGATGCGCTCCTCGATCTCCTCGTTGGAGACGCCTTCCTCGGCGGCCCAGTCATGCAGCGGCAGTTCGAGGCCGAGGGTGGACTTCACCTTCTCGTCCAGGCCGTCGATGTCCCACTGCTCGGCATAGGCCTTGGGCGGCATATAGCGTTCGACCAGGTCGTTGATCGCGTCGTTGCGGAAGTCGGCGACCAGCTCCGACAAGTCTTCGGAGTCCATGAACTCCTGACGCTGTTCGAACACGGCCTTGCGCTGGTCGTTCACGACGTCGTCGTACTTCAGCACGTTCTTGCGCATGTCGTAGTTGCGGGCTTCGACGCGCTTCTGGGCGGTCTCGACGGCGCGGTTCAGCCAGGGGTGGCTGATCGCCTCGCCCTCGGCCACGCCGAAGGATTTCATGATGGCGTCCAGACGGTCGCCGGCGAAGATGCGCAGCAGGTCGTCTTCGCACGACAGGTAGAATTTCGAGGTGCCGGGGTCGCCTTGACGGCCGGTGCGGCCGCGCAGCTGGTTGTCGATGCGGCGGCTTTCGTGGCGCTCGGTGCCCAGGACGAACAGGCCGCCGGCGGCCATGGCCTGTTCCTTGGCGGCGGCGATCTCGGCTTTGAACTCGGCTTCCTTGGCTGCAAGGTCTTCCGGCGTCACGGCGACGGCCATGTTGCGCTGTTCCTGGCTCCAGCGCTGCAGGCGCATCTCCAGGTTGCCGCCCAGCTGGATGTCGGTGCCGCGGCCGGCCATGTTGGTGGCGATCGTCACCGCGCCCGGCAGACCGGCGTCGGCGACGATGTAGGCTTCCTGCTCGTGCTGGCGCGCGTTCAGGACGTTGTGCGGAATGCCGCGGCCGGTGGCGTAGTCGATGTCATAGGCGGCGTCGCCGACCTTCTGCGCTTCCTTCTCGCGGCCCGCGTATTCGGGCTTGAGGGTGCGCGAACGCTCGACCTTGTAGCTGTAGGTCTTCAGGACTTCGGACAGCTCTTCGGAGTTCTCGATCGAGACGGTGCCGACCAGGATCGGCTGGCCGCGAACGTGGCATTCCGCGATCTGGGCGGCGATGGCGGCGTTCTTTTCCTTGAAGGTGCGATAGACCTCGTCGTCGTAATCCTTGCGCTGGATCGGACGGTTGGTCGGCACTTCCAGGACGTCCATCTTGTAGATGTCGAGGAATTCCTGGGCCTCGGTGGCGGCCGTGCCGGTCATGCCGGACAGCTTCTCGTAGAGGCGGAAATAGTTCTGGATCGTCACCGAGGCCAGGGTCTGGTTCTCGGGCATGATCTTGACGTCTTCCTTGGCCTCGATGGCCTGGTGAAGACCTTCGGACAGGCGACGGCCCGTCATCATGCGGCCGGTGTATTCATCGATCAGGACGATCTCGCCGTCCTTGATGATGTAGTCCTTGTCGCGCGTGTAGAGCGTGTTGGCGCGCAGGGCCTGGTTGGTGTGGTGGACCAGGCTGACGTTGGCCGGGTCGTACAGGTCGACGGTGTCCTCGGCGAAGTGGCCGGCGTCCTGAAGCATCTGCTCCATCCGCTCCGAGCCCAGCTCGGTCAGCAGGGCCTGACGCTGCTTCTCGTCGAGGTCGTAGGTGTCCTTGTCCTTGATCAATTCCTTCACCAGGGCGTCCAGCACCTTGTAGAGGTCCGAACGGTCCTCGGTCGGGCCCGAGATGATCAGCGGCGTGCGCGCCTCGTCGATCAGGATTGAGTCGACCTCGTCGACGATGGCGAAGTGGTGGCCGCGCTGCACCATCTCGCGACGGTCGTAGACCAGATTGTCGCGCAGATAGTCGAAGCCGAATTCGTTGTTGGTGCCGTAGGTGATGTCGGCGTTGTAGGCCATCTGGCGCTGGCCCTGCGACAGGCCGTTGACGATGACCCCGACCTCAAGGCCCAGGAAGCGATAGACGCGGCCCATCTGCTCTGCGTCGCGGCGGGCCAGATAGTCGTTGACGGTGACGACGTGGACGCCCTTGCCGGCCAGGGCGTTCAGATAGACTGGGGCCACGGCGACCAGGGTCTTGCCTTCGCCGGTGCGCATTTCGGCGATGCCGCCTTCATGCAGGATCATGCCGCCGGTCATCTGCACGTCGTACTGACGCTGGCCCAGCACGCGCTTTGAGGCTTCGCGCACCACGGCGAAGGCTTCGTTCTGCAGCTTGTCCAGGCTCTCGCCGGCTTCGATGCGATCCTTGAACGTCTGCGTCATCATGCGCAGTTCGTCGTCCGAGAAGGCCTCGAACTTGGATTCCAGGGCGTTGATCTTCTGGACCTGGCCCATGAAGGCCTTGACCTTGCGGTCGTTGGAGGAACCGAGAAATTTCTTGGCGAAGCCGAGCATGGGCGATCCGGGTCAGGCGGTCGAGCGGCTGAAGGCTCTGAGAAAGACAGTTTCACCCGGTCGGAGGGCCGCGATCACGCCGGCCCCGGGCCTTCCCTGCAGATGAGGGCGCGCGAAGGGCCGCGCAGACGATCGAAAACCCCTCGACTTGGGCGCAGGCGGGACTTAAGCACCGCCCTTATCCCTGTCAACGCGAGGGCCTTTTTAAGGCGGCGTGTTTCAGGCGCGAATGTCCGTTTCGACGGCCTGTCCACAGACCCTTGCCCGGAGCGTCCGATGCGAGCGCGACGTCCCCTCCACAGCCTGTTTCTGGTCGTCGTCGCCGGTTTGGCGCTGGGCGTGGCCGCCTGCGGGCGCGGCGGCGACGAGGCCGCGCCGGAAAAGAACGACCGCGTCGTGGCCAGGGTCAACGATCGCGCCGTCTGGGCCTCAGACGTGCGCCGCGAGGCGGTGGCGCAGGGGTTGATCGGCGAGGACGATCCCCTGGACGCTTCATCCGAACTGTTTCGCCGGGTGATGGACGAGGTGGTCGATCAGAAGCTGCTGGCCGCCGAGGCCGAACGTCGCGGCCTCGATTCCAGCCCCGCCGCCCAGCGCCGCCTGCAGGCCGTGCGCGAACGCATCCTGGGCGACATGCTGGTCGAGAAGGTGGTGTCCGGCGCCGTGTCCGAACAGGCGGTCGAACGCCTCTACGCCGAGCAGCAGCGGCTGGCCCGCGCGACCGAAGAGGTGCGGGTGCGCCTGATTCTGGCGCCGACCAAGGAACAGGCGGACGCCGTCCTGGGCGTCCTGGGGCAGGGGGCGGCCTTCGAGGCCGTCGCCGCCCAACGCTCCATCGACGACGCCACCCGCTATTCCGGCGGCGACCTGGGCTATTCGACGCTCGACGTTCTGCCCGGTCCCTACGCCGCCGCCCTGCAGGGCCAGACGCCGGGCGCGGTCGTCGGTCCGATCCAGACCGAGACCGGCTGGGCCGTGCTCAAGGTCGAGGATCGCCGCGTCGAAACTCCGCCGACGCTGGAGCAGGCGCGGCCGCAGATCGTGCGCTACCTGACCTATGAAGGCGTTCGTCAGTTGCTGGAGCAACTGCGCGGCCAGGCCGAGGTCGAGATCTCCCTGGACGGGACCAAGACGGCCCCGCCTTCAGCCCCCGTTGAGTCCGCCGCCCCGCCTGCGGCCCAGAAAACCTCCGCTTCTCCCGCCGGAAACGCCTCATGAGCCAGCCGCCCTCCAAGTCCGCCTCGACCGGCAAGAAGATCGAAACCGCCATCGAGAAGGCGCTGGATCCGCTGGCCTCGGCGCTGAAGCGCGCGACGCAATCGGCCACCCAGGCGGTCGCCGCCTCGCCCGGCAAGCCGGGCCTGATGATCTCGCCCCTGGCCGTGCCTTTCCCAGCCATTCCGCCGATCGGCGGGGTCGAGATCGCCACGGCGCGCGCGGGCTTCTACAAGCATGAGCGCGACGATCTGGTGGTCTTTCGCTTCCCCGAGGGCGCGTCCTGCGCGGGCGTCTTCACCCGGCACAAGGTCGGCTCGGCCCCGGTCGACTGGTGCAAGCGTCATCTGGACGCCGACAAGGGCGGCGAGGGGGTCAAGGCCCTGGTCGTCAACGCCGGCTGCGCCAACGCCTTCACCGGCAAGGCCGGGGCCGACGCCGCGCGCCGCACGGCCTCCGAGGTCGCCAAACGCTTCGACTGTCGCCAGCGCGACGTCATGCTGGCCTCGACCGGCGTTATCGGCGTGGTGCTGGACGACAAAAAGATCACCGCCCGCCTGCCCGAGGTCGAAGCCGGTCTGAAGGCTGACGCCTGGGCGCAGGCCGGTCTGGGCATCATGACCACGGACACCTTCCCCAAGGGCGCCTACGCCGAGTGCGAGATCGAGGGCGTCAAGGTCCGCATCGCCGGCATCGCCAAGGGCTCGGGCATGATCGCGCCGGACATGGCGACCATGCTGGCCTTCATCGTCACCGACGCCGACATCGCCCCGCCGGTGCTGAAGGCCCTGCTGAACCTGCACGTCCGCACCACCTTCAACAGCGTGACGGTGGATGGCGACACCTCGACCAACGACACGGCGCTGCTGTTCGCCACGGGCGCGTCCGGCGCGCCGCGCATCGGCCGCGTCGGCGACCGTCGGCTGAAGGAATTCTCGGCGGCGCTGGACGCCGTCATGCTCGACCTGGCGCACCAGCTGGTGAAGGACGGCGAGGGCGCAACCAAGTTCGTCAAGGTGACGGTCGAGGGCGCCGCCTCGCCCGCCTCGGCGCGCAAACTGGCCAAGTCGATCGCCGACAGCCCGCTGGTGAAGACCGCCATCGCGGGCGAGGACGCCAACTGGGGCCGCATCGTCATGGCCGTGGGCAAGACGGAGGAGGCGGTCGACCGCGACCGCCTGGCTATCCGCTTCGGTCCGCACGTCGCCGCCGTCGACGGCGCCCCCTCGCCGACCTACGACGAGGCGGTCATGAGCGCCTATATGAAGAACGCCGAGATCGACATCACCGTCCATGTCGCCTCGGGCCGGGCCTCGGCCACCGTCTGGACCTGCGATCTGACCAAACGCTACGTTGAGATCAACGGGGATTACCGCTCGTGAGCGAGGCGTCTGTTCCCACCGTTCTGGTGGTCGCCGTCGCCCTGATCGACCCGGACGGCCGCGTGCTGATCGCCAAACGCCCCGAGGGCAAGCAGTTGGCGGGCCTGTGGGAGTTTCCCGGCGGCAAGGTCGAGCCGGGCGAGCGGCCTGAACAGGCCCTGATCCGTGAGCTGAAGGAAGAACTGGGCATCGACGTCAAGGAGGCCTGCCTGGCCCCCTTCGTGTTTACCAGTCACGCTTACGAATCCTTTCACCTGTTGATGCCACTCTACCTGTGCCGGCGCTGGTCCGGCGTGGTCGAGGCGCGCGAGCACGCGGGTCTGGCCTGGGTGAAGCCGGACAAGCTGTCGGCCTATCCCATGCCTCCGGCCGACGAACCGCTGATCGCCTGGCTGCGCGATCTGCTCTGACAGGCCGACGACAGGGGAGGGCCGGGCGTGAAGGGTTTCATCTGCCGGTTCCACCGCGACGAAGGCGGCGCCACGGCCATTGAATACGGCCTGATCTGCGGCCTGATCTTCCTGGTCATCATCGCCGCCGTCAGCGCCTTCGCGGCGCGCTCCACGGCCATGTACGACTACATCTCCACGACCATCAGCGGCGCTATCGGCGGAGCCTAGATCCAGGGAAGAGCGGGGCTCAGCCCTCTTCCCCGGTCTGCTCCCTGACGCCCAGCGCATCGGCCAGCCGCGTCTTGGCCGAGCCGCGTTTGGCGGGCTTCTGCTGGCTCTCGTGCGGCGCCCATCCGGCCAGATGCACCATCTCGAAGGTGGCGGGGATGCGCCCGTCCGCCTCGGCGTGGCGCTCGGCGTAGAGCTGGGCCGCGCGGGCCAGCACGGCGCGGCTAAGCGGCCGGATCGGCCCGGCCAGCACATTGGTCTCGCCCATCGCCCGCAGGTCGCGCATCAGGGCGAAGGGATCGCCATAGCGCACCGTCACCCGGTCCACGTCCGTCACCGGCAGGGCGAACCCGGCCCGTTGCAGCAGGGCCGCCCCGTCGAAGCCATCGGCGAAGGGCGAGACGCGCGCTTGGGCGCCGCCGTTGACCTCCAGCTCAGCCTCGGTCAGCACCCCGCGCAGCTCCTTCAGCGTCGCGGCGCCGAACAGGCTGGCGACGAACAGGCCGTCGGGCTTCAGCGCGCGGCGAATCTGGCTCAGGGCGCCGGGCAGGTCGTTGGCCCAGTGCAGGCCCAGCAGGTTGACGATCAGATCGGCCGACCCGTCCTCCAGCCCCAGAGGCCCGGCCCCCGGCGCGGCGCGCTCGGCCGTCGAGCCGACGGCGCGCACCTGGCCCACCCGCTCACGCGCCGGGCTGTCGGCCAGGGCGCGGGCGAAGACGCCGGGGTGAGGCGACAGGTCGACGGGCGTCTGAAACTCGCGCAGGATCACTTCGAGGCTGTTCACCGCATTGTCGGCGGCGCGCAGGTGCAGGAAGTCGGCGTCGGGGAAATGTCGGGCGGCGCGGCTCAGGCGCGCGGCGCGGCGCGCGGCGTCGAAGATGATCGGGGGACCGGAGGAGGGAGAGGGGGCGCTCATGTCGGTTCAGGATGGGGGCTGGCGAGGTCGATTGAAAGGCGTCGTTGCGCCTTTAGCATCCGGCGCGCGCGATACGGGCCGGGGCCTGCTGGATATTCTGCTGCCGCCCGTCGCTCATGACAGCCGCGAGGCGGCGGCGTCCGCGGGCCTGTCGCCGGACGCCTGGAGCCGGGTGGCCTTTCTGGAGGCGCCGGTCTGCGACGGTTGCGGCGCGGCGTTCGAATATGACGGCGGCGACTTCGCGGCGGAGCGGTGCGCGGCCTGCGTCGCCAGCCCTTACGCCTTCGGCCGGGCGCGGGCGGCCTGCGTTTACGACGAGGCGTCGCGCGGGATCATCCTCAAGTTCAAACATGGCGACCAGCAGCAGTTCGCCCCTCTGTTCGCGCGCTGGATCAGCCGTTCGGCCGCGCCCCTGATCGAGACGGCCGACGCCGTGGTCCCCGTGCCGCTGCATCGCGCCCGTCTGCTGTCGCGGCGGTTCAATCAGGCGGCCGAGATCGCCCGGCCGCTGGCCCGCGCGGCGCGGCTCGACTACCTGCCGGACGCCCTGATCCGCCCTCTGCCGACCGCCAGCCAGGGCGGCAAGTCCGCGCGCGGACGGCGGCTGAACGTCAAGGCGGCCTTCGCCGTGACCGAGGCCGGGCGGCGGCGGATCAAGGGGCGGCGGTTGCTGCTGATCGACGACGTGTTGACCACGGGGGCCACGGCCGAGGCCTGCGCGCGGGCGCTGATCGAGGCCGGAGCGCGCGCTGTCGACCTGGCCGTCATCGCGAGGGTGAAAAACGCGCGCGAACCGCTTAAGTGAGGGAGAACCTTCCCATCCGCCTTCAGGAGTTCCCCTTGGCCGAAGTCGTCCTCTACACCAAACCCGGCTGCCCCTACTGCATCCGCGCCATGGCCCTGCTGGACCGCAAGGGCGCGGCCTATACGGAGATCGTCGCCTCCAACGATCCGGCCAAGAAGGCCGAGATGGTCGAACGCTCGGGCGGCGCCTCCACCTTCCCGCAGATCTTCATCGACGGAAAGCACGTCGGCGGTTCGGACGACATCCACGCCCTGGACCGCAAGGGCGAGCTGGACGCCCTGCTGGCGGCCTAGGTGACCGACACGCTCGACATCGCGCTGATCCAGACGCGGACGCCGGCGACGGCGGCCGCGGGGCTGGCGCATGTCGAGCCCCTGATCCGTCAGGCGGCGGCCGAGGGGGCGCAGTTGATCCTGACGCCCGAGGGGACCAACTTTCTCGAGCAACGCCGCGTCTTGCGCGACGCCGCCCTGTCGGACGAAGGCGCCGACCCGGCTGTCCTAGGGCTGAAGGCCTTGGCCGCCGAACTGGGCGTCTGGCTGTTGGTCGGCTCGACGATCGTCCGCTCGGGCGTGGCGGATGACCCGCGCGCCGCCAACCGGTCCCTGATGATCGACCCCAGCGGCGCGATCACGGCCCGCTATGACAAGCTCCACGTCTTCGACGTCGACCTGCCGAACGGCGAGACCTATCGCGAAAGCGCCTCGGTGCGGCCCGGCGAGGCGGCGGTGGTCGCCGCTGCCCCTTGGGGGCGTCTTGGCCTGACCATCTGCTACGACCTGCGTTTTCCGCATCTGCACCGCGCCTTGGCCCAGGCGGGCGCGACGCTGATCGCCGTCCCCGCCGCCTTCACCCGCCCGACCGGCGAGGCGCATTGGGAGGCCTTGTTGCGCGCCCGCGCCATCGAGACGGGCGCCTTTGTCCTGGCCCCCGCCCAGGGCGGAACGCATGAGGACGGCCGCCAGACCTGGGGCCGCTCCCTGGTCGTCGGCCCGTGGGGCGAGGTGATCGCCCGGCTTGACCATGACGAACCGGGCGTGCTGCACGCCCGGCTGGACCTTTCGGCCGTGGAGAAGGCGCGCGCTAGCGTGCCCGCCCTGCGCCACGACCGCGACTTCGACCTGCCCCTATGATCCGTTACGCCCTCTCCTGCGACCGCGACCACGGCTTCGAGGCCTGGTTCGGCTCCTCGTCCGACTATGACGATCAGGCGGAGCGCGGTCTGGTGGAATGCCCTTTCTGCGGCTCGACGGCGGTGAGGAAGCAGGTGATGGCCCCGGCCGTCTCCGGCACGAAGAAGACCGCGCCCGAGGCCCTGAAACCTGAAGCTTTGCAGCAGATGCAGTCGATGATGATGCAGGCCGCGCGCGAGGTGCGCGACCACGTCGAGCAGAACTTCGACTACGTCGGCGACGCCTTCGCCCGCGAGGCCCGTGACATCCACGAAGGCCGCAGCGAGAAGCGCGAGATCTACGGCGAGGCCACCCCTGCCGAGGTGAAGAAGTTGAAGGACGACGGCGTGCCTTGCGCTCCCCTGCCCAGCCTGCCGCCCGATCCCAAGAAGGCGAACTGATCGCAGATGGGGGAGGGGGAACGGTACGAGGAATTCGCCCCGCCCGAACCTTTGCGCCCCTTCGTGCGCCTGCTGTGGACATACGCCGCACCAAGCCCCAGCGGCGGGGTCCAGCGCATCGCTCCGGACGGCTGTCCCGAGCTGGTGGTCGATTTGGCCGCCCCCTATGAGGAACAGGACGTCGACGGCGTCTTCCGCCCGCAGCCGTCGGTGATCTTCGCCGGCCAGATGACCCGGCCGATGGCCATCCGTCCGGTCGGCCCGGTCGAGATCGTCGCCGCCAAGTTCGAGCCCGACGGGGCGCGGGCGTTCCTCGGCCGCCCGCTGATCGAGGCGACCGACCGGCGGTTGGACCTTGTGGCGCGGCTGGACGGCTTCACGGCGCCGCCCGGCGATCCGGCGGGGCAGGCCGCCGCCCTGGGCGCCTTGCTGGAGGATCAGCGCCGGGCCGGCGACTGGCGCATCGACCCCGCCGTCCGCGCCCAGGTCGCCGCCGCCGAGAGCGACCTTGAGGGGCTGTCTTTGAGCCCGGCCGAGCGCCGCGCCCTGCAGCGCCGGTTCCGCGACCGGGTCGGCGTGGCGCCGCGCACCCTGCGCTCGGTCTTCCGATTCCGTCGCATCTTCGATCACGCGATGGGCCAGGACGCAGACGCCGCCTCCTGGCTGGAGGCCGGTCTGGCCGCCGGCTATTTCGACCAACCGCAGATGGCGCGCGACTTCCGTCGCTTCCTGGGCTGCACCGCCACCGCCTGGGCGCGCGAACAGGTGGAGCTGGCGCTGCGGCTGGCGTCGCATTCCTACAAGCCCGCGCCGTGAGGGCTGCGTAACCTTCCCTTCGTCCTTGAGGAGGGAGAGCCCATGTCCGTTTCCAGCCTGCTGGCCGCCGCCCTGTGGCAGGCATCCTTGCCCGCGACGCCTGCGCCCGACCTGTCGTGGCTGGCGGGGTATTGGCTGGACTGTTCCGGCGGGCGCGAGGCGTCAGAGACCTGGAGCGATCCACGCGCGGGTCTGATCGTCGGCCACTCGGTGACTGTGCGCAATGGCCGCAGCGGCTTCGAGAGCGCGCGTATCGCTCCCCTGACAGACGGCGGCCTGGCCTATTTCGCCCAGCCGGGCGGCGCGCCCGCGACGCCTTTCCGCCTGGTCGACAGCGGCCCCCAGCGGGCGGTTTTCGCCAATCCGGACAACGACTTTCCGCACCGCATCATCTATGAACGCGCGGGGGATAGACTGACCGCCCGGATCGAAGGGGCGGACGACGATGAGAACCGGAGCGTGCAATGGCGATTCAACAGGGCGGAGCTGAACGCCCGCTGTCCACTCTGACCTGGCGACCGATGACGCCGGACGACCTCGACGGCGTGGTCGCGGTGGCCCAACTGTCCTTCCCCGATCACGCGGAAGAGCGCGCCTGCTTCGCCAACCGTCTTGAGCTGCACCCCGAAGGCTGCTTCGTGCTGGCCGCCGAAGACGGTCCGGTCATGGGCTATCTGGTCGCCTATCCGTGGGTGCTGAACGCCGCCCCGGCGCTGAACGTGCTGATCGACGCCATCCCGGCCGAGGCCGAGGTCGTCTATCTGCACGACCTGGCTCTGCACCCCGACACGCGCGGCGGCGGCCACACCCGGCCGGTGGTCGAGCGCCTGGCCGAGCAGGCCAAGGCGGCGGGCTGGCCGGCGGTCGCCCTGGTGGCGGTCAACGACGCATCAAGCTTCTGGGCGCGCAACGGCTTCGAGGTTCAGAACCCGCCGGGCATGGCCAAGAAGCTGGCCAGCTACGGCGATGACGCCCGCTATATGGTCAGGCCGCTGTAAGCGTCGTCAGCACGAAGTCCAGGCGCTCGGCGACGGGCGCCCTGGGCAGTTCGATCAGTTCATAGCCGAAGCGCGGATAGGTTTCGGCCATGGCGTCGAAGGTGCGGCGGGCCTCGTCCAGATCCTGCTTGCGCTCGGCGTCCTGGCCGAAGATCTCGGGCCAGACCGGGGCGATGAAGACGCGCCGGTCATAGCGGATGTCCTGCGCCGCCCGCTCCATATGAGCTGGGACCGGAAGGCCGCACAGGCTCAGGTATCCGACCACGTCCGGGACGCCGCGATCGAAGAAGACCGGCCCGTCGGCGCTCTCGGCGCGGGCGTGGGCTTCCAACTCGCGATCCAGCATCAGTTCGGCGAACAGGGCCCGGTCCTTCCACGGCAGGGCCTCGCCGTCGATGGCCTGCTGGCGGCGGATGATGGCGCGCCCGGCCTCGGGCGAGGTCGCATGGCCAGCCGCCGCCAGCGCCTCCAGCAGCGTCGTCTTGCCCGAGCCGGGACCGCCGGTCAGGACGATGCGGCGCGGGCCGATCATGCGTCGCGGGTCGCCATCATCATGTAGTTGATGCCCACGTCGTCGCCCTCGCTCCAGCGGTCGTTCAGCGGGTCATAGGCCAGTCCATAGGGGCCGGTGACGGTCAGGGGCTCGCCGTCCAGCATGGCGCGCAGTTCGTCGGGCTTGAGGAACTGGCGCCAGTCGTGAGTGCCTGCGGGCACCCAGCGCAGCACATATTCCGCCGCGACCTTGCCCAGCAGCAGCCCCTTCAGCGTGCGGTTCAGGGTGGCGACGATCATGAGGCCGCCCGGCTTGATCAGTTTCGAGCAGGCGCGGATGAAGGCTTCGGGGTCGGCGACGTGTTCGATGACTTCCATGGTCAGCACCACGTCGAACGGCCCGGCGCCTGCTTCGACCATCTGCTCCACCGTGGCGGCGCGATAGGCGATGTCCAGACCGACCTGATCGGCGTGGGCGCGGGCGGTGCCGATGTTCTCGGACGAGGCGTCGATGGCCGTGACCTCAAAGCCCATGCGCCGCATCGGCTCGGCGATCAGGCCGCCGCCGCAGCCGATGTCGATCAGGCTGAGGCCCGCGAAGGGCGCGCGCGCCCGAATGTCGCGATCAAAGTGCTCGGCCGCCCGATCGCGTACGAATTTCAGCCGCGCCGGGTTGAAACGATGCAGGGGGGCGAAGGGGCCTTTGGGATCCCACCACTCGGCCGCCTGGGCCGAAAAGCGCGCTACGTCGGCCGGGTCGATGCTCGGCCCTTCGGCACGATCGGTAGCAAAGGGTGAAAAACCCTCTTCGCTTTGGGGTTTGCGTGGATCGAGGCTGTCGTTAGAAGCGGGCATGGGCAGAGGCATGGACCGCCTTCGCCCGCCATGCAAGCAGGGGATCAGACGCCAGGATGACGCGGGCCGACACGAACCGGTTGGTGATGAAGTTCGGCGGCACCTCCATGGCCGACCTGGAACGGATCCGTCGCGCGGCGCGCATCGTCGCCGCCGAAGCCGCCAGGGGCAAGAAGGTGGCCGTGGTCGTCTCGGCCATGGCGGGCAAGACCAATGAGCTGGTCGCTTGGACCGACGGCGTGGGCGCGGCCGCGCCGGGCCTGTACGGCGACGGCGTCCTGTCGGATGACGAATACGACGTGGTGGTCGCCTCGGGCGAGCAGGTGACGTCGGGCCTGCTGGCCCTGACCCTGCGCAACATGGGCCTGAAGGCGCGCAGCTGGATGGGCTGGCAGATTCCGATCCTGACCGACGACGCCCACGGACGCGCCCGCATCGAAGAGGTGCCCGGCGATGCGCTGGGGGGCGCGCTCGACGCGGGCGAGATCGCCGTCGTGCCAGGCTTCCAGGGCGTGACCCGCGACAGGCGCATCACCACCCTGGGCCGGGGCGGCTCGGACACCTCGGCCGTGGCGGTGGCGGCGGCCTTGGGCGCGCCGTGCGACATCTATACCGACGTGGACGGCGTCTATACGACCGACCCGCGCATCCAGAGCCGCGCCCGGCGTCTGGAGAAGGTGTCCTACGAAGAAATGCTGGAGATGGCGTCGCTGGGCGCCAAGGTGCTGCAGACCCGCTCGGTCGAGCTGGCCATGCACAAGCGCGTGCCGGTGCGCGTCCTGTCCAGCTTCATCGAACCGGATGAAAACGGAAACCTGCCGCAACACGCCGGCACCCTGATTTGCGACGAGGATGAGATCGTGGAAAAGCGCATCGTTTCCGGCGTGACCATGAGCCGGGACGAAGCCCGGATCACGCTGCTTGGCCTGTCGGACCGGACGGATGCTCCGGCCGACGTCTTCACCCGCCTGGCCGAGGCCGAGGTCAACGTCGACATGATCGTGCAGAGCCAGGCCCGCACCGAAGGCGCGGTCAACCTGACCTTCACGACGGGCCGCCGCGACGCGCGCCGCGCCGCCGACCTGATGACCGCCGCCAAGGCCGACATCGGCTTCGAGGAGCTGCGGGTCGACGACGATGTGGCCAAGGTCTCGGTGATCGGCGTGGGCATGCGCAGTCACGCGGGTGTGGCCCAGACCATGTTCCGCGCCCTGGCCGACAAGGGCGTGAAGTTCCAGGCTATCTCGACCTCTGAGATCAAGATCAGCGTACTGATCGATTCGGATTACGCCGAGCTGGCGGTCCGGGCGCTGCACGCGGCCTACGGTCTGGACGCGGAAGACTAGGATATCGGAAGCGCCGCCCTATCTGGAACGGATCGGGAGCGGTAAGGCGGGAGCAGGCATGGTCAAGGGCGTGGCAGCGACGGCGAGGGGGCCCCGCCTTCTGCTGCGCCAGATCCGCGAGGCTCTGGCCGGGGCCGGGGGCGGCGCGCCCGCGCAGGACCGGCTGAACATGGTGGTGCGGATCATCGCCCGCTCCATGGTGGCCGAGGTCTGCTCCATCTATCTGCGGCGCGCGTCGGGCGAGTTGGAGCTGTTCGCCACCGAGGGTCTGAACCCCGAGGCCGTCCACAACACCCGCCTGCGCCCCGGCGAAGGCCTGGTCGGCGAGGTGGCGCGCACGGCCGCGCCGATCAGCCTGTCGGACGCCCAGTCGCACCCCAGCTTCTCCTATCGGCCGGAAACGGGCGAAGACCCCTATCACGCCTTCCTCGGCGCGCCCCTGCTGCGCGGCGGCCGGGCCATCGGCGTCCTGGTCGTCCAGAACCGCGCCGCCCGTCGTTATGACGAGGAAGAGGTCGAGGACATCCAGACCATCGCCATGGTCCTGGCCGAGACGGTGGCTTCGGGCGAGCTGCTGGCGCTGGAGGAACTGCGCGACGTCGAGGTCGCGCCCCATCGGCCTGAGCGGCTGAAGGGGCAGAAGTTCGCCGAGGGCCTGTCGTTCGGGCAGGCCGTGCTGCACGAGGCGCCGATCGCGCCGGAGCAGCTGCTGTCCGACGATCCTGCTGCTGAAGAGGTGCGGCTCAAGGAGGCGCTGGAGCGTCTGCGCACCAGCATCGACGCCCTGCTGGAAGGCAGCCAGGGCAAGCTGGGCGGCACCCCCTATGAGGTGCTGGAGACCTATCGGATGTTCGCCGACGACCGGGGCTGGAACCGGTCGCTGGAAGAGGCGGTGCGTTCCGGCCTGACGGCCGAGGCCGCCGTGGACCGCGTCCGCAACGAGCACCGCGCCCGCTTCGCCAACGCCCGCGATCCCTATATCCGCGAGCGGCTGCACGACTTTGAGGATCTGGCCAATCGCCTGCTGCGTCTGATGGCGGGCGATCATCCGGGCCAGCGCGACCTGCCCGACGACGCCATCCTGGTGGCCAAGAACCTGGGACCGGCGGACCTGCTGGAGTATCCGCGCCACAAGCTGCGCGGCCTGCTGCTGGAAGAAGGCTCGGCCGCCGCCCACGCGGCCATCGTCGCCCGCGCCCTGCAGATTCCCTGCGTCGGCCGCCTGCAGGGCCTGCGGGATCGCCTGACCGAGGGCGATCAGGTCATCGTCGACGGCGAGACGGGCGAGGCCTACTTGCGGCCCCGCCCCGACATGCTGGCGGCGGTCGAGAGCCGCATGGCCGTGCGCGAACAGCGCCGCGCCGAGTTCGACCAGCTGCGCGACACCCCTGCCGTCACCAGGGATGGCAAGCGTATCATGCTGCTGACCAACGCCGGCCTGGCGGTGGATCTGGAGAATCTGGACGCAACGGGCGCCGAGGGCATCGGCCTGTTCCGCACCGAATTTCAGTTCATGGTCTCAGACGAGCTGCCGCGCCTGGACGCTCAGGCGGCGCTCTACAAGCTGGTGCTGGATGCGGCGGGAGACCGGCCCGTCACCTTCCGCACGCTGGACATCGGCGGCGACAAGGTACTGCCCTACCTCGACAATGAGCGCGAAGAGAACCCGGCGCTAGGCCGCCGCGCCATCCGTCTTGGGCTGGATCGTCCGGCCCTGCTGCGGATGCAGCTGCGCGCCCTGCTGAGCGCCGCCGCCGGGCGCGAGCTGCGCGTCATGTTCCCCATGATCGCCACGGTGGACGAGTTCCGCGCCGCCCGCGAACTGGTCGACGTCGAATGCGACTGGGCGCGGCGCCGGGGGCGGCCTCTGCCGTCCCTGCTGCGGGTCGGGGCCATGATCGAATGCCCCAGCCTGCTGTGGCACCTGGACGCCCTGCTGCCGCTGACCGACTTCGTTTCGATCGGCACCAACGACCTGCTGCAGTATATGTTCGCCGCCGACAGGACGAACCCGCGCGTGTCGGATCGCTACGATCCCCTGTCGCCGCCCTTCCTGCGCGCCCTGGCGGATATTCAGCAGAAGTGCGCCGACAGCGCCACGCCGGTCTCGGTCTGCGGCGAACTGGCGGGCCGTCCGCTGGAGGCCTTCGCCTTGATCACCCTGGGCTACAGCCGTTTGTCCGTTCCGGCGGGCGGGGTGGGACCGGTCAAACGCATGATCCTGTCGGCTGATCTGAACGCGGCGCGGCGGGGGATGAACGCCCTGCTCGGCTCCTCGGCCGGGTCGGTGCGCGGCGAGATCGAGTCCCTGGCGCGCAAGCTCAATGTCGAAGTCTGAGAAAGCGGGGCCGCTTTCCCGCGTTGCCCGCGCTCCCGGCCTCGTCTAAGCGGGGGTGATGGGCGCATCGGCGCCCAGCGTGACGGAACACCGACCCTATGGACCAGGATCGGCAAGCCGCGTTCGACTTCGACGCCGACGCGACGCTGGATCAGACCCCGGAGGCGACGCCCGAAGCGGCGCCTGAAGAACCCTCGGACGATTCCCTGGGCGCGTCCCTGCGCGCCGCGCGCCTGGCGTCGGGCCTGTCCATGGCCGAGCTGTCGACCAAGACGCGGGTGCATCCGCGTTTCCTGACCGCGCTGGAGCAGGGCGAGTACGCCGTCCTGCCGTCGCGCATCTTCTCCATGGGCTATGTGCGCGCCTATGCCGGAGCCCTGGGCCTGGACGAGTTGAACGCGGTCGAGCGGTTCAAGCAGGAATACCCCGATGCGGCCGTGCCGCTGCAGCCGCCGACGGGCGCCGCCTTGCAGCAGATGCGCCAGAACTCGCCCAAGATCCTGGGCGTCATCGGCGTCTTCCTGGCGGTGGTGATCGGCTGGAACGTCTTCCAGCGCATCAACCGGATCGAGGCGCCGCACCCCTCCGACCTGGTCGCCGTGCCCAAGGACTGGGCCGAGCAGGCCGACCATCAACGGGACCGCGCCCTCTATCTCGGCGCGCCCAAGGCGGCCCCGCCGGACCAGACGACGCCGGCCATGTACATCACCCCGGGGCTGGAGGCTCAGCTGACCGGGATCGACCCGGACGACCCCAACGCCGCGCCTCCGCCCGCGCCGCCGGTGCAGGCCGCCTTCAACCCGCGCGGGGCCATCTACGGTGCCTCGGCCACGGTCTCCCAGGTCACGCTTCAGGCGCGCAAGCCCGCCATCCTGGTCATCCGCCAGGGCGACGGCCGCATCCTGTTCGCGCGCCAGCTGGCTGCGGGCGAGGCCTGGCGCGCGCCGCCCGGCGTGGCGGCCACCATCGACACGCCCGATCCGGCGGCCTTCGACGTCTATCTGAACGGCGAGCATGGCGGCGTGCTGCCCGCGCCCCAGTCGCCGCTCGGGTCGCTGAACAACCGCGCCCAGGCGGCCGCGCGCGAGTCCGAGGCCCGCGCCGCCGCCGCCGTCGAGGCCCGGGCCCGTGCGGCTCAGGCGGCGGCTGCGGCTACAGCCGCCGCGGCGCCTTCGCCGACGCCGACCCAGGCCGCCGCCGCGGCTCCCGCGCCCGCCGCCTGATCCTTTCCTCGACGAAGGCGCGATCTTTCGCCGCCTGTCGTGGTTTTGCCGCTCTTCCTGTCCTATGTTCCCGGCGTCATGAGCGACCACTCCGAACTCGGCCATATCCGCCCCTGGCGCCACATCGAGCGCCGCAAGAGCCGCCAGATCATGGTCGGCTCCGTCCCTGTCGGCGGCGACGCCCCGATCAGCGTCCAGTCGATGACCAATACGCCGACGACCGACGCGGCGGCGACGCTGGAGCAGATCCGTCAGCTGGAAGAGGCCGGGGCCGACATCGTGCGCGTCTCCTGCCCGGACGAGGAGTCGACGGCGGCCTTCAGGACCATCGCGCGCGAGGCCCGCGTGCCGCTCGTGGCGGACATCCACTTCCACTACAAGCGCGGCATCGAGGCGGCCCAGGCGGGCGCCGCCTGCCTGCGCATCAACCCCGGCAACATCGGCTCGATCGAGCGGGTCAAGGAAGTCGTTCAGGCCGCCCGCGACCATGGCTGCTCCATGCGCATCGGCGTCAACGCCGGCTCGCTGGAGAAGGAGCTGCTGGAGAAATACGGCGAGCCCTGTCCGGATGCGATGGTCGAAAGCGCCCTGAACCACGCCCGGATTCTTCAGGATCTGGACTTCCACGAGTTCAAGATCTCGGTGAAGGCGTCCGATCCCTTCCTGACGGTGGCCGCCTATCAGCAACTGGCTGACGCCATTGACTGCCCCCTGCACCTGGGCGTGACCGAGGCGGGCCCCTTGCGCACCGGCACCATCAAATCGGCCATCGGCATGGGCAATATGCTGTGGTCGGGCATCGGCGACACCATCCGCGTGTCCCTGGCCGCCGATCCGGTCGAAGAGATCAAGGTCGGCTTCGACATCCTGAAGTCGCTGGGCCTGCGTCACCGGGGGGTGAACATCATCGCCTGCCCGTCCTGCGCGCGTCAGGGCTTCAACGTCATCGAGACGGTGGGGATTCTGGAAGAGCGACTGGCGCATGTCTCGACGGCCATGTCGCTGTCCATCATCGGCTGCGTGGTCAACGGTCCGGGCGAGGCCCTCTATACCGACATCGGCTTCACCGGCGGCGGCAAGGGGGCGGGCATGGTCTATCTGAACGGCAAGATCGCTCACAAGCAGGCCAATGAGGGCATGATCGACGAGATCGTCGCCCAGGTCGAAGCCAAGGCCGCCGAACTGGACGCCGCCCGCGCCGCCGCCATTGCTCTCAACGCCGCCGAATGATCATGAAGCTCTACATCACCACCCCGTCGCCCTTCGCCCGCAAGGTTCGCATCGTCGCTCGCGAAAAGGGGCTGGCCGACCGGGTCGAGGAGATCATCGTCGATCCTTACGCCGACGCGCCGGAGCTGCTGTCGACCAACCCCGTGGTTCAGGTTCCGACGCTGATCGCCGCGGACCGCCTGCCGCTGACCGACAGCCCGGTCATCGCCGAGTATCTGGACGCCCTGGGGTCAGGACCGCGTCTGCTGCCGACCGTGGGGACGGAGCGCCTGCGGGTCAAGCGGCTGGAGACCCTGGCCAACGCCGCGTTGGAGATGGGCGTCAAACTGGTGCTGGAGAAGCGGCGACCCGAGCATGAACGCTCGCCGTCCTGGATCGCGCGCTGGACCGTCAACATGGGCCGCGCCCTGGATGCGCTGGAGACCGCCGCCCCGGACGCCGAGGCGCTGGACATGGGCGTGCTGACGGCCGGGATCGCCGTCACCTGGATCGGCTTCCGTCACCCGGACTACGACTGGAAGACGGGCCGCCCGAACCTGGTCGCCCTGCAGGCGGCGCTGGAGCAGCGTCCCAGCTTCATCGACACCTTCCCGCGCTAGACGGGATCAGCTGATCAGTTTCAGCAGTTGCGCGCCCTGGAAGGCGGCGAGGATCAGCAGCAGGAAGCCGACCGCATAGGTCAGGGCCTTGCGCGGCACCTTCTTGACGATCAGTCCAGCGAAGGGGGCGGCGATCAGGCCGCCGACCACCAGGCCGCCGACGGCCGCCGCGTGGTTCTGGAGCGCGCCCGCCTCTTCCCAGTGGCCGCTGACCAGGGCCCAGACGAAGGTGGCCGAGACGGCCACGGTCAGGAAGAATTCGGCTGTGTTCACCGTGCCGATGGCCTTGCGCGGCTCATGCCCGGCGCCGACCATGGTCGAGGAGACGGTCGGCCCCCAGCCGCCGCCGCCCACGGCGTCCAGAAAGCCGCCGACCAGCCCCAGCGGCGCCGTGACCCAGGCGGGCAGGTGGCGCGGGCGGATGTCATGCCCGGCGCGCCACAGGATCCACACCCCGACTAGGGCCAGATAGCCGACGACGAAGGGTTTGATGGTCGAAGCCTCCAGTCCCGTCAGAACATAGGCGCCCAGCACCCCGCCGATCACGCCCGCGATGGCCAGCGGCGCCAGCAGCCGCCACTCGACGTTCTTGTGCCAGGCATGGCTTCCGGCCGAGGCGGCGGTGGTGAAGACCTCGGCGGCGTGGACGCTGGCCGAGGCCGTGGCCGGGGGCACGCCCAAAGCCAGCAGCACCGAGGAGGAGATGACGCCGTAGGCCATGCCCAGGGCGCCGTCGACCGCCTGGGCCAGGACGCCGACCAGAAGGAACAGGAAGAAGGTGTCCATTCAGCGCCTCGGGCCGGTGGGGTTGAGGGCCATCAGGCGCAGGTCGCGCGCCGCCTGGCAATGGCCGTCATGAGCCGGCTCAGGCGGACTCTAGCCGGGACAGGGCGTCCAGCACGTCGCGACCGCGATAGGGCTTGATGACCATGGCGGCGGCCAGTTCGGCGTTCTGCGCCGCCGCCGTCACGTCGCCGGACAGGAAGATCACCGGCACGCCCCAGCGCGACTTGAGGCTGCGGGCCAGGTCCACGCCCGTGTTCTCGCCCGACAGGTTGATGTCGAGCAGGGCCACGTCGATGGGGTGAAGCGCGGTCGCCGCCGCTGCGGCTTCGGCGCTGTGGAAGGGACCGACGACGCGGTGCCCGGCGGCGTCCAGCGCCTCGGTCAGGTCCAGGGCGGCGTCGGCGTCATCCTCGACCAGCAGGACGGTCAGGGGGGCGGCTTCGGCCGCCGGGGTCGTGGTCGGCTCGGTCGAGGTCCGCTCCGGCGCCGGGGCCTGGCGCACCAGGACGGCGCGGACATAGGGCCACAGTTCGGCGGCGGGGCGCTCGGCGTCCAGGTCGAAGATCTTGGCCAGGGCTCTCAACTCGCGCTCGGCCTCGGGCGACACGGCTCCGCCCGCTTGCAACAGGCCGTCGTAGAGGGCGCACAGTCGCGCCGCATCGGTATTCGCCGCGCCCGGCGGGGCGGCGTTCTGAGGCTTGATGACGGTCATGCCCCTGTCTCCTTCTGTTTCAGCCTCACAGCAGCTAGGGGTTTTGCAGTTGCGAAAAAACCGGCCTGACGGGCTTGTGACGGCTGTTCACGATTGCTCCATGAGCGCGTGTAGAGGCGTTTTTATCGACACGGCGGCGTGTCGCGGGTAAGGCTCCGCGCTCGATTTTCTCAGCAAGGACACGCCGTTGCGACTGCCTCAGGCCCGGCTCGATCAGGTGCTCGACCGCTTCCATCAGGTGGAGGCGCGCATGGGCGCGGCCACCGACGGCGCCGAGATCGTGCGCCTGTCGAAAGAGCACGCCGAGCTCAAGCCCGTGGCCGACGCGGTTCAGGCCCTGGCCCGCGCCCGCGCCGAGGCGGACGACCTCAAGGCCATGGCCGCCGACCCGGAAATGGCCGCCCTGGCCGCCGATGAACTGGACGCCCTGACCGAGCGCCTGCCGACACTGGAGCGTGAAGTCGCCCTGCTGCTGGCCCCGCGCGACGCCGATGAAAACGCCTCGGCCGTGCTGGAAGTGCGCGCGGGCACCGGCGGCGACGAGGCGGCGCTGTTCGCGGGCGACCTGTTCCGCATGTACTCGCGCTACGCTCAGTCGCGCGGCTGGCGGGTCGAGATCGACAGCGCCGCCGAGGGCGACGCCGGCGGCTTCAAGGAGATCATCGCCACCGTCAGCGGCGAGGGCGTCTTCGGCCGCCTGAAGTTCGAGAGCGGCGTCCACCGCGTCCAGCGCGTGCCCACCACCGAGGCGGGCGGCCGCATCCACACCTCGGCGGCGACCGTCGCCGTCCTGCCCGAGGTCGAGGACGTCGAGATCGAGATTCTCGACAAGGACATCCGCATCGACACCTATCGCTCGTCCGGCGCGGGCGGCCAGCACGTCAACAAGACCGACTCGGCGGTGCGCATCACCCACCTGCCCACCGGCATCGTGGCCACCTCTTCGGAAAAGTCGCAGCATGTGAACCGCGACAAGGCGATGAAGAACCTGCGCGTGCGCCTTTACGACATGCAGCGCCAGGCCAAGGACGCCGCCCGTTCGGACGCGCGCAAGTCCCAGGTCGGCTCGGGCGACCGCTCCGAGCGCATCCGCACCTACAACTTCCCGCAAGGAAGGGTGACGGATCACCGCATCGGCCTGACCCTGCACAGCCTGCCGCAAATCCTCGAGGGCGACCTCGACCCCATGCTCAACGCCCTGATCGCCGAAGACCAGGCCGCCCGCCTGGCCGATCTGGAAGCCGAACTGGGCTGAGGGCGCCGAGGCGCGTCCGCGTCTGACGCGGCCCGCCTTTAATCTGGCTCCGACTCCCGCTAGGAACGGAGCATGAACATGCTGGAACTCGTCCTCTTGGCCTTTGTCGCGGTCGCCGCGGCGGGCTTCCTGTGGGCCTATATGGGCTGGCAGAAGACGCGCGGCGCGCTGGACGCCGCCGATGCGCGGCTGGCGCTGATGGAGGAAAGCCGGGACTCCATGGCCGAGTTCCTCAAGGCGCAGGCGTCCCAGTCCGCCGAGGCGGTGGCGACCAAGCTGGTCGCCCGCGCCACCGAGACCTTTCAGGCTCAGGACCGCGTGGCGCGCGAGCGGATGGAGGCCCAGCTCAAGCCCGTGTCCGAGACCCTCGCCAAGTTTCAGCAGCACGTCACGGCGCTGGAAAAGGCGCGCGCCGACGAGACCGGCGGCCTGAAGGAGCAGCTCAACCTGCTGATGGCCGCCTCGACCGCCACCCGCGACGAGGCGCGGCGTCTGACCGAGGCGCTGAAGGGCAACACCGGCCGTCGCGGCCGCTGGGGCGAACAGACCTGCCGCAACGTGCTGGAGGCGGCGGGCATGGCCGGCCGCTTCGACTTCGAAGAGCAGAACTCCTCGGCCACCGATGAAGGCCGCCAGCAGCGCCCGGACTTTATCGTGAAGTTGCCCGGCGGCGGCATGTTCGTCATCGACGCCAAGGTGTCGCTGGCCTTCGCCGACGAGGCCGACGGCGATGAAGAGGCCCAGGCCCGCGCCATGTCCCTGCGCACCGCCGCCAGCATGAAGACCCACGTGCGCCAGCTGTCGTCCAAGGCCTATCAGGACCAGTTCAAGCCCAGCCCCGACTTCGTCGCCATGTTCGTGCCGGGCGACGCCTTCCTGGCCGCGGCCCTAGACCACGAGCCGGACCTGATGACCACGGCCATGGCCTCGCGCGTGGTCATCGTCACGCCCACCACCCTGTTCGCCCTGTGCAAGGCCGTCGCCTACGGCTGGCGCGCCGAGGAGCAGGCCCGCAACGCCGAGGACGTCGCCAAGCTGGGCAAGGAGCTCTACAAGCGGCTGTCGGTCATGGGCGGCCACGCCGCCTCGGTCGGCAAGGCGCTGGACGCGGCGGTTTCCCGCTACAACCAGTTCGTCGGCTCGCTGGAAAGCCAGGTCATGGTCTCGGCCCGCCGCTTTGAGGATCTGAAGGTCGATCATGAGGGCAAGGAGCTGCCCGAACTGAACGCCGTCGAACAATCGCCCCGCGCCCTCAGCCGCCCGGAGCTGCTGAACGCGCCGGAGTGACGACTGAGTGTGACAAACACGCTTGACGTTTTGTGCTGAGGGTGACAAACAAACTTGTCTGTTTGTCCTCGAGAGCGTCCATGTCGTCCAAATCGTTCAAGCCGCTCGGAGTGCGAGGCGCTCTTTTGGTGTTCGTCGTGTCTCTCGCGCTGGGAGTGCTCGGCGGCGTCCTCGGCGTTGTTCTGTCAGACCAGCCGGGCGTGGCCGGTTTTGCCATGACCGCTGCCATGCTGGCCCTGGTCATGGCCGGGACTTTGCTGATCTGCATCTGGTGGTGGCGTCATCTCGATGAGGCGGCGCGCGAAGCCCATAAGTGGTCCTGGTTCTGGGGCGGCATGGGGGGCATGGCCGTCGGGGCCGTGCTGCTGCTGGTCTTGTCTCTGCGCCGGGACGAAATTCTTTTACCGCGGTGGGTGGGCGAGACCCCGCCTGACCTGTTGTTGAGCGGCATGATGGCCATTCTACTGTTCCAGGTCGCCGGCTACAGCCTGGCTTGGGCCTGGTGGTGGCTGGGCCGTCGTTGAGGAGAATGCCGTGAGCGACAGCGCTTTCATGGGCGACAAGCCCTTGGCCCGAACCGGTGTGTTGTTCCTGCTGAAGATGGCGGCGGGCGTCGTCTGGCTCGCCGGCGCCGCCTGGGGCGGCGCCTACCTGTCGACGGGCGACGACGCGCTGCCTTTGAAGGCGCTGGCCGCAGCCGCCGTGGTTCTGCCTGTCTTCGTCTGGATCGCCGTGCTTCGCCGACAGGCGGCGATCGATGAGCTGGAAGAGCGTTTGGCCCTGATGGCGCAGGCTCAGGGCGGCTGGTGGGCCCTGGCCTACGGCTCGACCCTGTTCGTCATCTCGAGCCTGATGGGCGATGGAGTCAGCCCTGTCATGCTGGCGACCCTGCCTGCGGGCGGTTTTCTGTTCGGCGAGGCGATGGCCCAGGTGGCGCGTTTCAACCTGTCGCGTCCCGGCCAGGAGAGACGTGCATGAAGAACCGCCTCAAGGTGCTGCGCGCCGAGCGCGACTGGAGCCAGGCGCACCTGGCCGACGAACTGGGCGTGTCGCGTCAGACGGTGAACGCGCTCGAGACCGGCCGCTACGACCCCTCCCTGCCGCTGGCGTTCAAGATCGCCCGGCTGTTCCAGATGCCGATCGAATCCATCTTTATCGACGAAGAAGGCTGACGGCTGTTTCTCTTTTGCGACCCTAGGAGCCTGACCATGATCCGCCGACTCTGGAGCCGCGCCGCCGCCTCCGTCTCCGCCGCCGCCCTGACCGCCGTCCTGCTGGCGCCCACGACGCCCGCCTTCGCCCAGGCCGCGCCCGCCGCCGCCGATCCGGCCGCCGTGGCCGTCGCCCCGGCGGGGTCCGGCCCGCGCCTGTGGGTGGTCAAGGATGCGGACTCCACCCTCTATCTGTTCGGCACCGTCCATGTGCTGAAGCCCGAGACGCCCTGGGGCAGCGCCAAGCTGGACCGCGCCTTCGCCGCCGCCGACGAATACTGGTTCGAGATCGCCGATCTGAACGACGTCGCGGGCGCCGTGCCGATCATCCAGTCCAAGGGCGTCTCGCCCGACCGTCCCCTGTCCAGCCTGCTGACCGCCGAGGAACAGGCCGACCTCGACGCCGCCGCCCGCTCCATCGGCGCGACGGCCGCCCAGTTGGACCCGCTGCGCCCGTGGTTCGCGGCCCTTCAGCTGGCCATGGCCAGCATCACCAAGGCCGGCTATCTGCCGCAGAACGGCGGGGACCAGGTGCTGCACGCCCGCGCCGCCGCTACGGGCAAGCCGATCAAGGGTCTTGAAACCATGCCCCAGCAGATCGGCTTCATCGCCGACATGTCGGAAGAGGCGCAGCTGGCCATGCTGCGCTCGGGCCTGAAGGAGTTCGATCAGGCGCCGGAGTTCCTGGGCCGCATGGTCGGCGCCTGGTCGACCGGCGACGTGGACGGTCTGGACGTCTTGATCGGCCAGGAGATGAAGGCGGAATCGCCGGAGATGTACGAGGTCATGCTGACGCGCCGCAACACGGACTGGACCAATCAGATCGTGGCTATGCTGGAAGGCTCGGGCACGGCCTTCATCTCGGTCGGCGCCGGCCACCTGGCGGGGGCCGACAGCATCCAGGCCATGCTGGCCAAGCGCGGCGTCACGGTCGAGGAAGTTCGCGACTGACCCGTCGCGGCCTCTGTCAAAAAATCCAAAGGCCCGGTTCGCCGGGCCTTTTCTTTTGGCCCGCGCCCTATATCTTCGTCGCTCGCTTCGGCGACGCGGGTATAGTTCAGAGGTAGAGGCTATACCTGACGATATTTCAATGACTTGCGCTGGCTAACCGACTTTTCCGGTTCATTGATTTGCAAGGCGTTTTCCCCGCGTTGGCTAACCTCAAATACGAAGAAAGCCCCGCCACCCGGTGAGGGCGACGGGGCGTAGCGGAGCCGGAGGGCTTATGCCGCTAGCGGAAAGTCTGCCGGCAAGTCTGAAGCAGCCGGAATTTCCGGATGGCGCTTGCCATTCTTCGTCTCTGAGACGCGGCCCTGATTGTCGTTCAAATAGGCCGCGATGACGTGCTGGAAGTACCCCTCCGCCAAGGCGCGCTTGATAAAGGGGGCGGTGTAGGCTGTGACGCCCATGTTTCTGAATGAAGCGGTAGGCACGAACTTTCTCCTTTCGAGAAAGGTGCCGTGGCGCTTGACCGGCCAGACCAATTCGCAGAGAATTAGTTCGTTACTTGGACGGTTGCCGCTACCACGGCAGTTGGACAAAGGCGGCAGAGGTACGAACTCTGCCGCCTATATCAATTCAGATGATCAGGTGATTCGCCAAGGGACTTGGACGATCTACTCAACAGATCTTCTGTAATTGCTTGCCGCTATGCTGCCCGTCATCCGAGCTGGAAACCTTTTCGCACGACCCCCAAACGAAGAAAGGCCCGCCCTCCGAAGAGAGCGGACCTCATGCGGAGCCTGAGGGCTCGACGCTGGATGGTCAGTTGTCCGGGAATCCCGGATAACTCAGCCCGGCCTCAAGCGAGCCCACCACGGCCGCCCTATTCGCTCGACCGCTTGGGCGTCCCGCGCCTCACACGCCCGCACGATCCCGATCACGTCCGCCGTCCGACCATTGGCCGTCCGTAGGGCGCCAGTCTGCGCCACCCCGAACGCCATCCAGTCCCGCTCGTCGGAGGGCTCCAGCGGAAGGGCGGCGGACAGGACAGGCTCAGTCCACCCGGCCGGGATCAGAGCGGAACACGGCGCACTGTGCATCACGGTAATCGGAGAGCTGGCACACCCTGCGGCGAGCAGCATCAGCGGCAGCATTGCGATCAGGCGCATGGCGGATTTCCTTTTCGGCCTGGGTGACGATGGAAGCAGTGGACTGGTCTCGGGCGTCGGCGCGGTCGCGGATGGCGCTGGCGTCCTGCGCAGCGGCGGTGCGGCCCTCGGCCAGGGTCTTGTGCGCGCCTGCCTGCCGAGCCCTGTCAGCGGCCCTCTGGCGGGCGTCCGTGGCGCACATGGCCAGCAGGATCAGGGCGAGCGCCAGGCAGGCGATGGCGAGCCAGCCGGTCGAAGTGATGTCGCGGAGCCGGATCACAGGATCAGCTCCTTGGCCTGCGCGGTCCGACGGCGGCGATCTTCCAGCCCGTTCGTCCCGCCGTTGATGGCGTTGGTCAGACCCAGCAGATCGTCAGCGTCGGCTTTGGCGTTCAGCTTGCGGTCGCTCCAGTAGACGCAGCCTACCAGCAGGCCGATCGACGGGTGCGCGACGATCTCCGGGTGCCGCTCTAGGTCGATGCCGATCTGTCGGCCGACACGGCGATAGTTGGCCCGGCCCGTCAATTGGATCGGCCCGCGCCCCTGATAGCGGCGACCATCTCCGGATTGTGTGTTGCCGAGATCCGCGCGCCCCTCGTAGCCCCTCTGC
>NZ_JBRERY010000013.1:0-70967 GCF_052907225.1 Brevundimonas sp. RM1
CGCCCCGACCGACGCCGCGCCTGCGGCCCCCGCAACCGCCGCCGCGCCCGCCGCGCCGGCCGCTCAGTAAGAGAGACGCGAGAGCCCAGACCCATGGCCACCGCTGCTGTTCACGATTCACACGACCATAAGCCGGGCTTCTTCACCCGCTGGTTCCTGTCGACCAACCACAAGGACATCGGGATTCTGTACCTGGTGTTCGCCATCTTCACCGGCCTTGTCGGCGGCGCCCTGTCGGGCCTGATCCGCTGGGAACTGGCCGAGCCGGGCATCCAGCTGTTCAAGGAAGGCACGATCATCCAGCAACTGGGGATCGTCGAGGCGTCCAAGCATGGCTACAACGTCACGGTCACGGCCCACGCCCTGATCATGGTGTTCTTCGTCGTTATGCCCGCGACGATGGGCGGTTTCGGCAACTACTTCATCCCGATCATGATCGGGGCGCCGGACATGGCCTTCCCGCGCCTGAACAACATCTCGTTCTGGCTGATCTTCTTCGCCTTCGTGCTGCTGGTGCTGTCGATGTTCGTCGACGGCGGGCCGGGCCGCGGCTTCGGCGGGGGATGGACCTCCTATCCGCCGCTGTCGACCATGGGCCACACGGGACCGTCGTTCGACCTGGCGATCTTCTCGCTGCACGTCGCGGGCGCCTCGTCGATCCTGGGCGCGATCAACTTCATCACCACCATCTTCAACATGCGCGCGCCGGGCATGACCCTGCACCGCATGCCGCTGTTCGCCTGGGGCGTGCTGATCACGGCCTTCCTGCTGCTGCTGTCGCTGCCGGTTCTGGCGGGCGCCATCACCATGTTGCTGACCGACCGTAACTTCGGCACGTCGTTCTTCGATCCGGCCGGCGGCGGCGACCCGGTGATGTACCAGCACCTGTTCTGGTTCTTCGGCCACCCCGAAGTGTACATCATGATCCTGCCGGGCTTCGGCATGATCTCGCACATCGTCTCGACCTTCTCGAAGAAGCCGATCTTCGGCTACCTCGCGATGGCCTACGCCATGGTCGCCATCGGCTTCATCGGCTTCATCGTGTGGGCGCACCACATGTATACGGTCGGCATGAGCGTGAACCTGCGCGCCTACTTCGTGGCCGCGACCATGATCATCGCCGTGCCCACGGGCGTGAAGATCTTCAGCTGGATCGCCACCATGTGGGGCGGCTCCATCACCTTCAAGGCGCCCATGCTGTGGGCGATGGGCTTCATCTTCCTGTTCACCGTCGGCGGCGTGACCGGCGTGGTCCTGTCGAACGCCGGCATCGACTACAGCCTGCACGACACCTACTACGTCGTGGCGCACTTCCACTATGTGCTGTCGCTGGGCGCCATCTTCTCGATCTTCGCGGCCTTCTACTACTGGTACGAGAAGATGTTCGGGGTGAAGTACAACGAGTTCCTGGCTCAGGCTCACTTCTGGATCATGTTCGTGGGCGTGAACCTGGTGTTCTTCCCGCAGCACTTCCTGGGTCTGCAGGGCATGCCGCGTCGCTACGTCGACTATCCGGAAGCCTTCACCTACTGGAACCACGTCTCGTCGGTCGGCTATCTGATCACCATCATCGGCGTGGGCGTGTTCCTGGTGCTGCTGGTGGAATCCGCCATCCGTCGCCGCAAGGCCGAGGCCAACCCGTGGGGCGAAGGCGCCACCACGCTGGAGTGGACCCTGTCCTCGCCGCCGCCGCACCACCAGTTCAACGAACTGCCGGTGGTCAAGGCGGACAACCACTGATCCGTATCGGATAGACTCGGAGAGGCCGCCCTTCCGTAACCGGAAGGGCGGCCTTCGCGCTTTATGACCATGATCGAACGCCCCGCCCAAGAAACGCCCCTCGTCACCACGGCCCAGCCGGAAGACTTCTTCCAGTTGTTGAAACCGCGCGTCATGTCGCTTGTGGTGTTCACAGCGGTGACGGGCCTGGTCGTGGCGCCGGGACAGCTGAGCTGGGTCAACGCCGTCATCGCCGTTCTATGCATCGCCATCGGCGCCGGGGCGGCGGGCGCGCTGAACATGGCGGTCGAGGGCGAGACCGACGCCCTGATGCGTCGCACGCGCGGACGCCCGGTCGCGGCCGGACGCGTGCGCAAGAACGACGCCATCGCCTTCGGCATGGTGCTGTCGATCTTCTCGGTCATGCTGCTGGGCATGACGACCAATTGGCTGGCGGGCGGCCTGCTGGCCCTGACCATCGTCTACTACGCCTGGCTCTACACCCTGGTGCTGAAGCGCCGCACGCCCCAGAACATCGTCATCGGCGGCGCGGCCGGGGCCTTGCCGCCCGTGATCGGCTGGGCGGCGGTGACGGGCGACGCGCCGTGGCAGGCCTGGCTGCTGTTCCTGATCATCTTCATGTGGACGCCGCCGCACACCTGGGCCCTGACCCTCTATTCGGCCGGCGACTACGCCAAGGCGGGCATTCCGATGATGCCGGTGGCGCGCGGAGCCAAGTCCACCCGTCTGCAGATCATGCTCTACAGCCTGGCCTTCGTGCCCGTGGCGATTGCGCCCGCCTTCACCGGCCTGGGCGGCCCCATCTATCTGGTGGTCTCGGTCGCGGGCGGCTTGGGCTTCCTGGCCCTGGCCTTCCGCCTGTGGCGTTCGCGCGCCGGCGATCAGCCCGACAAGGCCGAGGCCGTGGGGCGAGAGGCCGCATTGTATGACGTCCGGGCCGAGGCCAAACCGGCCCGCAACCTGTTCGCCTTTTCGATCTTGTACCTGATGGCGTTGTTCTCGGCCCTGTTGGTCGAGCATCTGTCGGGCGTCGGAGTCTGAAGCCATGTCCAACCTCCAGTACCTGAAGCTGAACGATGAACAGGTTCGTGCGCGCAAGCGTCGCAACGTGGCCATCGCCCTGGGCCTGCTGGCCTTCATCGCCCTGGTCTACACCGTGACGGTGTCGCGCATGCACGCCAACAACCAGGCGCGACATGAAGCCGAGGCGGCGGCCCTGGCCACGCTGGAGAGGGCCGATCCGGCCCTGCCGGCGCCGGTCCAGCCGGACGCACCCGTTCCCGCGCCCGCAACCCAGGAGCCTTGAGGGCCGTGAAGAACAAGAATTCGGTCGCGCTGCTGTGCGCGGCCTTGGTCATTTTCATGACGGGCGCGGCCTTCGCCGCCGTGCCGCTGTACCGGCTGTTCTGCCAGGTCACGGGCTTTGACGGCACGACCATGAAGGCCGAGGCGGCGCCGACCGAGATACTGGATCAGGAAGTCCTGATCCGCTTCGACACCAACGTCCGCGACCTGCCGATGACCTTCAAGGCCGAGCAGTTCAGCCAGAAGGTCCGCATCGGCGAGACGGGCATGGCCTATTTCGAAGTGACCAACACCTCGAACCAGACGATCCACGCCACGGCGGCCTATAACGTCGTGCCAGAGCGGGCCGGTCCGTACTTCCAGAAGCTGCAGTGCTTCTGCTTCGAAGGGCAGGAGATCGCGCCGGGCGCGACCGTTTCCTTCCCGATGCAGTATTTCGTCGCGCCCGAGATGGCGACCGACGCCGAGGTGAAGGGGGTGCGCGAAATCACCCTCAGCTACACCTTCTTTCCAACCAAAGGCTTTCAGCAGGCCGTTGCGAACGACTCTGCTGTTGGCAAAGCCGGAGAGCGGGGGCTATAGCCCTCTTCAAACGACTCTCGCCTTAATTCAGAGACCTTGGGAATGGCTGACGCTCACGCGAAACCGCAACACGACTACCATCTGGTCGATCCGAGCCCCTGGCCGCTGATCGCCTCCTTCTCCGCCTGCATCATGTTCGTGGGCGCCGTGATGTGGATGAAGGGCCTGTTCGGTCTGCCGGAAGGCACCAAGTGGCTGTTCTTCGCCGGCCTCGCGGGCGTGCTGTTCACGATGTACGGCTGGTGGGCCGACGTCATCAAGGAATCCAAGAAGGGCGACCACACCCCGGTCGTCGGCATCGGCCTGCGCTACGGCATGGTGCTGTTCATCGCGTCGGAGGTGATGTTCTTCGTCTCCTTCTTCTGGATGTTCTTCGACATGGCGATCTTCAACGAAGCGCGCACGATCATCCCGGAAGTCGGCAACTGGGCCGACACGGCGACCGCCTGGCAGACCTGGCCGCCCAAGGGCGTCGAGCTGCTGGATCCGTGGAGCCTGCCGCTCATGAACACGGTCATCCTGCTGCTGTCGGGCACGACCCTGACCTGGGCGCACCACGCCCTGATCGGCGGCGACCGCAAGGGCGCCAAGCTGGGCCTGCTGATCACCGTCCTGCTGGGCGTGCTGTTCACCGGCGTTCAGGCCTATGAATATTACCACATCCTGCACGGCCACCTGTTCTTCAGCGAAGAAGCGGCCCAGTCGAAGCTGTACGGCTCCATCTTCTTCATGACGACGGGCTTCCACGGCTTCCACGTCCTGGTCGGCACCATCTTCCTGGCCGTCTGCCTGCTGCGTCTCTACGCCGGTCAGATGACCCCGCAGAAGCACTTCGGTCTCGAAGCCGCCGCCTGGTACTGGCACTTCGTCGACGTGGTGTGGCTGTTCCTCTTCGTCTTCATGTACGTCGTCTTCGGTTGATCGAACGCGACGAACAAATCGAGCTTTCGTCGGCGCGGGGCCCTAAGCCCCGCGCCGATTTGCTTGTCTGGCCCGCCGTTCGCGCGGGGCTGATGGGGCGCTGTCCGGCCTGCGGGCGCGGGCCTCTGTTCCAGGGCTTCCTGAAGCGCCGCGCTGTCTGCGAGGCCTGCGGCTATGACCTGGGCGCGGTCGAGACGGGCGACGGCGCGGCCACCTTCGTCATGCAGATCGCGGGCTTTCTGGTCGGCTTCTCCGCCCTGGCCGTCGAGATCGCCTGGAGCCCGCCGATCTGGCTGCACCTGATCATCTGGTTGCCGCTGGTGGCGGTTCTGGCCGTGGCCTTGATGCGGCCGGGCAAAGGGCTGATGACGGCCCTGCAGATGCTGCGCCAGCGCGGCGCCGATTCCCACCGAGAGACCCGATGACCGTCGCCGCCCGGCCTCGCTTTCCCATCATCCTGACCGTGATCGCCGTCCTGCTGTTGGGCGCCCTGCTGACGCTGGGCGTGTGGCAGGTGCAGCGGCTGCAGTGGAAGCTGGACCTGATCGACAAGGCCGAGGTCGCTGCGACCCAGGCGCCGCTTCCCCTGGCCGAAGCCCTGGCGCTGGAGGATCCCGAGTTCCGCCAGGTGGTCGTGACCTGCCGCGGCCTGAACGCGGCGCCCTTCGTCGAGCTTCAGAGCATCGAGGACGGCGACGCCGGGGTGCGGCTGATTTCGGCCTGTCCGGTCGAGGGGCGGGGGACGGTGCTGATCGACCGCGGCTTCCTGCCCGCCGAGACCGTCGAGCGTCCGGCCGTGCAGGCCGAGGCCGCCATGCCGGTCGTCATCGCGGGCGTGGTGCGCCAGGCGCCCGCTCCCAACGCCATGACCCCGCCGCCCTCGGGCAAGCTCTTCTACGGTCGCGACCGGGCGGCGATGGCTCAGGCCCTGGGCGTGACGGGGGCGGTGTCGTCCTACACCGTCTATGCCACCACCTCGGCCAATCCTGAACTGACGGCGTTGCGGCCGGTGGCGCCGCCCGCCGCCTTCAGCAACAACCACCTGGGCTACGCCCTGACCTGGTTCGGCCTGGCGATCACCCTGGTCGTCTTCTATGCGGCCCTGCTGCTGCGCCGCTATCGCCCCACGCCTTCCAAGGATCGCTGACCTGACTGCTCGTCTTCACACCCTGTCCAACGGCGTGCGCGTCGTGTGCGACCCCATGCCCGGACTGCGCACCATCGCCGTGACCGTGGCCGTCAACGGCGGCGCCCGCATGGAAGACGAAGCGCGTTCCGGCTGGTCGCACCTGCTGGAGCATCTGGTCTTCAAGGGCGCGGGCGACATGGGCGCGCGCGAGATCGTCGAGCGCATCGAGGCAGAGGGCGGCTCGATCAACGCCGCCACCGGCTATGAGCGCACCAGCTTCGACGTGCGCGCCCTGAAGGGCAGCCTGCCGCTGGCCATGCAGGTGCTATCCGACCTGGTGTTTCGCCCGACCCTGTCGTCCGAGGAGATCGAGCGCGAGAAGGACGTGGTGGCGCAGGAGATCGCCGAGGCCTTCGACACCCCCGACGATCATGTGTTCGAGATGGCCCAGACCCAGGCCTTCGCCGGCCAGGCCCTGGGGCGGCCGATCCTGGGCTCGATCGCCAGCCTGGCGCCCGCCGACCAGGCGGCCGTGGCCGACTGGCGCGCGCGCCTCTATTCGCCCGACCACATGGTGGTGTCGGTGTCCGGCGCGGTCGACGAGGCCGAACTGCTGACCCTGGCCGAGGCCTGGTTCGGCCAGGCGGTCGCCGCGCCGCATGAACCGACGGCGCCGGCCGTCTTCACCGGCGGCGAGGCGAAGCTGGCCCGCAAGATCGAACAGGCCAATCTGGTCTTCCAACTGCCGAGCCTGGGCGTGCGCGATCCGCGCCAGCCGGCCCTGCGCCTGTTCACCGAAATCCTGGGCGGGGGCATGGCCTCGCGCCTGTTCCAGAGCGCGCGCGAGGATCGGGGCCTGGCCTACGCCATCGACGCCTATCACGAGACCTATGACGAACTGGGCGTGCTGGGCGTCTACGCCGGGGCGGCGGCCGAGCGGTCGCTGGAGCTGGCCGAACTGTGCGCCGCCGAAATCCTCGACCTGGCCGACAAGGGGCCGACGGAGGCGGAGCTGGCGCGGGCCAAGGCCGTGCTGAACGCCAGCCTGTGGATGGCCGACGAAAGCCCGGCCAGCCGCTCGGGCCGTCTGGCGGGGCAGACGCTGGCGTTCGGCGCGCCCGTCTCGTCGGAAGAGAGCGCCGCCCGCATCGAGGCGCAGACGGCGCAGGATCTGCGCGCGGTGGGCCAGGCCATGACGAGCCAGGGACTGGCGGCGACGGCGATTCTGGGGCCCAAGGCCGCGGGCGGGGCGGGGCGCGTCTTCCGCCAGCGGATGGCGGCGGGCTGATCGCGGCCTGCTGACGCCGAGATCGCTTCGCGCTATCGTCTGCCCCATGGCCCTGTTCGATTGGATGGCCGAGGCGACCGGACCGGTCCTGAACGGGCAGGGGGTTCTGCTGCGCCCGCCGCGCCCTGCGGACTATGTGGCGTGGGCCTCCCTGCGTGAGGAATCGCGCGACTATCTGCAGCCGTGGGAGCCGGCCTGGGCCGAGGACGATCTGACCCGCGCCGCCTATCGCCGCCGCCTGGGCGTCTATGCGCGGGAGATGGAGCAGGGCACGGCCTGGCCCCTGTTCGTGTTCGATCAAGCCGACGAAGCGCTGCTGGGCGCCATCACCCTGTCCAACATCCGGCGCGGCGTGGCCGAGACGGGCACCCTGGGCTACTGGATCGGCCGCCCCTATGCCGGACAGGGCGTCGGCACGGCGGCGGCGCGAGCCATGTTGGGCCACGCCTTCAGCGCTCTGGGGCTGCATCGGGTCGAGGCCGCCTGCGTGCCGACCAACCACGCCTCGCGCCGCGTTTTGGAAAAGTCGGGCTTTCGGCAGGAAGGCGTGGCCCGTGCTTATTTGAAAATTAACGGCCGGTGGGCAGACCATCTGCTGTTTGGCGTTCTGCGTGATGAGTTCGCCGTCGGCGTCGCCCCTTCAGTCAGAGTATCGGACCCGTCTTGAGCACACGATCCAGAGCCCTGACGTGGGATCCGACCACGGCGATCGAAGCCCTCGCCGCGGCCGACGCCGCCCTATGGATCTGGACGCCCGCCGAGGATCAGATCCGCTTTACGGGGGCCACCCGGCCGCTGGGTCTGGGGCCGCTGGCGCCGCAATGCTCGGGCGCGGCCTTCACCGCCCTGGCCATGCCTCAGGACCGCGCCCTGGCCGATCGTCTGCTCAAGCCTCAGGCCGAGGGGACGGAGATCGCCGTGCGCCTGCGGATGCGCGGTTGCGAGACCTGCCTGTGGCGCGGCGTCTGGCTTGAGGACGGCTTGCGCGCGGCGGGCATCGTCGCGCTTGAAACCAAGTTCGCGGGCGCTGATCGCGACGCGCTGACGGGCCTGCTGGATCGACGCACCTTCCTGGTCCGCGTGGCCGAGACCCTGGCGGCGGCGGGCGACTATGAGATGGTGGTGGCCGACCTGGACCGGCTGCGTCGCCTCAACGAGGCCCTGGGTCATGAGCGCGCCGATCTGGTGCTGTCGGCCCTGGGCTCGCGTCTGTCGGCGGCCTTTTCCGAGGATTGCGCCCCGGCCCGCATCGGCGAGGACGAGTTCGCCGTCCTGGTGCGGCGCGGCGGCAGCGGGGCCAGCGGCAGCGAACGCCTGCGCGAGGCGCTGGAGCAGCCTCTGCGGCTGGCGGGCTTCGACATCTATCCGACCCTGTCCATCGGCGCCGTGACGGCCGAGGGCGGACCGGACGCGCCGGACGCCGCCGAGCTTCTGCGGCGGGTCGAACTGGCGGTGGAACAGGCCAAGCAGGCCGGGCGCGGCGGCGCGGCGGCCTATGGCCGGGCGCTGGAGACCGACAGCCTGTCGCGCCTGGCGCTGGAGGCGGACCTGCGCAACGCCTTCGTGCGCGGCGAGATCGAGCCCTTCTTCCAGCCGATCGTCAATCTGAACAGCGGCGCCGTGGCGGGCTTCGAGGCCCTGGCGCGCTGGCGCCACCCCCGGCGCGGCCTGGTGCCGCCGGACGAGTTCCTGACCCTGGCCGATGAAATGGGCCTGATGAACGAACTGGGCCTGCTGATGATGACCGAGGCGGCGCGTCAGCTGGCCGAATGGCTGCAGCGCCACCCCGGCGCCGGGCGGCTGTTCTGCAGCGTCAACCTGTCGGTGGGCGAGATCGAGCGCGCCCATCTGGTCGAGGACGTGGCCCGCATCATCAAGGAGGCGGGCCTGCCGCGCGGCGCCCTGAAGCTGGAAGTCACCGAGGGCGACATCATGCGCGACACCGCGCGCGCCGCCGAGGTGCTGAAGGCCCTGCGCGAGGCGGGGGCCAGTCTGGCGCTGGACGATTTCGGCACGGGGTTCTCGTCCTTGTCCTACCTGGCCAAGCTGCCGTTCGACACGTTGAAGATCGATCGCTACTTCGTTCTGACGATGGACAAGGACGAAGGCTCGGCCAAGATCGTCAAATCCGTCGTCAACCTGGGTCGCGATCTGGCGCTGGAAGTGGTGGCCGAGGGGGTCGAGAACGCCTCCCTGGCGCAACTGCTGCTCGATGACGGCTGCCATTACGGCCAGGGCTTCGGCTACGCGCCCGCTCTGCCGGCCCAGGAGGCCGAGGTCTATCTGAACGAGTCCCTCGCCGACGGCGCGGCGCCGATCAAGGCGCGGTCCGGCTGACTTCAGCAAGCTGCAGGTGAGAAGATGCGGCCGTGTCGCGTCTCTTCGTATAAAATAGATTTGCTTCGGGCGTTAAAGGTGACGCCGGATAGGCTTTATCTAAGTTATTTGTAACTTGAACCTGTTGCTGTCGAACTGATTGATCGCCTCTTGTTCTTACATTCAGGGGCGCACAGTCGATGCGTTTACAAGGTGAGTCTCAAACGAACGAGCGCCTTGATGTCAGCTTTGAAAAGCTGAAAGGCGCCTCGTCGGCGCCGCTCGCCGTCGGCGTACAGGATGGGGCCAGGCTCTGTTTCGCCGCCTTCCCCGATCATGAAATCGACCGACGGTTCGAGATCGGCTCCGTCACCAAGGTCTTCACCGGCTCCTTGCTGGGCGTCATGGTCGAAGCGGGAGACGTCGATCCCGAGGCGCCGGTGGATCATCTGTTCGGCAAGGCTCTGCCCTGGCCGGTCAGGCCGCCGACCCTGGTTGAGCTGGCCAGCCATCGCAGCGGACTGCCGAACACGCCCAAGCCCCTGTTCTGGCGCGAAAGCCTGGCCGCCCTGTCCCTGTCGGTGAAGGATCCGTGGCGCGGCGTGGATGCAGCGAAGTATCGCGCCATGCTCATGGCGGCGGTGAAACAGGCGCGGGTCGGCGAAGCGCCTCGGTATTCGAGCATGGGCGTCAGCCTGCTGGGCGACGCCCTGGCGCACGCCGCGGGGATGGACTTCGCCGATCTGCTGGATCAGCGCCTGCTCAGACCGCTGGGAATCCGACGCACGGACTTCCTGCGGCCGGAGGAAGAGCCCGATCTGGTGGCGATCAGCGTCAACGACTGGGATCGCCCCGTGCCCTATCTGCGCGACCAGATGGCGCCTGCGGGGATGCTGGCTTCCACGGTCGAGGATCAACTGCGTTTCCTGCGCGCCGCCTGGGGCGAGGGGCCGGACGAGATCGTCAAGGGCGTGCTCAGGGCTCAGACGCCTGTGGCCCAGATGGGCGCGGTCGCCATCGGCTATTGCTGGCTTCTGGCCCCGCACAAGGACGGAGAGGCCGCCTTCCACAACGGCGGGACATGGGGATCGCAGGCCGAGGTCGTCGTGGTGAAGGATCGACGGATCGCCGTCGCGGCCCTGTCCGCCAAACGCCGTCACACCGATGAGTTCGTCAGCGAGATGCTCGGAGCCTGAGGGCGTTCGACCGCCTTCAGGCCCGGCCGCTCTGGCTGGACAGGCGGGCGGCGTCGACGCCGAGCGCGGCCAGGGCGCGGCTCCATTTGGTGTCGTAGTCGGCGTCGAAGATCAGGGCCGGGTCGGCGTCCGTCGTCAGCCAGACGTTCTCGTTCAGCTCTTCCTCCAACTGCCCCTCGCCCCACCCGGCGTAGCCCAGCAGCAAGATGGCGCGGCTGGGGCCGTCCTCGGCGTCGGCCATGGCGGCCAGGGCGTCGCGGGTGCCGGTCAGGGCCAGGCCGTCGCCGAAGGTCAGGCTGGCGTCCTCGCTGGTCCAGTCGGCGGTGTGCAGGACGAAGCCGCGCTCGCGCTCGACCGGGCCGCCGATCAGCACCGAACGGTCGCGCGCGGCGTCGTCGACGGGGGTGTCCAGCTTTTCCAGAACCTCGGCCAGGGAGACGCCCGGCGCGGGCTGGTCCAGGCGCAGGCCCAGGGCGTGTTCGTCGTCGTGGGCGCAGATCAGGATGACGGCGTGGCGGAAGCGATCGTCGTCGATGCCCGGCATCGCCACCAGAAGACGCCCGGTCAGGGAGGAGAAGGCGGTCATGCCCCTATCATCGGGGCGGACGATGGCGGGCGCAAGCCATTCTCAAGGCCCACGCGCTTGGCGATCTCCTTACGGGTCTCTATCTGACTCCCATCGTCCTGGATCGTCCGGGCCGAACTCCCGGAGACCCCGACATGACCATCCAGATCGGCGACCGCATTCCCGACGCCACCCTGACGACCATGACGCCCGACGGCCCCAAGCCGGTCACGACGGCCGAGCTGTTCGGCGGCAAGACGGTCGCCTTGTTCGCCGTGCCGGGCGCCTTCACCCCGACCTGTTCGGCGCGCCATCTGCCGGGCTATGTCGACCATCGCGCCGATCTGGCGGGCAAGGGCGTGGACACGGTCGCCTGCGTCTCGGTCAACGACGCCTTCGTCATGGGCGCCTGGGCCAAGGCCAATGATCTGAACGGCGCCGACGACGTGGTCATGCTGGCCGACGGCAACGGCGACTTCACCCGCGCGGTGGGCCTGGCGCTGGACGCCAAGGGCTTCGGCATGGGCGAGCGTTCGCAGCGCTACTCCATGCTGGTCAAGGACGGCGTGGTCGACCAGCTCAACATCGAGCAGGGCGGCGAGTTCAAGGTCTCCTCGGCCGAGCACCTGCTGGCCCAGCTGTGACGACCCGCGTCGCTTATTGAACCATGGGCGACGTCTTCACCCCGGAAAAACGCAGCGCCGTCATGCGCCGGGTGAAGGGGCGCGACACCGCGCCCGAGATGAAGGTCCGGCGCCTGCTGCGGGGCGCCGGGATCGGCTATCGGCTGGGCGGCTGCGGCCTGCCTGGCCGACCCGATGTGGTGATGAAGGGGCGGCGCGTCGTCCTGTTCGTCCACGGCTGTTTCTGGCATGGCCATGACTGCCCGCGCGGGGCGCGCCAGCCCCGCTCCAACGCCGACTACTGGCTGGCCAAGATCGATCGCAACCGGGCGCGCGACGACCGCGTCACGGCGGAGCTGCAGGCGCAGGGCTGGCGCGTGCTGACCCTGTGGGAGTGCGAGCAGAAGGCGCCGGATTGGGGCGAGCGGCTGCTGGACGCGTTGCTGGAGAAGGCGACGACTTAGGCGACGGCCTGGGCGTCGATGTCCGCCTCGTCGGCCGCGCCCAGCACCTCGCTCAGGGCGGCCAACAGCACCGCCGGGGTCAACGGCTTGGCGACGAAGTGGTTCATGCCCGCGTCCAGGCAGGCGGCGATGTCCTCGGGCGCGGTGTCGGCGGTCACGGCGATGACGGGCGTCGCGACGTTCGGCCCATGGCCCGAGCGCAGGCGGCGGGTGGTTTCGCGGCCGTCCAGCTCCGGCATCCGCACATCCATGAAGATGACGTCGAAGACGCCGGATTCGCAGGCCTTCAGCGCGGCCAGGCCGTCCTCGGCCATGGTCAGCTCGCAGTCGAAGGCTTGCAGGATCACCTGAATGGCGCGGCGGTTGATGGCGTGATCGTCGACCACCAGCACTCTTAAGGGGCGTTCTGCGTCGCGCGGTGCATCCGTCTCAGTCATGACGGAGGGCGGCGTCGGGGCTGGAGCCAAGGTCGGGGCTGACGGCGGCATGGGCGCCCGTTCAGGCAGGCTGCGGACAGGGGGAGCGGCGACGAGGTCGGAGGCGAGCGCGGCGGCCTCTTCCACGCCTTCGGGCAGGGTCAGGGCGACAGTGAAGGTCGAGCCTTGGCCCGCCTGGCTGCGGACCGTCAGGCGGCCGCCCATCAGCTCGACCAGATCTCGACTGATCGCCAGGCCCAGCCCCGAGCCCCCGTAGCGTGCGGCGACGCCGTCGGTGGTCTGATCGAACGGGGTGAAGAGGCGGTCCATCTGACCGGCCGTCATGCCCGCTCCGGTATCGGCCACGTCGATCAGCAGGACATGCAGCCCGGCTTCATCACGCCAGGAGCGCAGCCGGATGGTGATGACGCCCGCATCGGTGAATTTGACGGCGTTGGAGATCAGGTTGTTCAGCACCTGGCGCAGGCGCATGGCGTCGCCCTGAACCACGCCCGGCATATAACGCGAGCCGTCCAGGCGCAGGCGCAGGCCCTTGGCCCTGACCGGGCCCTGCCACAGGCGGAAGGTGTGGTTGAGCAGGTCGCGCAGGTTGAAATCCCGTGTCTCGACCTTCAGGCGCCCGGCGTCGAGGCGGGCGTGGTCCAGCAGGTCGTCCAGCAGCCCCTTCATCATCAGCCCGGCGTCCTCGATCATGGCCGTCTGCTGGCGCGTCGCGGACGAGGGGGCGGCGACGCGCGTCAGTTCATGGGCGCCGGTCAGGATGGCGCCGATCGGGGTGCGCAGGTCGTGGGCGACGGCGGCCAGAAGAGCGCTGCGGCCGGCCATGACGCTCTCGGCCTGACGGCGCTTGCCGTCGGCTTCCTTCAGAGCGCGGGCTTCGGCTTCGCCGGCGGCGTGAAGGCGGCTGCGGGTCGTCAGGCAGAAGAAGATGAAGGCCACGACGCCGATGGCGACCGGCAGGATGAAGCGGCCCTCGACCCCCAGGCGGGCCATGAACAGCGGCGCCAAGGCCAGCACCGCCACCTGGGGCGCGACCGTCCAGAGGAAGACCCGCATATTGCCGGCCGAGGCGATGACCGAATTGATCGCGCCCGCCGCCAGAAGGGTGGTGGCGACTACGCCGCCGGGCAGACCGCCCATGATCCACAGCGGCACGGCGATGCTGGCGTAGACCCCGGCGTTGGCCGTGAGCGCCAGATCGCCCAGGGCGCCGCGCCAGCCCTGGGGCGCGGAGACCTGGCCGCGCGTCACGGGGGCGAAGGCGGCGGCCTCGGCCGCTTGCATCAGCAGATAGACCGCCAGCCAGCCCAGGCAGATGGGCAGGCCCAGGATAGGGCTGAACAACAGGGCGCAGGCCAACCCCACGACAAGCCGTTGGGGCAGCATCTTGTGCCGCTGTCGGATGGCGTAAGCCCACCCGTTCCGGGATGCGTCGGTCTGCGTCATGCGGCGTTCCGAACGGGCGATGGCGCCCCTCGGTTGCATCATGGCGACGGAGACCTAATGCTCCGTCAACGGCCGGAGGCGGTCGCCTCGGCCATGCTGGCGAAGCCGTCGGCGCGCAGACGGGCCGCCAGATCGCGCTTGATCCGGCCGACCATGCCCGGTCCCTCATAGATCAGGGCCGAATAGACCTGGACCGCCGAGGCGCCCGCCCGGATGCGGGCATAGGCGTCCGCGCCGTCGGCGATGCCGCCCACCGCGATCAGCGGCAGGCGCCCGCCCGCCGCCTCGGCCGCGGCCTCCAGCGCCTTCTGGGCGAAAGGTTTCAATGGAGCGCCCGACAGGCCGCCCGCCTCGCCCTTATAGGCGGACCGCAGGGAGGCGGGCCGCTCCAGCGTCGTGTTGGACACGATCAGGGCGTCGATGCGGTGGGCGATGGAGGCCTCGACGATCATGCCGATCTCTTCGCCGATCAGGTCGGGTGCGATCTTCAGGAAGACAGGCGCCCCGTCGGCGGGGCGGGCCTCATGAATGCGGCCCAGCAGGTCGTCCAGCGCCTCGCGGCCCTGCAGCGCGCGCAGGCCCGGCGTGTTGGGCGAGGAGATGTTGACGGTGAAATAGTCGGCCAGCCCCGCCAGTTGCCTCAGCCCCGCGACATAGTCGGCGGCCTTGTCTTCGGTGTCCTTGTTGGCGCCCAGGTTGGCGCCGATGGCCGTGCGGGTCGGACGCCGCGCCAGGCGGGCGGCGAAGGGCTCCAGCCCCTCGTTGTTGAAGCCCATGCGGTTGATGATCGCCCGGTCTTCGGCCAGTCGGAACAGGCGCGGCTTGGGATTGCCGGGTTGGGCGCGCGGCGTGACCGAACCGCACTCCACGGCGCCGAAGCCCAGGCGCGACAGGCCTTCCAGCGCCTCGCCGTTCTTGTCGAGGCCGGCGGCCAGGCCGACGGGGTTGGACATCTCCAGCCCGGCGATCGTGGTCTTCAGGATCGGATCGTCGGCGCCGGGCGCGGGCAGGGGCGTCATCTGCAGGGCGCGGATGGCCAGGCGGTGCGCGGTTTCCGGGTCGAGTTGGCGCAGCGCCCAGGCGCCGAGGTCGGTCAGGCTCATGTTCAGGCGGTCTCTTCGACGATCATGCGGCCGTCGGCCGTCACCGACAGGGCGCGGGCGGCGCGCGTCGCCGCGACGGGCAGGGGGCCGTAGATGTGGGGAAACAGGGCGCCGCCGCGCGACGGCTCCCAGATCAGGGCGTCGCCCAGGGTGGTCAGGTCGACCTCGACCAGCATCAGCTCGGTCTGGCCCGCGTAGTGTTTCGCCGCGGTGGCTTCCAACTGGTCGGCGGCCGACAGATGGATGTAGCCGTCGGCCACGTCCACGGGCGAGCCGTCGTAACGGCCCTCGGCCAGGGCGGCGCGCCAGTCGACGCGGCTCAGGATCTTGAAGGCGACGTCGGGCAGATCGGTCACGCCAGGGTCTCCGGCGTCAGCCAGCCTTCATAGGACGGGCGACCGGCGACATCGACGCTGAAGATCGCCGCCGCGCCGGTGGGGAAACCGCCGCTCATCTTGTCCAGCACCGAGGGCGAGGCGGCGCTCTCGATCAGATACTCGACCGCCAGCTGGTGCACGCCGGGGTTATGGGCGATCAGCAGCAGGCAGCCGGCCTGGTCCTCGGCCGCCTCGACCGCGCGGCGCAGCACGTCGGCGGGGGCGTTGTAGAGGGCGTCGGAGACGTGCAGCTCGACATCGCCGAAATGCTCGCTGACGCCATCCCAAGTGTCGCGCGTGCGCTGGGCTCCCGAGATCAGGGCCATGTCGGGCTTCAGACCCCGCTCGGCCAGGGCGCGGCCCATGGCGGCGGCGTCGCGGCGGCCGCGCTCGCTCAGGGGACGGGCCACGTCGCCGCCCGGCGCCGAGGCTTCGGCCTTGGCGTGACGCATCAGGATCAGTCTCTGCATGGCGAGGGCTTTACGGCTGTTTGCGTGCGGCGACCATAGGGTGCGCGGCGGACGCTTGATCGCGAGCGGCGGGCGAGGGGGTCAGGGCCGGGCGTCCGGCCAGCACGGCCTGGGCCGCGCCGCCGGGCTGCACGCGGGCGTAGGCCCTGCGCGAGGCTTCCAGCATGATCAGGCCCGCCGCGCCGGGAAAGAGCTTCGGCCCCACCTGCTCCAGACCGTCGGCCAGGGGCAGCATCGGCCGCCACGGCGGGACATAAAGGGCCTGCGACCAGGCGGCGGGCTCCAGTCCGACCTCGCGCACCAGCCGCTCCAACTGGCCGCGGGTGAAGGGGCGGCCGTGGCCGAAGGGGGTGGTTTCGGCGCGCGCCCACATGCCGCCGCGCGCCGCCGCCGCCAGGATGATGCGCCCGGCCGGGGCCAGGACGCGCACCGCTTCGGCCAGCAGCCCCTGCGGATCGTCGGCTTCCTCGAGGGCGTGGACCAGCAGGATGCGGTCGAACGTTCCGGCGGCGAAGGGCAGGCGCCGGTCGTCGACCAGGACGGTGCGGTTGCGTCCCGCCGCGGCCCACTGCTCGGCGCCCTGTCCGCCCGGCATGGCGGCGATCACCCGGCGCGCGCCGATGAAGCCGTCCAGCCAGGGCGTGGCGTAGCCCAGGCCCAGAACGTCGCAGTTGTTGGCCTCGCCCCAGGCGTCCTCCAGCCGTCGCGCCAGCATGCGCCGGGCCAGCGCGCCGGTCGGCTCGCCGTAGAAGGTGCGGAGATCGTCGATGCTGCGGCGCATGGGGGGCAGTATGGCTGAAAGTCTGCGCGACTTCATCCATTCTGGGCGGCGGAGGGTTCCTCTTCGCGTGGCTTAGGATAGGGTTTCGATAGGAGACCTCCCCATGACCCTGACCGTTCGCCAGTTTCCCTGTCTGTCCGACAACTACGGCTTCCTGATCCGCGATGAGGCGACGGGGCTGGTCGCCGCCGTCGACACGCCGGACGCCGAGGCCGTCCTGGCCGATCTGGAGGCGTCGGGCTGGGGGCGGTTGGATCTGATCCTGAACACCCACTGGCACGCCGATCACACCGGCGGCAACGAACGGCTGCAGGCCGAGACGGGCTGCGAGATCGCCGGGCCGGAAGAGGTGCGCCGCGCGGCGCCGCTGGATCACGTTCTGGTCGACGGCGAGGCGGTGCGCCTGGGTGAAACGACCTTCGATGTGGTGCTGTCGCCGGGTCATACCCTGGGCCATGTGGTCTATCATGCGGCGGAAGATGGGCTGGCCTTCGTCGGCGACGTCATCTTCGCCCTGGGCTGCGGGCGGCTGTTCGAGGGAACGCCGCAGCAGATGTGGGACAGCCTGAACCGCATCGCCGCCTGGCCCGAAGCGACGACGCTTTACTGCGCCCATGAATATACGGCCTCGAACGCCCGCTTCGCCCTGTCGCTGCCGGACGCCGATGAGGCGTTGAAGGCGCACGCCGAGGCCATCTTCGCCGCCCGTGAGCGCGGCGAGGCAAGCGTGCCGACCACGGTGGGGATCGAGCGTCGCTTCAACCCCTTCCTGCGCGCCCGCGACGCCGCCGACTTCGCCGAGCGCCGCGCCCTCAAGGACGGTTTCAAGGGCTAGGACGCCCGCCGGTTTTCCAGTCACCCATCATCGGAGATGTTCATGCAGTTGAAGGATCGGGTCGCCATCGTGACCGGCGCGGGCGGGGGGCTGGGCCGCTGTCACGCCCTCTATCTGGCCGGTCAGGGCGCCAAGGTCGTGGTCAACGACCTGACCGAGGCGGCGGCGCAGGGCGTGGCGGACGAGATCGTCGCGGCGGGCGGCCAGGCGATGGCGGCGGCGGGTTCCGTCACCGACGTCGACGCGGTCCAGGCCATGGTCGAGGCGGCGATGAAGGCCTGGGGCCGCATCGACATCCTGATCAACAACGCCGGCATCCTGCGCGACAAGAGCTTCTCGAAGATGAGCCTCGATGACTTCCGCCTGGTGGTGGACGTGCATCTGATGGGGGCGGCCATCTGCTCCAAGGCCGTGTGGGAGATCATGCGCGCGCAGACCTACGGCCGCATCGTCATGACGACCTCTTCGTCCGGCCTCTACGGCAATTTCGGCCAGGCCAACTATGGCGCCGCCAAGCTGGCTCAAGTCGGTCTGATGCAGACTCTGGCCATCGAGGGCGCCAAGCATAACATCAAGGTCAACGCCCTGGCGCCGACCGCCGCCACCCAGATGACGGCGGGCATCCTGTCCGAAGAGGTGCTGAAGGCGCTGGACCCGGCCCTGGTCAGCCCCGGCCTGCTGGCGCTGGTGGGCGAGGCCGCGCCGACGCGGGCCATCCTGTGCGCGGGCGGCGGGCATTTCGCCACGGCCAACATCACCCTGACGCCGGGCGTGCGGATCGGCGGGGGCGCGGATGCGGGCGAGCAGCTGATCGCGCGCTGGGCCGAGGCCACGAACCGCGAGGGCGAGACCGTGCCGGAGTTCGGCTTCCAGCAGGCGGCGCAGGAGATGGCCTCGGCGGGCGTGACGGCGCCGGTCGCTGCGGGATGAGCCTTCAGGCGCGGCGGCGGTCGTCGCCGCGCCACAGCCACAGGGCGCCGAAGACCAGCGCCAGGGCGACCAGCATCAGCGTCTGGGGCGCGACCTCGGCCAGGCTGGCGCCCATGGCGTTCATCCGCACGAAGGCCTGAACCGCCGCGGTCGAGGGCGACAGGTGCGCCAGCCAGACCAGCAGTTTGGGCATCATGAAGTGCGGCCAGGCCGCGCCCGCCAGGAAGAACAGCGGCGCTGACGTGCCGACCAGCACCTGCAACACCCGCTCATGCCGGTCGAACAGTCCGCCGAGCAGCAGGCCCAGCGCCGCAACCCCGGCCGAGAAGACCGGCGCCAACAGGATCACCCCGGCCATGTCGCCCGCGCGCGGATAGTCCTGAAGCCAGAAGACGAAGCCGAAATAGAACAGGCAGGACGCCGTGCCGATCGCGGTCAGCGCCAGCCACAGACCCAGCCGGGCGCTGCGCCGCAGGGGAGCGGCGCCGGTCTCGCGACGCAGGGCGGCGATGACGCCCGCGCCCAGCAGCAGGGTCTGTTGCAGGATGATCAGGCTGACGGCGGGCACGGCGTAGTCGCCATAGCCCTCGGTCGGGTTGAACAGGGAGACCTGTTTCAGGCTCGGCGCCAGCTTGGCCGCGCGGGCGGCCTCGGGCAGGCCCTCCAGCCGCGTCTCGGCGACATGGGCGGCGGCCGCCGCGACGGCCTTGCCGACCGAGGTGACGCGGACCAGATAGCCGCCGTTCAGCCAGACGGCCACGCCGTCGGGCGCGCCGCGCGCCAGATCGGCCTCGAACCGCTCGGGCAGGATGACGACGCCGTCGACCACGCCGCGCCGCATCAGGTCCGACGCCTCGGCGGTCGAGGGGATGACGGCGGCGACCTCGACCGCGTGGGAGGCGTTCAGGTCTTCGACCAGGGCGCGGGTCAGGGCGCTCTGCGTCGGCGTCACCACGGCGACCGGCAGGCCCGTCGCCGCCTGCCCGGCGTAGGCCGCCGGATAGTAGAAGGCGTAGAGGACCACGGCCAGGATCAGCAGGCTGCTGACCGGCCGGGCGCGCGGCAGGTTGCGGAAGGTCGCGATGAAGGCGGCGCCGACGCCCTGTTCGGGCAAAGGAAAGGCCAGCGCCTCGGCCTTGGGCGCGCGGCGGGCGCGCAGGCGGATCAGCACGACCGATGCGATCAGGGCGATCAGGGTGACGGCGCTGAGGATCGCCAGGTCGCGCCAGGCCCCGCCGGGCGCCGCGCCGGTCACCATCTGGCCGATCTGCAGCCGCAGATAGTGGGTGTAGGGCAGGATGTCGCTCCAGATCCGGGCGAAGCGCGGCCCGTGATCCAGCGGCAGGGTGCCGTTCGAGAAGGCGATGGCCGCGCCCGAATAGATGGCGGTGGCCGAGAAGGCCATGTCGACATCCCCCAGCAGGGCGACCAGCAGGGCCGACAGGGCGACGCTGACCGCCATCAGGGCGACCACGCCCAGCATCAGCAGGGGCAGCGACCCCGCCACGCCCCAGCCCCTGACCCCGCACAGCCAGCCGATCCAGGCCAGGCCCCACAGGGTGAAGACGACGAAGTGCGGCGTCAGCCGCCCGATCAGGGCAGCCGTGGTCCGCCCGCCGGTCTGCGCTCTGAACGTCTGGAACGACCCGCCCTGCATCAGCCGTCCGACCGCCAGCACCGCCGAACAGGCCGCCAGCAGGTGCAGCACGCCTGGCGCCAGCAGGCCGCCGAGGAACAGCTCGAAACTCAGCTGCGGATTGCCGATGATCGACACCTGGACGGCGGGCGGCTCCAACGCCGTGGCGGGCAGGCCCATCTGGCGCGCCCGTTCTTCCAGCCTCGGCGCGGCGGCCGAGGCGATGGCCGAGGACTGGCCCAGGGCCGACAGGGCGCCGACGGTCTGGAAGGCGCCGTTGAACGACACCGTCACCTGTTCCGGGCGGCGAAAGGCGCCTTCGGTGAAGCCTGAAGGGAAGTGGGCGATGCTGTAGACCTCGCCGCGCCGCATCAGGGCCACGGCCTCGTCCACTGTCGCCGGGGCGTGAGCCACGCGCACGCCAGGGCTGGCCTCCATGTTGCGGATGGCGGCGCGGCTGAAGGCCGAGTCATCCTGATCCACCACGGCGACCGGAGCCTGGCGGACCACGCCGGGCGCCAGCATGGCCGCGATCACGGCCAGCAGGATCAGCGGCAGGCCGAAGGCGACGAAGGCGTCCCACGGGCGGGTCGCCAGCCGCCGCGTCTCGTCCTGAACGGCCGCGAGGAAGACGGCCGCGCCGCGCGTCATCGCGACGACCAGTCGAACAGGACGCTCATGCCTGGCCGCAGGCCCTGGATCGGCCGGGCGGGCTTGGCCTTCACCTGGAAGCTGCGCACGTCATAGCCGCTGGACTGGCGGGTCGAGCGCCAGGTGGCGAACTCGCCCTGGGGGCTGATGGCGGTGACGCGGAAGGCGGCGCCCTTTAGGCCCAACGCGGGCACGTCGCCGCGCACGACGGCACCGATCTTCAGGTCGCGGAACTGGTCCTCGCGCACGCTGAAGGCGACCCAGGGATCGGCCGTGTCGACGATGGTGAAGACCGGCACCCCCGTCAGCACCAGTTCGCCGACATTGGCGAAGCGTTCGGACACCTCGCCGCCGTGCGGGGCGGTCAGGCGGGTCTCGCCTTGCAGGCTCTCGACCTCGGCGACGGCGGCGCGGGCGCCGCTGACGTTGGCGTCGGCGACGGACTTCTCCTGCGGGCGGGTTCCGGCCAGGGCCTTCAGATACTGCTGGCGAGCGGCCTCGGTCTGGGAGGCGGTGGCGGCGCGGGCGGCGACCGCCTCGTCGCGGCGCTGGGCCGAGATGACTCCCTCGGCGAACAGGTTCTCGGCGCGGCGGGCGGTCTGGTCGGCCAGGCGGGCCGTGGCCTGGGAGGCGCGCCAGATCGACTCGACCGTCCGGACGTCCTCGGCGCGGGCGCCCTCGCGGCTCATGGACTGGATGGCCTGCGTCGACTGTAGCAGGGCGCGGGCCTGGGCGTCCTTGGCCTCGACCTCGGGGCTGCTCATCAGGGCCAGTTCCTGCCCGGCCTTCACTTGATCGCCCTCGGCGGCCAGGAAGCGTTCGACGCGGCTGGGCACCTTGGTGGCGACGGTGAAGGTCTCGGCCTCGACCATGCCCTGCACCTGATCCGGCGCCGGGCGGGCGGCCAGGAACAGGCCCACGACGATGAAGGCGATCAGCAGGACCAAGCCCGCCGCGATGATCAGGGGCAGCGGCGAGCGGCGCGGCTTGGGCGGAGGCGCTTCGGCCGGCTGGGGCGGCGTATAGGCCGAGGAAGGCGTCTCGCTCATGGGGCGCTGATTCATGGGGCGCTGATCCGGTCGTCGCGTTGCAGATAGTCGTTCAGGGTCTGGTCGCTTCCCGCCGCCGCCAGCAGGGCCGACAGGCTGAGGTCGTACTCATAGGCCGCCGCCGCCCGTTGCAGCCGCGCCGTCCCCAGCAGGTTGCGGGCGTCGATGACCGAGGCGGCGGTCGCCTCGCCCTCGCGGAAGCCGACCTCCTGCACGCGCAGGTTCTCGCGCGCGGCCGCCAGGCTGCTGTCCATGGTCAGGAACTGCCGCCGCGCCAGCTCGACCTGGTTGTAGGCGCGCGTGACCAGCAGGCGGGCGTCGTCGCGGGCCTGGCGCTCGACCTCGCCGGCGGCCGAGGCCTGGGCGCGGGCGGCGCCGAGCATCCGCCGTCGGTCCAGCGATGACATCAGGGTGTAGCGGGCACCCAGCCCAAAGGCCCAGTCCGGCTCGGTCGGCAGGGCGTCGTCCGGGTTCATGTTGTAGGTGCCGAAGGCGTAGACCGACGGCTTCATCCGCGAGGCCGCCAGATCCGCTCCGGCCTCGGCCAGATCGCGCCCCGCCTGGGCTTGAACGAGGCGCGAATTCGACTGGCTCGCGCTGTCCAGGAAGACGGCGGCGGGGCCGACCGGATCGCGATTGACGAACAGAGGCGTGGTCGGGGTCACGCCTGTCTCGACGTCGGCGACGCGGGCCAGGGAGGCGACGGCGTTCTCATGCTCCAGCTCGGCGCGGTTGACCTGGCGCTGGGCGGCGTCGCGGGCGACCTCGACCTGAAGGGTTTGGGCGCGGCTGAGCATCCCTTCCTCTTCCATGCGGCGGGCGTTCTTCAGGTGCAGGTCGAAGCCGTCGCGGGTCTCCAGCGCGATCTTCAGCGCCTCGGCCGCCAGCACCTGGCCGAAATAGGCGCGGGCCAGGTTGACGCTCTCCAGGTTCAGGGCCTCCTGCCGCCGGGCCTCGGCCAGGTCGACATTGGCCGCCGCCGCCCGTCGCAGCGCGGGGATGGCCCCGCCGGTGTAGATCGGTTGCAGCGCCGTCACCGTCGGGCGGAAGGTCGTGTCGTCCACCTGCAGTCGGATGTCGTGGGGCAGGGCGGCGAAGATCTCCGGCAGGGCGGCCTCAAGTCGCTGGCCCACCGCGTTCAGCACGTCGCCCGGCACGCCCGGCAGGTCCGAAATCAAGCCGGGGATGGCGGCGCCGAGGTCGGACTGGGCGCGGTCCAGCGCGTCCGACAGCGACAGGTCGAAGGTCTTGCGATAGCGGATCAGCTGGGCGTCCAGCGACACCGTGGGCCGGTTCAGCCCGGCGGCGACTTGGGCCTGGGCCTCGGCGGCCTCGACCCCGTAGCCGGCGGCGCGCCCCAGGCTGGAGGTCGTGCGCAGCCGCGCCTCGGCCTCGGCATAGGTCAGGGGCGTGCGCGGCGTCTCGGCGGCGGCTTGCGTCTGAGCCAGGGCGGGGGGCGCGCAGGCCGTCAGAACGCCCGCAGCCAAGGCGACACGCCATCCGTTCCAAGCCCTAGCCATCGCTTCAACCCCGCAACCAGCTGTGAACAACGATCCTGAAGCGCGGCCGTTGCGTCAAGCAAGCGCGCCAATTGCAAAGGGCGCGCTCGCCGTGACGAACGCGCCCCCTTGGCTGAAGATGCAGCCTGTCCGGTCTTAGAGGCCCGGCAGCTTGAAGCGGCCGTCGCGGCGGGGGGCGATGGTGATGCCCTCGCGACCGCCGGTCAGGGCGTCCAGACGCGCGCGCTCGCTGGCGGCGTCGATGGTCTTGCCGCCTTCCGAGGTCTGGCTGACGGTTGCGGCCTGGCTGGCCGGATCGTCCTTGCGCCAGAACATGATGCGGTTGGCCCAGCTTTCTTCCTTGTGCGCCAGGCTGCCGAATTCGTCGTCGACGACGTAGCGAGCCAGCGGATCGGCGCGGTCAGCGCCGGCCTCGGCGGCCAGAATCTGTTCGCCCGGAGTGCGGGTCACGGCCTGGCGCTGACCCAGCAGAATCTGGCGGGCGGCGCTTTCAGGAGCCAGCTCCTGCGGGCGCGGGGCGCCGGGCGAAGGCGGGGTGAGGCCGTATTCCGGCGGCACCACCAGGGGGGCGCTGGCCACGGTGACGAATTCGTCCGGCACGACCTTGGACAGGCCGATGCTCTGCTTCATCGATCCGCAGGCGCTCAGGCTGAGGGCCGCGCCGGCGGCCAGGGTCACGATCAGGACGGGACGGATACGCATGGGTCGTTCGGCTCCGGGAGGCGCGCCGCACGGGCGCAGGCTCGGGTCGATAGTTAAGGGGGTGTGATTACGACTTTTCGTGGGCCGAGCCAACTGCGGAACGGCGCTCGGACAAGAAGCTGTCCAGGATCAGCAGGGCGACGCCTACGGTGATGCCGCTGTCGGCGATGTTGAAGATCCAGGGGAACAGGCCCGTGCCGGAAAAGTCGAGGAAGTCGACCACGCCGCCGAAGCGGATGCGGTCGATGACGTTGCCGACGGCGCCGCCCATGACCAGGCCGATGGCGGCGATCAGCAGTCGACGGTCCGCCCGCGTCGCCCACCAGGCCAGCAGGCCCGCCACCACGACGGAGAAGACGCTCAGGATCCAGCGCCCGGCGCCGCCTCCGAACAGGCCGAAGCTGACGCCGGTGTTCAGCACATAGGTCAGGTTGAACACCGGCGGCGCCACCTCGGCGATGCGGAAGCCGTCGGGAATGTGGGTGATGTGTTCGGCGCCGATGGCGCTCAACACCCAGGCCTTGGTCAGCTGATCCAGCACGATGACGGCGAGGGCGATCAGATAGGCGCCCAGGGCGAGACGGGAAATCTTCATGTCCTGCCGGTTAGCAGGAAGACGTTCGACGGCGAAGAGGGAAAGCGCAGGCGCATCGATCGCCGCACGGCCTTCCCCCCCGGTTTTCCCCCGCTATAAGCGGGGCATGACCCTGCCTCATCCGCTGCCCCGCCTGTCCGCCGTCGCCGACGACTACGACATCCTGCTCTGCGACGTCTGGGGCGTGATCCACAACGGCCGCGAAAGCTGGCCTGCGGCCTGCGAGGCCCTGACGAAGTTCAATGAGAAGGGCGGCCATGTCGTCCTGATCTCCAACTCGCCGCGCCCCTCGCCGGACGTGGTGGCGCAGCTGGATGCTCTGGGCGTGCCGCGCAGCGCCTGGAAGGCGTTCGTCACCTCGGGCGACGCCACCCGCATGGAACTGGCGCGCCGCGCGCCGGGCCCGGCCTGGATCATCGGGCCGGATCGCGACTTCGTCCTCTATGAGGGCCTGGACCTGACCAGCGCCCACGACGCGAACGACGCCGCCTTCATCTCCGTCACCGGCCCTTACGACGACACGACCGAGACTCCCGAGGATTATCGCGAGCGCCTGACGCCCGCCGTCGCGCGCGGACTGGAGCTGATCTGCGCCAACCCCGACCGCGTGGTGCAGCGCGGCGATTCCATCATCTACTGCGGCGGCGCCATCGCCGACCTCTATGAATCGATGGGCGGCCGCGTGGTCATGGCGGGCAAGCCGTTCGCACCCATCTACGCCCTGGCTCTGAAAGAGGCTGAGGGCCTGATGGGCCGCCCCGTCGATCGTTCGCGCGTCCTGTGCATCGGCGACGGCGTGGTCACGGACGTTTTGGGCGCCGCAGAACAGGCGCTGGACTGTCTGTTCATCGCCCAGGGCATTCACGGCGACGCCGCCAAGGCGGCGGACGGAACGCTCGATCCGGCGCGTGCGGCCGAACTGCTCCGCGCCGAGACGACCTTCGCCCGCTACGCCGCGCTGGAACTGACGTGGTGAGTCTCGCCATTTCGTCGCACCTGCCTTAAAGGCGGCTCATGGTTGATCTGGTCCAAGCGCACCCGTCGGGCGGTTATATCCTCGACGAACTCCACGTCGGCATGGCCGCCGAGAAGACGGTTCACGTCACGGAGGAGCGGATTCGTCTGTTCGCCGAGGCGTCCGACGACTTCAATCCGGTGCACCTGGATGAAGCCTTCGCGGCCAAGACGGCCTATCGCGGACGTATCGCCCACGGCCTGCTGTCGGCGGCTTTCGGTTCGGCGGTGGTGGGGACCATCCTGCCGGGCGCGGGCTCGATCTACATTTCCCAGACGCTGGCCTTCCATTTTCCGGTGCGGATCGGCGACACGGTGCGCATCGTCATCACCGTCATCGCCCTGGACCACGACAGCGCGCGCGGCGAGCTGCGCTGCGAGGGCTTTGTCGAGGACAAGCTGATCATGGACGGCGTGGCCGTCGTGCGCGTGCCGCGTCGTCGCAAGCCCTCGGCCCGCTGAAGGCTGGCGAGGTGGTCGAGGTCATTCGCGACTGGCGCGGCCTGACGGACGCGCAGAAGGGGGCGGCCGTCGCCGTCGGCGCCTTCGACGGCGTGCATCGCGGCCATCAGGCGGTCATCGCCTCGGCGCGCGAGGCGGCGGATCGCCTGGGCGCCCCCCTGGCCGTGGTCAGCTTCGACCCTCATCCGCGCCGCCTGTTTCAGCCCGAGGCCGCGCCCTTTCGCCTGATGACGCCGGACCAGATGGCGCGCGCCCTGGCGCCGCTGGGCGTCGACCGCCTGTATCTGTTGCCGTTCGACCGCGAGATGGCGGGCATGTCGGACGAGGAGTTCGCCCGCCGCGTCCTGTCGGAAGGCCTGGGGATTAGACACGCCGCCGTCGGCTTCGACTTCACCTTCGGCAAGGGCCGCTCCGGCTCTCCGGCCCTGCTGCAAGCCTATGGCGAGACGCTGGGCTTTACGGTCTCCGTCACCGACCGCATCGACGACGCCTCGGGCCTGAAGCTGTCGTCCAGCGCCGTGCGCGAGGCGTTGAAGGCGGGCGACATGGACCGCGCCGCCGCCATCCTGGGCCGCCCCTTCGCCATCCAGGGCGAGGTGATTCACGGCGACAAACGCGGCCGCACCATCGGCGTGCCGACCGCCAACATCGCCATGGGCGACTATATGCGCCCGGCCTATGGGGTTTACGCCACCCGCACCCGCCTGCCGGACGGGCGGGTGGTCAAGAGCGTCGCCAATCTGGGCGTTCGCCCGATGTTCGAGATCGAAGAGCCCCTGCTGGAAGTCTGGCTGCTGGACTTCGACGAAAGCCTCTACGGCCAGGTGCTGGAGACCGAGCTGGCCGCCTTCCTGCGCGGCGAGATGAAGTTCGACGGCCTGGACGCGCTGAAGGTCCAGATCGACGCCGACGCTGCCGCCGCCCGCGCGCTTCTGGGCTGAGGCCGTTCGCACGGTCTGCGCTATTGCAGGCGGACCAAGCAGCCCCCAGCTCTACGGAACAATGTTGGCGGGAGGGGCCGTGACAGACCGAAATTCAAACCTGTGGTTCGCCGTGGCGGGTGTTTGCGCCCTGTGGACCGTGGCGGCGGCGCTTGCTGGGACAGGCGTGTCGGCGCCGCTGTTGATCGGCGCTTTGGCCCTGATTTTCGGCGTCAACGGCGAGGCCCGGCGCTGGGTTGAGGGCAAGCTGTCGTGGGCCTTGTCTGGCTCGGCGTTGCGGCTCGTTCTGGTGATGATCGGCGTGATGATGCTGTGGCAGACCGTCGGCCTGGAACTGGCCCTGTTCGCCGCCGGTGACGTGCTGGCCTATCTCGAAGTCTTGACGGCGGTCAGCATGATGACCGCGCAGGCGCGGCTGGCGCCGGTCAGGGCGGCGATGGCGCGGCGCGTGACGGCGCTCATGCAGCCGTTGCGCCGTTTGAAACTCAGAAGTCGGGCGCGCCGTATCCGGCCGAAGACGCCGCCGTCTTCCAGCGACGCCGACGGAACGGCGGGCGTCTGGGCCTTCGCTTGAGGCTTTAGCTCTCCGCCTTCTCGGCGATGGCCATCAGGACGTCGTGCAGCGACTTGCCCTTGTCGTCGATGATGTCGGCGATGCGCCACATCGGGCCTTCCTTCACCAGTTTCAGCGTCTGGCGATGCTCGCGGCCGTGGTTGGTGAAGACGACGTCGGCGGTCGCGGCCTGGGGGCCGTCGGGCGTCATCGTCACCGTCTTCAGGGCGAAGCCGTCGGCGTCCTGGCAGGCGCAGACGGGATCATAATTCAGATAGGGGACTTCGTCGCGGGACTGAGCCTCGCGGAAGTCGACGCCGATCAGGGCGTTCAGGGTGCGTGAATAGAGGGGGTCGCGGCCGGGAGTGATCGCCGCCTCGGCGGGGTCCGGCGTCGTCTGCGGCGCCGCCGCGCGGGCGTAGAGGGCGCGCACGAAGGCTTCGGCGTCCTTTTCGCCTGCCGCATAGACGGCGGCGCGGCCGGTCAGGGCCGACGCGGCGGCCTCGGCCGGAGCGGGCGCCTCCTTTTCCGCCGAGCAGGCCGCCGCCGTCAGGGCCAGCACCGCCGCCGTCGCCAAGGCCTGAAGTCGCATCCGATCCGTCTCCCGTCTGTTCGCCTGGACTATGGCGCAGGGGGCGTGCGGTCTGCTAGAGCTTTCCCAGCATGACCGTTCGCGTGATCCGTCCGATTTCGATTAGCCGCCCGGCGTAGCGCTGCAGGGCTTGCCCCGCGCACGTCGGGATTTCTCGAAACATTTCGCCGAGACGACGCCGCCTTGAGCCATCAAGGCATGGGCCGTCCGGCGCCTTCACGCTAGACTGACGCTCGACGCCGTTTCCAAACGGCCGCGCGCGCAAAGACGAAAAGACATTCCATGGCCGACGCCGACACCCAGACCCCTTCCGGCCGCGACTATCGCGACACCGTCTTCCTGCCCGAGACGCCGTTCCCGATGCGCGGCGGCCTGCCCAAGAAGGAGCCGGAAATCCTGGCCCAGTGGGGCGACCTGTACGGAACCTTGCGCGCCCTGCGTCAGTCGCAGAAGGCGCCGCTCTATGTGCTGCACGACGGCCCGCCTTACGCCAACGGCGACATCCACATCGGCCACGCCCTGAACAAGACGCTGAAGGACTTCGTGGTCCGCTCGCGCTTCCTGCTGGGCTATGACGTCGACTACGTCCCCGGCTGGGACTGCCACGGCCTGCCGATCGAATGGAAGATCGAGGAGCAGTTCCGCGCCAAGGGCCGCCGCAAGGATGAGGTCTCCAAGGAAGAGTTCCGCACCGCCTGCCGCGAATACGCCGGCAAATACATCGACCTGCAGCGCGACCAGTTCCTGCGTCTGGGAATCACCGGCGACTTCGCCAACCGCTACGCCACCATGGATTTCGCCTCCGAGGCGGCCATTGTTTCAGAATTCCACAAATTCAAGAACTCGGGTCAGTTGTATCGCGGCTCCAAGCCGGTGATGTGGTCGCCGGTCGAGCGCACGGCGCTCGCGGATGCAGAAGTCGAGTATCATGACCACGTCTCGCCGACGATCTGGGTCAAGTTCCCGGTGGTCGGCGCGACCGACAGCCACCCGGACGACCTGTTGGCCTTCCGCGCGGCGACGCCCTCGATCGTGATCTGGACCACCACGCCGTGGACCATCCCGGCCAACCGGGCGATCAGCTACGGCCCCGAGATCAACTACGGCCTGTATGAGGTCACGGCCCTTGAGGAAGGGCTGGACTATGAGCCCTGGGCCAAGCCGGGCGACCGCTTCATCCTCGCCGACAAGCTGGCTGAAGAGGTGTTCAAGGCCGCCAAGATCGCCGCCTGGACGCGCGTCTACGACATCGACCCGTCGGGGCTGGAGTGCGCCCACCCGCTGGCCGCGCTGGACAGCGGCTATGGCTTCTCGGTGCCGCTGCTGGCCGGCGATCACGTCACCGACGACGCGGGCACCGGCTTCGTCCACACGGCGCCGGGCCACGGCGCGGACGACTTCGCCGTCTGGCTGGCCCACGGTCATCGCGAGGTGCCGGACACGGTCGATCCCGACGGCGCCTATTATGAGCACGTGCCCCTGTTCGCAGGGCTGAAGGTGCTGGAGACCGAGGGCAAGAAGACCGGCAAATTCGGTCCCGCCAACGGCGCGGTGATGGAAAAGCTGATCGAGGCGGGCAACCTGCTAGCGCGCGGCCGGATGGAGCACTCCTATCCGCACAGCTGGCGCTCCAAGGCGCCGATCATCTTCCGCAATACCCCCCAATGGTTCATCCGCATGGATGAGGAACTGGAAGACGGCGCGACCCTGCGCGACCGCGCCCTGAACGCCATCGACGCCACCGCCTTCCACCCGGCGGCGGGCAAGAACCGCATCCGTTCGATGGTCGAAGGCCGCCCCGACTGGCTGATCAGCCGTCAGCGCGCCTGGGGCACGCCCCTGGCCATGTTCGTCGACAAGCAGACCGGCCAGCCCCTGCACGATCCCGAGGTCGACGCCCGTATCGTCAAGGCCGTGGCCGAGGGCGGCGCCGACGTCTGGTTCTCGGCGCCTGACGCCGACTTCCTGGGCGCGCACGACCCCGAGCGGTTCGAGAAGGTCACCGACATCCTCGACGTCTGGTTCGACAGCGGCTCGACTCACGCCTTCACGCTGGACCCGCGCACGGCGGCGAGCGGCTACACGGGCGACCGCCCGTCGCACTGGCCCGCCGACCTCTATCTGGAAGGCTCGGACCAGCACCGCGGCTGGTTCCAGTCGTCGTTGCTGGAAGGCTGCGGCACGCGCGGCCGGGCGCCGTTCAAGGCCGTCCTGACCCACGGCTTCACCCTGGACGAGAACGGGGAGAAGATGTCGAAGTCGCGGGGCAACACCACCGATCCCCTGACCATCATCAAGGAGTCGGGCGCCGACATCCTGCGTCTGTGGGTGGCCCTGGTCGACTATTCGGACGACCAGCGCATCGGCAAGCAGATCCTGCAGACCACGGTCGACGCCTATCGCAAGCTGCGCAACACCGTGCGCTATCTGCTGGGCGCGCTGAACGGCTTCGATGAGGCCGAGCGCCTGACCGATTACGACCAGTTCCCGCCGCTGGAGAAGTTCATCCTGCACCGCCTGTGGGAGCTGGATGGGCAGGTGCGTCAGGCCTATGCCGAATACCGCTTCCAGGACGTGGTGCGGCCGGTGCTGGAGTTCTGCTCGGGCGATTTGTCGGCCCTGTATTTCGACGTGCGCAAGGACAGCCTCTATTGCGACCGTCTCGACAGCACCAAGCGCCGCGCCGTCCGCACGGTGATGGACGAGGTGTTCAGCCGCCTGACCGCCTGGCTGGCCCCGCTGACCCCCTTCACCATGGACGAGGCCTGGACCACGCGTTTCCCCGAAGCCGGCACCAACTGCGCGCGGGTGATCCCCGAGACGCCGGGTCAGTGGCGCAACACGGCCGAGGCCGAACGCTGGACCAATGTCGAGACGGTGCTGGAAGTGGTCAACGAGGCGCTGGAAGCCGCGCGTCGCGACAAGGTCATCGGCGGGGCGCTGGACGCCTGGCCGGTCGTGACGGCCCCGGCCGAACTGCTGGCGCCGTTCGAAGGACTGGACGCCGCTGAGGTGTTCCGCACCTCGGGCGCCGAGCTCAAGGCCGGCGGCGAGGCGGTGACGGTCGAGGTGAAGACGGCGGACTATCCCAAATGCGCCCGCTCCTGGCGACGCGTGCCGGACGTCGGCTCCGACGCCGACTATCCCGACCTGTCGGCTCGCGACGCCGACGCGGTGCGGTGGCTGGACGCGCAGAAAGCCTAAAGGATCAGGCCCCTCCGTTCTGACGGAGGGGCCTTTTTCTTCCTTCTTCCCTTGAGGGAGAAGGTGGCAGGCGGAGCCTGACGGATGAGGGGTGTGCGCGCAGCGGCCTAAACGACTGCCACGACGCACGAACCGCCAGAACGTCAAACGCTGCGCCGACACCCCTCATCCGAGCGCTTTGGGCGCCCACCTTCTCCCACAAGGGGAGAAGGGATCAGGCGGCGTCGTGGAAGATCAGGCCCAGCGTCATCCGCTTGCCCGCGCGCACCGTGCTGACGCCGTGGCGCATCTGGACGCGATAGTCGCCGCGCGTGCCGGCCACCGGGCGTTCGCGTACGGCGAAGATGACCGCCTGTCCCTGTTTCAGCGGCGCGATATGGGCCTGCGACTGCGACCGGGGCTTCTGCTCGACCAGAACGAACTCGCCGCCTTCGAATTCGGCCGGATCGCTCAGCAGGATGGCCGCCTGTAGCGGGAAGACCAGTTCGCCGTACAGATCCTGATGCAGCCGATTGTAGTCGCCGGGACCGTAGCGCAGCATCAGCGACGTCGGCCGGGTCTGGCCCGCCGCGCGGCAGCGGGCGGTCAGTTCGTCCAACTGTGCCGGAAAACCCGGCCGTCCCAGCCGCGCCGCCCAGTCGTCAGCGACCGGCGCCAGGCCTTCGTAAAGCCGCGCCCGCAGCCGGGGCAGGGGATCAGGCAGGGGATCGGCGAAATACTGATACTCGCCCTGACCGAAGCCGTGGCGCTGCATGACGATGCGGCTGCGGAACCGCTCGGGCTGGTCATAGAGGGTCTGCAGGGCCTTACAGGTCGCGGGCGTCAGCAGGGGGCCGGTTAGAGCCCAGCCCTGGGCGTTCAGGTCGGCGGCGATGCGGGGCCAGTTGAGGGCGGCGTCGGTCATACCCCATCAGAGCGGGCGGCGACCCGTTTGTCTGGCGGCTTTCGGCCGTGGGCCTAGAAGCGCACCCGCTGCTCCGCCGATTTCAGCGTCGAGCGGACGAAGTCGGCGGGCGGGTCGGTTTCGGCCAGGACGGCTTCCTTGATGGCGCGCGGTTCGCCGAACAGGTGGCCCTGACCCATGGCGATATCCAGTTCGAGGATGTCGACGACCTGTTTCTCGCTCTCGACCTTTTCAGCGATCAGCTCAAGGCCGTGACGGCGGGTCAGGGGGGCGAAGTCCCCGGCGCGGATGTCCGGCTGGCTGGGCAGGGGGGCGGCGCCGTCCAGGTCAAGAAGCTGCTCGATCAGCAGGTCGGCCGCCACCTTGATGAAGCGCACGTCCGAGCGTTGCAGGTCGGCGAAGTCCAGATCCAGCGTCTGCACCTTGTCGATGGAGAAGCGGAAGCCCAGGTCGGCCAGCTTGGCCATGTTGCGCGCCTCGATGGCGCCGCGCGCGTCGAACGTCGCCTGGCCCAGTTCGAAGATCAGGGCGTCCTTCAGGTCGCGGTTCTGGCTCAGGAAGTCGAGGAACTGCGGGAAGAAGGTCTCGTCCCCCAGCGACGCCAGCGAGATGTTGCAGAAGACCCCGACCTTGCGATCCTGCCCGGCCAGACGGCGCACGATCTGGGCGCAGCGGAACAGCAGCAGATTGTCGATGGCGGGCAGCAGGCCCTCGCCCTCGGCCACCGACAGGTATTCGGCGGGCATCATCACCCGGTTCGACGGGTCGCGCAGGCGGGTGAAGCTCTCATAATAGACCGTCCGCCGCTGGGGCAGGGTCACGACCGGCTGAAGATACAGGTCGACGCGGTTCTCGCTGAGAGCGTCGTGGACGGTCTTCAGCAGGGTGTTCGACTGGACCTGACGGCGCCCCTCGAAGGTGTCGGCGGTCAGGGTGGAGGCGGCCAGCCGCTCCTCGATCGAGGCGCTCATCTGCTGGACCAGGCCTTCCAGCATCCGCACCTCGCCGGTCAGGGCGTCGGTGCGCGACAGGGCGCCGGTCTCGATGGCCTGCGCCAGTTCGGTCAGGGCACCCTGGGTCGACTCCATCGCATCGGCCAGCAGGCGATGGGCTTCGCGCACCTTGCCGATCTCCAGACGCAGGGCGCGACGGTCGGCCATGCCGGTGACGAGGGCGTGGAGGCCGGCCATGATCCCCAGCGCGCCCAGCACCCCGGCCGCGCCCGCGCCGCCGCCCAGACCGGCGCGCCAGATCGCCGCCCCGATGGTCAGGGCGAGGAACAGGTAGCCGAAGAACAGGAAGCCGCCGGTGATCTTTCGCATGGGGCCGGTCAGAACCGCCTTTCCCTATAGAATCGATCAAGTATCACGTTAACGAAGGCTAACGGCTAGGGTCCGCGCGGATAAACGGGCGGTAAAAGGAGGTTAACGCATGGAATTGTTCGATCTGAGCGGCAAGGTCGCCGTCATCACCGGCTCATCCAAGGGCATCGGCAAGGCCATCGCCGAGCGTCTGGCCGAACACGGCGCGCGCGTCGTCATCTCCTCGCGCAAGGCCGGGCCGTGCGAAGAGGTCGCCGTCGCCATCAATGAGAAGCACGGCGAAGGCCGCGCCATCGCCATTCCCGCCAACATCGCCTCCAAGGAAGACCTGCAGCGGCTGGTGGACGATACGCGCACCGCCTTCGGCCGGATCGACATTCTGGTGTGCAATGCAGCGACCAATCCCTACGCCGGGCCGATGGCGGGCATCAGCGACGAGCAGTTCGAAAAGATCCTTCAGAACAACGTCATCTCCAACCACTGGCTGATCCAGATGGTCGCGCCGGAGATGGTCGAGCGCAAGGATGGGGCGATCCTGCTGATCTCCTCCATCGGGGGCCTGCGCGGCAACGCCCTGATCGGCGCCTACAACATCTCCAAGGCGGCGGACATGCAGCTGGCGCGCAATCTGGCGGTCGAATACGGGCCGTCGAACGTGCGGGTGAATTGCATCGCGCCGGGCCTGGTTCAGACCGATTTCGCCAAATACCTGTGGGAGAACCCGGAACTGCTGAAGACCGTCACCGACCCCGCGCCGCTGAAAAGGATCGGTCAGCCTGATGAAATCGCGGGCACGGCGGTTTATCTCTGCAGCCCTGCGTCGGCCTATGTGACCGGCCAGACCCTGGTGGTGGACGGCGGACTGACGATTGCCTGGTGAAGATCAAACGCGCTCAAGCAGCCCGAAGGGCGGCGGCGCCGCTAAAATGAGCCAGGATCTGGTCTGGCGGCTGGAGGCGGCGGCGTTTCGCGGGCTGTTCGGCTTCCTGCGCCTGCTGGGCGTCGAGCGGGCCTCGGGCTTCGGCGGCAAGCTGCTGCGGACGCTGGGGCCGTTGACCGGCACGCACAAGACGGTGACGCGAAACCTGCGCATCGCCTTTCCCGACATGGACGCCGCCGAACGCGACCGTTTGGCCGTGGATCAGTGGGAGCAGACGGGCCGCACCTTCGCCGAACTGGCCGTCATGGACAGGCTGACGCCGGAAAGCGGGCGCATCGACATCGTCGGGCTGGAGCGGCTGCACGCCGTGCGCGATAGCGGCAAGCCGGTGGTGCTGATCTCGGGCCACCTGGCCAATTTCGAGGTGATGGCGGCGGTCATCATGGCGGCTGGCGTGCCGTGTCAGGTGACCTATCGCGCGGCCAACAACCCCTATGTCGACGCCCTGATCCGCCAGAGCCGCGAGCGTTATGGCATCAAGCTGTTCGCGCCCAAGGGCGACGGCACGCGCGAGCTGATGGCGGGGATGAAGCGGGGCGAATCCATCGCCCTGCTGGTCGATCAGAAATACAGCCAGGGGCCGGAGGTCGAGTTCTTCGGCCAGCCGGTCAACGCCTCGCCCGGCGCGGCGCGCATGGCGCTGAAGTTCGGCACGGTGATGCAGCCTCTGTCGGTGGTGCGCCTGCCCGGCGTGTGCTTCCGCGTCACCGCGCATGAGCCGATCGCCGTGCCCGATACCGGCGACAAGGCCGCCGATGTGCTGGCGGGCGTGCAGGCCGCCAACCGCTTTGTGGAGGATCGGGTGCGCGAGCATCCCGTCGACTGGTTCTGGGTCCACAAGCGCTGGCCGCCCCAGGTCTATGAGGCGCTGCGGGCGTCTGACGCCTAATCCAGCACGCCGTCATCGGCGCGGCGGAAAGGACCGGCGTAGTCCTTCGTTCCTGTGCGCCGGCGATCCGGCCCGAAATAGCTGGGCGAACGCACGAAGGGGCGGGGACGCAGGATCACCGCCTCGATCCGCGTCAGCAGGGTCTGGGCCTTCACCGGCTTGGCCACGAACTCGGTCACGCCCGCGTCGCGCGCCTCGGTCACGCGGCTCTTTTCGGAGTGCCCCGTCATCATGATGACCGGCAGATAGGGGTTTGTGCTGTCGCCTTCGCTGCGGACAGCGCGGGTGAATGCGGCGCCGTCCATCGGCTTCATGCGGAAATCGACGATGGCGATGTCGATCGCTTCGCGGCGCAACAGCTCCAGCGCCACGACGCCGTCCTCAGCCTCGCTCAGGCGGCCGACGCCGACGGACTTGAGCATGGCGGCGACGATGGCGCGCATATTGGGATTGTCGTCGACCAGCAGGACGTGGACCGAACTCAGGGCGGACATCTAAGGACACCGAGAAACAGGGCGACCGGAAACGATCCGGCCATGACATCGGAAAGGGCTCAGCGCCCGGCGGCCGTCAGATACTCGCGCGGTCCGGCGTAGGCTTCCTGCTTCTCGACCGACCAATAGCGCAGTGCGGCCAGAGGGATGGCCGCGCCGCTGACGGCGCACCGCACGAAGGCGCCGGCCGACAGAACGGCGAACTCGCCGTCGCCGTAGTGCAGGCAGGCCGTTTCGCTGGGCGCGGAAGAAGGAGGCTGGGTGCTCATGCCGCCATCATAACGCGAAGCTTGTGCGGGACGACAGGCGAATCGCCGTCATCTGAGCGTCTGTCTTCACAAAATCGGATGTTCCATGTCTCGATCGCCCGCCGACATCCTGGCCGCCGCCGTTTCCGCGGCCGTTCTGGTCGCCGCGCCTGGCGCGAATGCTCAGGACGGAGCGGCCGAGCGGCCGACCATTCGCGACCTGGGCCGGGCGCCGGGCATATTGTCGCCGGGGCCGCTGAACGCCATCACCGACGTGGTCGGGGTGAAGGTGGGGCAGGTGACGCTGCGTCCGGGCGACAGCGGCCGCACCGGCGTCACCGCCATCGTGCCGCACGGCGGCTCCCTGTTCCGCGACAAGGTTCCGGCCGGGCTGTCGGTGGCCAACGGCTTCGGCAAGCTGGCGGGCGCGACCCAGATCATGGAGCTGGGCGAGATCGAGACGCCGATCGTCCTGACCAACACCCTGTCGGTGGCGCGGGGGATCGACGGCGTTCTGGACTGGACGCTGAAACAGCCGGGGCATGAGGACGTCCGCTCGGTCAACGCCGTGGTGGGCGAGACGAACGACGGCGGGCTGAACGACATCCGCGCGCGCGTCGTCACGGCCGCCGACGTGGTGCGGGCCATCGAGACGGCGACGCCAGGGCCGGTGGAGCAGGGCGCGGTCGGCGCCGGGACAGGAACCATCGCTTTCGGCTTCAAGGGCGGGATCGGGACGAGTTCGCGCAAACTGCCCGACAGTCTGGGCGGCTTCACCGTCGGGGTGCTGGTCCAGTCGAACTATGGCGGCGTGTTGAGCATCGACGGAGCGCCGGTCGGGGTGCGGCTGGGCCGCTACTACTTGCGCGAAGAGGTGGAGAATGAGCGCGCCGACGGCTCCATCATGATCGTGGTGGCGACGGACGCGCCTTTGTCGGACCGCAATCTGGAGCGGCTGGCCAACCGCGCCTTCGCCGGTCTGGCGCGGACGGGGGCGGCGTTCTCGAACGGGTCGGGGGACTATGCGATCGCGTTTTCCACGGCGGAGGGCGTGCGGCGGACGCCTGAGCGCCGGGCGGGGCAGGCGATGGTTGCGGACTGGCCGAACGACCGCATGTCGCCCCTGTTCGTCGCGGTCGCCGAGGCGACGGAGGAGGCCATCCTCAACTCCCTGCTGAAGGCGCAGACGACGACCTCGGTGATCGACGGCAAGACGGTGACGATCGAGGCGTTGGACATCGAGGCGGTGAAGGCGGTGCTGGCCGAGACCGCCCGCCGCTAGGGCGTCGCCCCTCTAAACCCGCTCATCCCGGCGGACGCTCGGGATGAGCGGAATTTTCAGGGGTCAGAACAGGTCGCCTTGGCCTGCGGGCGGGGCCTTGGGGCGCGGGGCAGGCTTAGGCGTCGGACGCGGCGCGGCGCCCTCGCCGTCGATGGTCGCGTCCTTGGCGCCGTCGCTGAAGACGATCCGCACCGCCTGCCCCGGCGAAAGGGCGGCGGCCGAGGCGATCATGGCGCCCTCGGCGTCTTCGATGCGGGCGAAGCCGGGCTTGGGCGTCTTGGGGTTCAGCGTCGTCAGGGCGCGGGACAGGGCGGCGAGGCGGTCCTCGGCGCGCTCCAGCCGACGCGGCATGACGCTGTCCAGACGTAAGGTGAGCGCCTCCAGCCGCGCCTGCCGCTGATCGAGGCGGCGGTGCAGGGGCGCAGGGCTGAGGCGGCCCGCCGTCTGCAGCAGGCGGCGCTCGTTGCGGGCGACGCCGGCCTGAAGCGCAGCGCCCAGACGGTCGGCGGCGCCGCGCAGGCGGTCCTGACCGCGCTCGACGCGGGCGCGCAGCAGGCCGGGCGTCAGCCGACCCGCCGCGACCGCCAGCTGGCGCTCATGCACGGCGACATTGCGGTGCAGGCCGGAGCCCAGACGGCTGGCGGCGTGGTCCAGTCGTTGCTGCGGCAGGGCCAGCAGGTCTTCGGGCCGGGCGGGCAGGCCGCGCGCGGCGGCGTGCAGGCGGGTGCGGCGGTCTTCCAGCATCCGCGCCCCGGCGCGCGACAGCCGCCCCTCCAGATCGCTGAGCGCCCAGCGCAGGTCGGCCAGAACCGGCGTGGCGATCTCGGCCGCCCCGGTCGGGGTCGGGGCCCGGCGGTCCGACACGAAGTCGATCAGTGTGGTGTCCGTCTCGTGCCCCACGGCCGAGATGATGGGGATGCGGGCGGCCGCGACCGTGCGCGCCAGAGCCTCGTCGTTGAAGCACCACAGATCCTCGACCGAGCCGCCGCCGCGCGCGACGATCAGCAGGTCGGGGCGGGGGATCGGGCCGCCCGGCGTCATCTGGTCGAAGCCGCGGATGGCGTTGGCGACCTGACCGCTGGCGGCGTCGCCCTGAACCACCACCGGCCAGACGATCACGCGGCAGGGCCAGCGCTCGGCGATGCGGTGCAGGATGTCGCGGATGACGGCGCCGGTCGGGCTGGTGATGACGCCGATGGTCGCGGGGAAGGTCGGCAGGGCCTTCTTTTTCGCCGGATCGAACAGGCCTTCGTCGCGCAGCTTGACCTTCAGCCGCTCCAACTGGGCCAGCAGGGCGCCCGCGCCCGCCGCCTCCATGCTCTCGATCACGATCTGATAGGAGGACCGCGCCGGGTAGGAGGTGATCTTGCCGGTGACGATGACCTCCAGCCCCGTCTCGGGTTGGACGCCCAGACCGCGCACCACGCCCTTCCAGATCACGCCGTCGATGGCCGATTTGTCGTCCTTGAGCGTCAGATAGACGTGGCCCGAGGCGTGGCGGTTCACTTTGGAGATCTCGCCGCGCAGCCGTACATGGCCGAAGCGTTCCTCCAGGGTGCGCTTGAGCGCGAAGCTCAGCTCCGAGATCGACAGCGGCGGATTGTTGTCGCGCGCGGGCTGCGTGGCCGCGCCCTCGAAGGCGTAGTCGTCGTCGGAGGTCATGGCGCGCACCCTAGCCGTCGCCGCCGCGCCCGCAAAGACATGGCGGGCAAGCGTGGCGGAACGGGCGCGTCCCCGCGCGCGTTCGCCGATCATGGTGCAGTCTCCAGACCCGTTTTCGGAAGAGCCGACGGCCGACGACCTGCCGCCCGATCAGGCGCGCGAGCGCGAACTGGCGCGTCGCAGTAACAATCCGACGCTCAGCCCGTGGCTGGTTCTGGGGCTGATTCTTCTGGCCGGCGCCGGCGTCTATGTGGTCTCGGCCCTGATCTAGAGACAGGAGGGTTCGATGATGAAGACCTTGTTCGCGGCCGCCTCGGCCGCGGCCCTGCTGGCGTCCTGTTCGCAGCCGCCGGCCAAGCCCGATAAGACGCCTGAGGCCTCGCCCGACGCCGCCTCGGCGCCGACCATGGCTGGCGCGCCCGCCGCGGCGCCTGGGGCCATGGCGCTGGGCCTGACCGTGGCCCAGTTGGAGGACGCCGACCTCATCACGCCGGCGGGCGTCGATCTGGGCGATGTTCAGCGGGTCGATGTGGACGCCTCGGGCGCCGTCACCGGCCTGATCATCGAGCCGGCAGGCGAGGGCGGGCCGCACTGGGTGCGCATTCCGCTGGATGGTCTGACGCCCCGGAAGGAGGGCGACGCCTACGACCTGGTGTCGACCATGACGCTGGCGCAGTTGAAGGCCTTGCCTGCCTGGATGCCTTGATTTCCAGGAGGCGAGGGGCCGCTAACCCTTTCCGGCGCTTGACCGGGACGGCGCGTGCGGCCATTCCGCCTTCATGAACATTCTGCTCGTCGGATCGGGAGGGCGCGAACACGCCCTGGCCTGGAAGATCGCCCAGTCGCCGCTGGTGACGCGGCTCGTCGTCGCGCCCGGCAATCCGGGCATGGCCAAGCTGGGCGAGATGCGCCCCGACCTGAAGGCGACCGACGCCGAGGGCCTGGCGGCCCTGGCGCGCGAGATGAAGGCGGATCTGGTCGTCGTCGGCCCGGAATCGGCGCTGGCCGAGGGTCTGGCCGACCGGCTGAACGCGGCGGGCATCCCCTGCTTCGGCCCGACGCAGGCGGCGGCGCAGCTGGAGACGTCCAAGGCCTTCTCCAAGGCCTTCCTGCAACGTCACGGCATTCCGACGGCGGGCTATGGCGTCTATGAGGACGTCGCCTCGGCCAAGGCGGCGCTGGATCAGTATTCGGCCCCCTATGTCATCAAGGCCGACGGCTTGGCGGCGGGCAAGGGCGTGGCCATCAGCCCCGATCGCGCCGACGCCGAGGCCGAGATCGAGCGGATGCTGGGCGGCCGGTTCGGCTCGGCCGGGTCGCGCGTGGTGATCGAGGAATTCATGGACGGGGAGGAGGGCTCCCTCTTCGCCCTATCGGACGGGACGCGGGCCGTGCTGTTCGGCGGCGCCCAGGACCACAAGCGCGCCTTCGACGGCGATCTGGGCCCGAACACCGGCGGCATGGGCGCCTATTCGCCTGCGCCGGTCTTCACGGCGGCCTTCACCCAGGCGGCGAACGACCGCGTGGTCGTTCCGACGATTCAGAAGATGGCCGAGGAAGGCGCCCCCTATCGCGGCGTCCTCTATGTCGGGCTGATGGCGACGGCCGAAGGCCCCAAGGTGGTCGAGTTCAACGCCCGCTTCGGCGACCCGGAATGCCAGGTGCTGATGATGCGTCTGGACGGCGACATCGTGCCGTTGCTGCTGGCCTGCGCGCGCGGCGACCTGACCCAGGCGCCGGCGCCGGCCTTCAAGCCGGGCGTGGTGATCTGCGTGGTGCTGGCGGCCAAGGGCTATCCCGACAGCCCGTTGGAAGGCTCGGTCATCCGGGGCGCGGACCAGGACTTCGGCCCCCACGTCCAGGTCTTCCACGCGGGGACCAAGCTGCGCGACGACGGCGCCCTGGCGGCGGCGGGCGGCCGGGTGCTGAACGTCTGCGCCTATGGCGATGACGTGGCCCAGGCGCGCGAGCGCGCCTATGAGGCCATCGCCAAGATCGACTGGCCGGGCGGTTTCCACCGCACCGACATCGGCTGGCGGGCGCTGGAGCCGCGCTAAGCGGCTCCGCCGTGCTTTAGGTCATGGCGAACAACAGCCGGCCTTCGCCCATGCGTTCGCGCAAGGGGACCAGGTCGGCGTGGGACACCGAGAAACAGCCGTAGGACCGGCCCAGCTTGCCCTGGCGCGCCAGGAAGGCGGGATCGGCGTAGTCGGCGCCGTGGATGATGATGGCCCGTTCGCGCGCCAGGTTGTTGGAATACTCCAGCCCGTCCAGCAGGACGTTCGGCCCCTGCTGGCTGCCCCAGCTGGCGCCCGCCGTGGCGTAGGCGCCGATGGACGACATATGGCTGTCCGGACGGTTCGAGAACTGCTGCGCATAGCCTGAATGCGCCGGGTCCGAGCCGCGCCCGTGGCTGGTGCGATAGGCCGTGACCCAGCCGCCTTCCAGATCGACCTCGTAGAAGCGGTCCTCGCCCGAGAACTTCTGGAAATCGACCAGATACATGCGGTCTCGCTGGCTGATCTTATGGCCGTGCACGTCCATGGCGGCGCGGGCGCGTTCGAGCAGATCCTTGCGGACGACGCCGTGGGGATCGATCGTCGCTCCAGCCTCAGCGACCTGGACATGAGCCGCCGCCGCCCGCTCAGGCAGGGTCGGAAGCGTAGGCGCGACGGCTCCGGCGAGCTGAAGGCTGGTGGTGGTGGAGGCGGCGGAGGAACACCCCGCCAACAGGGCCGAACCGCCCAGGATCAAGCCACGTCTGGAAAGCCGCATGCGACGCCCCTCGCACGTTAAACAACTGTATCGGCTTGTTTCATGAACCATCCGTGCAAGGCAACCTTGGCCTTGGCGCAAAGATTGGAACGGTTATGTTGCGCGCCTCAGTAACGGGAGGGATGAATGAAAAAGCTTGCCCTGATTGTGACCGCGGCCGTTCTGGCCGCGACCGGCGCCGAAGCGCGCCAAACCCCGACGCCGGCGTCGGTTTCGGCCGAACAGCCGACGAAGTTCGTTCAAGTGGGGCGGCTTTTGGCCGATCCGGCCAGCGGTCGGGTGCTGCGCGATAAAACTCTCGTGATCAGAGGGAACCAGATCGTCGAGATCCGCGACGGTTTCGTCGGCGAGGGCGACGTCGTCGATCTGCGCTCGGCCTTCGTCCTGCCGGGACTGATCGACAGCCATGTCCATCTGACCTTCGAATCGAACCCGAATTCGCGCCTCGACGGACTGACGCAATCCAACGCGGCCCAGGCGATGGTCGGCGCGCGGTATGCGCGGCGCACGCTCAATGCGGGCTTCACCACGGTGGCGGACCTAGGCGCGACGAACGAATCCATCTTCGCCCTGCGCGACGCCATCCGCAGCGGCGACGTGCCCGGACCGCGCATCATCGCCGCCGGCTCGGCCGTTTCGGTCCACGGGGGCCACGGCGACGTCAACGGCTATCGCGACGACATCCTGCACCTGATGTCGCCCGAGAGCATCTGTTCGGGGCCGGAAGACTGCCGTCGCGCGGTACGTATGCAGGTGCGCGCGGGCGCCGACATCATCAAGATCACGGCCACGGGCGGCGTGCTGTCGAATACGGCGGCGGGCCTGGCGCAACAGTTCACCGAGGACGAACTGGCCTCCATCGTCGAGGTCGCCCACCGCATGGGCCGCCAGGTCACCGCCCACGCCCACGGCGGCGACGGCATCAACGCCTTCCTGAAGGCGGGCGGCGACTCCATCGAGCACGGGACCTATCTGGATGATGAATCCATGCGCCAGTTCAAGGCGAACGGCGCCTGGCTGGTGCCGACCCTGATGGCGGGCGACTTCGTGGCCCGCGTCGCCTCCAGCCCGGACAACTTCTTCACCCCGGCCCAGACGGCCAAGGCGCTGGAAGCCGGACCCAAGATGCTGGACATGGCCGCGCGCGCCCATCGCGGCGGGGTCAAGATCGCCTTCGGCACCGACTCGGGCGTCTCGGCCCACGGCGATAACGCCCAGGAGTTCGCCCTGCTGGTCCGCGCCGGTCTGACGCCGCTTCAGGCGATCCAGTCCGCCACGGTCGGCGCCGCCGAGCACCTGCGCATCTCCAACGAAGCCGGTCGTCTGGCGCCGGGCATGCCCGCCGATCTGATCGCGGTGGGCGGTGACCCGCTGACGGACGTCACCGAACTGGAGCGCGTGCGCTTCGTGATGAAGGGCGGCCAGGTCTTCCGGGCCGACTGATCCGATCGCCTAGGAAGAGGCCGCCGCTCAGCCCTTGTCGCGGGCGGCGGCCTTGGCGGCGCGCTCGGCCTGGCCGCGCCAGCCGTAGCCGTCGCCATGCTTGCCGACGCTGACGAAGGTGGCTTCTTCCGCCTTGTGGAAATACTGCTCGGACACCATCCAGCCCTTGAAGGGGCGCAGCACCGACAGGCACATGGCGGCCAGGATCGGGAAGGTCACGACGAAGTGGACCCAGATCGGCGGGTGCACGGTGAACTCGAAGATCATGAAGGCGACCATGCCGACGACGCCGACCGCGCACATGACGAAGAAGGCCGGGCCGTCCGCCGGATCGGCGAAGCTGTAATCCAGACCGCACTCCGGGCAGGACTCGCGCAACTGCAGATAGCCCTTGAACACGGGGCCTTCGCCGCACCGCGGGCAGCGGCCCCGCAGGCCGGTCTTGAGCGGGCTCAGCGGAGGATAGACAGGGTCGGACACGGGACTGTTCCTGAAAAGAACGATGGCTGACGGTTTCGGCCTTCGGGCGCCCCGACGCAAGCGGGTGTTTTGTCCTATCCGCGTGGGAAGGTTGTGTTTTTCTGCGATTCAAGCCCCGTTAACCGCGATTAAAGCCCTTCGCGCGAGCATGCGCGCGATATGTCCGGGGCCCCCGCCAAGAAGCGCGTTCTGCAGACGACCGTGGCGGCCGCCGCGGCGGGCGTCGTCGTCTTCGCGCCCCTGGCTCCGGCGCCGTCGCTGGCCCAAGGACAGCCTCAGGCGGGCGCGCCGGTCGAGATCCGCATCGGCGCCAACGCAGGCTTCACCAAGATCGAGTTCGCCGGGATCGTGGGATCGCGCGCGCGGGTGCGCCAGGACGGCCGCACCGTCGTGGTCCGCATCGGCACGACCGCCGCCCCCGACGTCAGCCGCCTGCGCGTCGATCCGCCCAAGGGGCTGGAGAAGATCGAGACCCGCGCCGCCCAGGGGGCGACCGAACTGGTCCTGACCCTGGCCGAGGGGGCGGGCGCGACCAGCGGGATCGCCGACGGCGCCGTCTGGTTGAACCTCTATGCGCCGGGCGCGCGGGCGGACGGCTCGCGCCCCTCGCCCGTGCCGATCGGCGGGGCGGTGCCGGTGGCGGCCGAGGTCAAGGGCCAGCAGACGGTGATGCGTTTCGCCTGGAACGGGCCGGTCGGCGCCGCCGTCTTCCGGCGCGGCGAGGCGGTCTGGGCCGTCTTCGACCACGCCGCCCGCATGGAGATGAAGGGCGAAGGGCTGAACGGCGCCCGCTGGGCCGCCGGACCCGACTTCACCGCCGTACGCATTCCGGTCGAGCCGGGCCAGGCCGTGGCCGCCCGCGCCGAAGGCTCCACCTGGGTCGTGACCATCGGCGGAACCGCGCCTTCGCCCAGCGGGGTGGACATCGAGCGCGACGACGCGGTCAAGGCGTCGTTGACCGCGCGCATGGCCGGGGCCACCCGCACCGTCTGGCTGACCGACCCGATGATCGGCGATCGCTTCGCCGCCGTCACCGCCCTGGCCCCCGGCAAGGGGTTGAAGACCGCACGCCGCACGGTGGACGCGGGCTTCCTGCCCACCGCTCACGGCCTGGCGATCGAGACGCCGACGGACGATCTGAGCGTCACCGCTGACGGCGATCTGGTGACGGTGACGCGGCCGCGCGGTTTGACCCTGTCCTCGCCCACGGCCGGGTTGGAGGCGGCGGTCGAAGGCGGCGACGCGCCGCGCGCCGCGTCGCGCCCGGCCCTGATCCTGGCCGACTGGTCCGCCGATGCGGGCGAGGGCGGCTTCACCGCCCGCCACCGCGCCCTTCAGGACGCCGCCGAGCGTGAGAGCGGCCGCGCCGTCGACGATCCGCGCGCCCCGATCGAGGCGCGGCTGGCCTACGCCCGCTTCCTGGTGGGGCACGGCTTGGGGTTCGAGGCGGTCGGGGTGCTGAACGCCCTGATCAAGCAGACGCCCGCCATGCAGGGCGTGGCCGAGGTGCGCGGCCTGCGCGGCGCCGCCCGCGCCTCCATCGGCCGTTTCGCCGAGGCCGAGGCCGACTTCTCGTCCGGCGCCCTGGCCGGGGATCCCTCGACCAAGGTGTGGCAGGGCTACATCGCGGCTCAGCAGGGCGACTGGGCCAACGCCCGGCGGCTGTTCGCGGCCGGCGCAGGCGTGGTCGACGGCTTCGCCCCCGAGTGGCGCGCGCGCTTCGGCGCCGCCCACGCCATGGCGGCGGTCGAGACCGGCGACGCCGACGCCGCGCGCGAACTTCTGGCCTATGTCTTCAGCCAACCGAACGTCTCGGCCCCCGACCAATTGACCGCCCGCCTGGTGCAGGCCCGGCTGTTCGAGCTGGATCAGAACCCCGAGCGCGCCCTGGCGATCTACAAGGCGGTGGCGCGCGCGCCGCTGGACGGCATCGCCACGCCCGCGCGTCTGGGCGTCATCAAGCTGGAGATGGCCAAGGGGACGCTGAAGGCCGACGCCGCCGCCGCCCAGCTGGAGGCGCTGAAATGGCGCTGGCGTGGGGATGCGACCGAGCTGGCGGTGATCCGCACCCTGGGTGAACTGTATCTGTCGCAGGGTCGCTATCGCGAGGCGCTGACCACGCTGAAGACGGCGGGATCGAAGATCGTCACCTTACCGGGCGGCGACCGGCTTCAGGCCGATCTGGACAACGCCTTCCGCGCCCTGTTCCTCGAAGGCGCGGCCGACGGCCTGCAGCCGGTGCAGGCGCTGGCCCTGTTCTTCGACTTCCGCGAACTGACGCCCGTCGGCGCCGACGGCGACGAGATGGTGCGGCGTCTGGCCCGACGCCTGATCGACGTCGACCTGCTGGATCAGGCGGCTGAGCTGCTGAAGTATCAGGCCGAGAACCGACTGGACGGGGTGGCCAAGGCCCAGGTCTCGACCAATCTGGCCGCCGTCTATCTGATGAACCGCCAACCGGAAGAGGCGCTGAAGGCCCTGGGGTCGTCGCGCACGACCCTGCTGCCGACGGAGATGAACCTGGAGCGCCGCGCGCTGGAGGCCCGCGCCCTGATGGAGCTGGGTCGCTACGATCACGCTCTGGAGGTGCTGGGCAAGGACGCCTCGCCCGCCGCGCGCGACGTGCGCGCCGATATCCTGTGGAAGCAGCAGCAGTGGGGGGCGGCCGCCGCCCTCTACGAACAGCGCCTCGGCGATCGCTGGAAGGAGACGGCCGTGCCGCTCAGCGAGGTCGAGGAGACGCGCCTGATCCGTGCAGGCGCGGGCTATTCCCTGGCGCGCGACGCGGCCGCGCTGAACCGACTGTCGAAGAACTACGCCCGCTTCGCCGAGGGGGCGCGTTCGCCCGGCGCGATTCGGGTGGCTTTGGCGGGACTGGACGGCGCCGACGGCTCGGGCCGCCCGCAGGACTTCGCCGCCCTCAGCGCCGGGGCCGACGCCTACGCCGGCTGGATCGCCCAGACCAAGGCCGAGTTCCGGGCGAAGAGCGGCGCCGCCCAATAAAAACCCCCCTCCCGGCGGGAGAGGGGTCTTTTGCGTCTATCCCCGCAAGGAGGATCGAACGCGCCTGAAAGGCTTAGCCGTTGACGGCGTCCTTCAGCGGCTTCGACACGCGGAAGCGCACGGCCTTCGAGGCCGGGATCTTGATCGTGGCGCCGGTGGCCGGGTTGCGGCCTTCGCGCTCGGCGCGCTCGGCGGTGTCGAACACGCCCAGGTTCGAGATGCGGACGTCGCCGCCCGACTTCAGCGACTTGTGGATGTTTTCGACAATGGCGGTCAGCACCTTGCCGGCGTCAGCTTGCGAAACGCCCGCGTCCTTGGCGACGGCGGCGATCAGTTCAGCTTGAGTGGTCATGAGGGTATTTTCCCAATGGTGGTCGCCCGGAAAGAAGCGCCGGACGAGGACCGGGGGATCAACGACGGTTTTGGGGAGCTTGGCAAGTGCGCATCGGCGCGCAGGCCTTGCAGGCTGGGGATTTATCCGGTTCCGGAGGCTCTCTGGAAGCTCTCGACCAGGCTTCCGGCGACCAGTCGCCACCCGTCCACCAGCACGAAGAAGATCAGCTTGAAGGGCAGGCTGACCACCACCGGCGGCAGCATCATCATACCCATGGACATGAGCACGCTGGCGACCACCAGATCGATCACAAGGAACGGAACAAAAAGAAGAAATCCGATCGTGAAGGCGGTCTTCAACTCACTGATCATGAAGGCCGGCGTGACCACGCGCAGGGGCAGATCCTGCACGTCGGCCGGGGCCTCCACACGCGACAGGCGAGTGAACAACGCCAGGTCGTCCGGCTTCACCTGGGCCAGCATGAAGGTTTTTACCGGTTCGGACGCCGCATCGAAGGCCTGAGGCAGCTCCATCTGCTGATCCATGAGGGGGCGGATGCCCGAATCATAGGCGTCCTGCCAGGTCGGACCCATGACGATGGCGCTCAGAAACAGGGCCAGGGACACCAGGACGGCGTTCGGCGGCGACTGCTGCATCCCCAGCGCGGTGCGCAGCAGGGACAGCACCACGACGATTCGCACGAAGCTGGTGGTCATGATGACGATGGACGGCGCCAGCGACAGCACCGTCATCAGCCCGACTAGCTGCACCACGCGCTGCGTCAGGCCGGCGCCGCTGCCCAGGTCGATGTTGATGGCCGATCCGCCCTGCGCCGCCTCCTGCGCCAGAGCGCCCAGCGGCCAGATCAGGCACAGGGCGGTGGTGATCAGGGACAGCAGGGCCGCGCGCTTCAGCTCGTCGCGGGTCGGCATGCCGAACAGGGCGGGGCGTTTCATTTCACGCCTCCCGGCTGGCGGGGCTCGATCAGTTCGCGGCCTTCGCCCAGCAGGATCAGCCGTTCTTCGTCGTCGACGCGGATCAGCACCAGGCGGCGCGACGGGTCCAGCACCAGGGTCTCGACCACCTTCATGCGCCGCACCTGGCCCTGCGGTCCCTGGAAGCGGGCCAGAATCTCGGGCGCATAGCGCCGCGCCGCCCAGGCGGCCAGGCCGATGATGCCCAGGGTGATGGCCAGGCCGAAGATCGCCCGGAACAGATCGAGGAAGTTCATGCGGATGCAGCCCCAGACGCATACGGCGGCGGCGCGCGGACGCGGCGCTTCGGGGGCATGTTTCAACGGACGTGGTTAACGGCGCGTTTAGGGATACGAGATATTAACCATGCAGGCGGCAAATTCTGCCGATCACCGTCCGAGGGATTCGCGTGTCCGTCACCGACCTGCCGCTGCTGAATCAGATCAAGGGCCGCCTGGGCTGGCTGGACGACCGCCAGCGGGTGATCGCCCAGAACGTCGCCAACTCCGACACTCCCGGCTATGTCGCCCGCGACCTGAAGACGCCGACCGACTTCGCCGAGGCGATGCGGACGGGCGGCGGCCTGCGCATGACGGCGACCAACGCCCGGCACATCTCGCCGCCCGGCCAGGCGGCGCGGTTCGAGGCGACCCGCGCCCCGGATTCCGAGACCACGCTGGACGGCAACTCGGTCGTGGTCGAGGAGCAGATGCTCAAGATGGCCGAGAGCCGCATGGCCTATGACGCCGCCATCGGCTTCTACCAGAAGTCGATGCAGATGATCCGCCTGGCGGCCAAGAAGCCCGCGGCCTGAGGGAGAGTGAGCCATGCCTGATCCGATCAACGGTCGCCCCGTCACTCCGCGCAACACCGCCATGGCCGTCGCCTCCAGCGCGCTGAAGGCGCAGCAGTCGCGGATGCGCATCATCGCCGAGAACATCGCCAACGCGGAATCCACGGCCAACGTCGCGGGCGGCCAGCCCTATCGCCGCCAGACTCCGGTGTTTCAGGCCCGCAACGTCGACGGCGCGACCGGCGTGGTCCTGGCCGAGGTGCGGCCGGACCAGAGCGACTTCCGCATGGATTACGACCCCTCGCACCCGGCCGCCAACGCGGAAGGCTACGTGCAGCGGCCCAACGTCGACACCCTGGTCGAGGCGATGGACATGCGCGAGGCGCAGCGCGCCTATGAGGCCAACCTGAACGTCATTGAGACGGCGCGGAACATGGACTCCCGCACGCTCGACATCATCAAGAAGTAAGAGGGTCTAGGGCATGAACCCCATCATGGCCGCCCGCGCCTACGCCGCCGTTCAGGGCGGGGGCGGCGTCAATGTCGCCACCTCGGCCAATGCGGCTGCAAGCACCGGCCCGAACGCGGCCGGAGGCTTCGCCGACCTGCTGCAGAACGTCATGACCCAGACGACGCAACAGACCCGCGCCGCCGAGACGCAGATGGCCCAGTCGGTCCAGGGGCAGGGCAATTTGATCGACGTCGTCACCGCCATCTCCTCGGCCGAGGCCTCGCTGGAGACGGTCATGGCGGTGCGTGATCAGGTGATCTCCGCCTATCAGGAAATCATGCGGATGCCGATCTGACGGCGCCTTGCGGTCAGAACCCCAGCTCCGCCCTCAGCGCCTCGGGCGTCAGGCCGCCCTCCCTCAGTTCCGCCAGCGTGACCGAGCGGTCGCGCTTGGCGTAGCGGCGGCCGTCGGGCCCGGCCAGCAGGCGGTGGTGGCGATAGACGGGCGCAGGCCAGTCCATCAGCGCCTGGATCAGCCGCTGGATATGCGTCGCCTCGAACAGATCCTGCCCCCTGATGACATGGCTGATCCCCTGCAGGGCGTCGTCGTGCGTCACGGCCAGATGGTAGGCGGTCCCAGCGTCCTTGCGCGCCAGCACCACGTCGCCCGCCGTTTCGGGCCGCGCCTTGACCCGGCCGGTCTCGCCATCGGGGCCTGAGCCTTCCTCGATGAAGCTGAGTGCGTCCCAGACCGCGCCGCCCAGCGCCTCCTTCGCCCGCTCCAGCGACAGTCGCCAGGCGAAAGGGCGTCCCTCGGCCAGCAGGCGGGCTTCTTCCTCGGCCGGATGCGGACCGGGGCGCGCCGCCTCGGCGGGGCCGTGGGGGGCGTCGCCGATGGCGTCCAATATCTCCTTGCGGGTGCGGAAGCAGCGATAGAGCAGGCCGCGCCGGTCCAGCGCCTCGACCACGGCGGCGTAGTCGGCCAGGTGATCGGACTGGCGCCGCACCGGCGTCTCCCAGTCCAGCCCCAACCAGGCCAGGTCTTCATAGATGCCTGCCTCGAATTCCGGTCGGCACCGCGTTGGGTCGATATCCTCGATCCGCAGCACGAAGCGCCCGCCCGCCGCCTTCGCCGCCCGCCACGCCGTCAGGGCCGAAAAGGCGTGCCCCTTATGCAGGCGGCCGGTGGGGGAAGGGGCGAAGCGGGTGGTGAACATGGCGCCAGACTAGCGGTTTCCGGCCGCGGTCAGAACCGTGCGGCGAACGTCTCTTTTCGAGGGATGAGGCGGAAGGCTAGCATGGCCTCATGGCCCTTGCTCCGTCTCCCGCCTCCGTCGCCGCCGCCCGTGAGGCCCTGGCCGCCGCCGATCCGGCGCTGGCGCGCGCGCACGCCTCGACGCCCGTGTTCGAATGGCGGCTGCGGACCGGCGGCTATGAGGGCCTGTTCCGCATGATCGTGGAGCAGCAGGTGTCGGTGGCGGCGGCGGCCTCGATCTGGAAGCGGGTGGTGGAGGGGCTGGACGGTCAGGTGACGCCCGAGGCCGTGCTGGCGCGCGATGTAGAGACGCTGCGCACCTTCGGCCTGTCGGGGCAGAAGGCGAAATACGGCCATGAGATCGCCCGCGCCCATGCGGAGGGCCACATCGACTTCGATCATCTGGAGCGGCTGGACGACGCCGAGGCTATCGCCGCCCTGGTCACCATCAAGGGGGTGGGCAAGTGGACGGCCGAGACCTTCCTGATGTTCTGCGAGGGGCGAGGGGACGTTTTTCCCGGCGGCGACGTGGCGCTTCAGGAAGCCATGCGTTGGGCCGACCGCGCCGAGGCCCGTCCGAACGAGAAACAGGCCTATGCCCGCGCCGAGATCTGGCGCCCGCATCGCGCGGTGGCGGCGCATTTGCTCTGGGGGTGGTATGGTGGCGTTCGGCGCGGCGAGATCGCGCTGGACGAAGGCCTCTAGCCTTCGGCATTGATGAAGGCTGGGGGCGACCCCGAAGACGGCGCCGCGCGGCGCCCTGGGGATGATGACGATGTTGGAGCCGATCGCGGGCGCAGACCTGGTTCGTCCGGCTGCGGTTCTGCCGTTGCTGGATTTCGCGGGCGTGGCCGTGTTCGCCGCCACCGGGGCCCTGGCCGCCGCGCGCGAGAAGCATGACGTCCTGACCTTCGCCTTCTTCGCCGCCGTGACCGGCATGGGCGGCGGCACCCTGCGCGACCTGCTGATCGGAGCGCCGGTCTTCTGGGTGCAGGACTGGCGCTATGTCGCCGTCTGCATGGTGGCGGCCGTCGGCTTCTGGATGCTGGGCGCGCGGTCGTGGCGTTTCCGCGCCCTGCTGTGGCTGGATGCGGTCGGGCTGGCGGCCTATGGCGTCATGGGGGCGGCCAAGGCGGCCTCCTATGGCGTGACGCCGCTGATCTGCATCGTCATGGGCGTGCTGACGGCCTGCTTCGGCGGCATCGTGCGCGACGTGCTGGCGCACCAGCCCTCCATCCTGCTGCGGCGCGAACTGAACATCACCGCCGCCCTGGTGTCGGCGGCCCTGTTCGTCGGCCTGAAGGCCGTGAGCCTGCCCACATGGCCCGCCGTGGCGGTGGCCGTCGTGGCCGGGTTCGGCGTGCGCGCCGGCGCCCTGAAGTGGGGCTGGAGCCTGCCCGCCTTCCCGACCGCCGCTTCGCGATATTGAATCCAACTGACGAGAATGCAGATGAACGATATTCCCCCCGCCTATGCGGCCGCGCCCCGTTGGCCCTTTGGCGACAGCCCCGAACTGGCCGATGAATTGCTGGCCCTGGTGCTGGCGGGCGGCAAGCGCGCGACCTGTTCGTCGCTGGCGTCATGCGAGGCCGACATCATGCCGACCGTGGGAGAGATCAGCGTCATCCTCGACGGCGCCGGCGCTCCTCGCTGTGCGATCCGCACGACCGAGGTCGAGATCATGCCTTTCGAGCAGGTCAGCGAGGACTTCGCCCGCGCCGAGGGAGAGGGCGACCTGACCTACGAATGGTGGCGCGACGCGCATGAGGCCTATTACCGACGCGAAGGCACCTGGGCGCCGGGCATGAAGGTGGTCTGCGAACGATTCGAGCTGGTCGAGGTCTTCTGACGGCGATTTTCTACTGGCGCTTCGCTTCGACGACCTGGTCAGGGCTGTGTAGCGGAGCGCCGTTGATGTGGCCGCCTTCATGAACAAGTTCGCCGCCTGTCCTGGCGCCGCAACCCGTTGTTGAGTTCTCCATGACCGATCTTCCCAACATCTATGCCGCCGTGCCCCGGTGGGCGTTTGGCGACAACCCCGGCTTGGCTGATGAACTGCTGGCCTTGGTGCTGGACGGACGCAAGCGCGCCACCTGTTCCTCCCTGGTCTCCTGTCAGGCGGACGTGATGCCGGCTGTGGGCGACCTCAGCGTCATCCTCGACGGGGGCGGTCGTCCGACCTGCGTGATCCGCACGACCGAGGTCCGTATCCTGGCTTTCGATCAGGTCGACGAGGACTTCATGCGAGCCGAGGGCGAAGGCGACCTGTCGGCCCAATACTGGCGCGAGGGCCATCAGACCTATTTCGAGCGCGAGGGCGTGTTCGCGCCGGACATGCCGCTCGTGTGTGAGCGGTTCGAACTGGTCGAGGTCTTCTGACGGGGGCGTCACGAACGGGGGCGTCACGAAAACGCGTCGTATCCGTCATGGCGATGCGGGGGAATCAGGCGTAGGGTTTTCGCATCAGACCAAGGAAGGAGACGTGTCTTCAGTCCTGTCGCGTCGATAACCCCCCGTATGAGCGGGAGGGCCTGATGCAGGTCCTGTCCCGCCCGCCGTCCGGCTTTCCAGCCCTGGTGCTGAACGCCGATTTCAGGCCCTTGTCCTATTTCCCCTTGTCGCTGTGGCCGTGGGAAGAGGTGGTCAAGGCCGTGTGGCAGGATCGCGTCGACGTGGTCGCCACCTATGACAAGGTCGTGCGCAGTCCTTCGCTGGAGATGCAACTGCCCAGCGTGGTCTGCCTGAAGTCCTATGTGGATCAGGACCGCAAGCCGGCCTTCACCCGTTTCAACGTCTTCCTGCGCGACGGTTTCGCCTGCCAGTATTGCGGCGAGCCGGGCTCGTCCCAGGATCTGACCTTCGATCACGTCATCCCCCGCTCGCGCGGCGGGCGCACGACGTGGCAGAACATCGTCGCCGCCTGCGGTCCCTGCAACCTGCGCAAGGGCGGCCGCACGCCCGGTCAGGCCCAGATGCCTCTGCGCCGCACCGCCCACCAGCCCAGCGCCTGGCAGCTTCAGCAGGCGGGGCGGCGTTTCCCGCCCCACTTCCTGCACCAGAGCTGGCTCGACTACCTCTACTGGGACATCGAGCTGGAGCCTTAGGCGGTTCCGGTCAGATCCGCTCCAGCGGCAGGCGCATTCCCGCCACGATCAGGCAGGCCGTATCGGCGACGGCGGCGATGCGCTGGTTCAGGCGGCCGGCCTCGTCGCGGAAGCGGCGGCCCAGCGGGTTGTCGGGCACCAGCGACCAGCCGACTTCGTTGCTGACCACCCACAGCGTGGCGGGGCAGGCGGCCAGGGCTTGGGCCAGGTCGTCGACGGCGGCGGCCAGGTCGCGCTCGGCCAGCATCTGATTGCTGAGCCACAGCGTCAGGCAGTCGACCACCGCCACGTCCTTAGCCGACAGGGCGCGCACGGCTTCGGCCAGGTTCAGCGGCGCCTCGACCTGGCGCCAGCCCTGGCCGCGCTCGGCCTGATGGCGGGCGATGCGGTCGCGCATCTCGTCGTCGAAGGCCTCGGCGGTGGCGATGAAGACGGGCGGGCGGCCCGTCGCCTCGGCGGCCTGTTCGGCCTGTCGCTGTGCGTAGCCGCTCTTGCCGGAGCGGGCGCCGCCGAGAACCAGGGTCAGGGTCATGCGTCGTCTCTCCGGTTGACCTGAACGGCGCGCGGTCCTACTGCCACGGTCGCGTCAGGTTCCCCGAAAGGGGATTGAAAGGGAACGGAGTGTGAAACTCCGGCTGTTCCCGCAACTGTAAGCGGCTAGCCCGCGCGTCATACGCCACTGGCGGTCCGGAAGGCCACGGCCTGAACGACTTCTGGGAAGGCGACGCGCACCGGCCTTGACCCGCGAGCCAGGAGACCTGCCTGTCGCCGTCGTTCTCCGCGCGGTCGGGATGTGCCGGGCGGTCGAGGCAACTCGTGTGACGACAGTCGTAAACCAGCCGCGTCAGCGGCCGCCTTCGCTCATCCGGGCGGCGGGCGGTCCGGCGCGGCGTCGTCATATGGAGAACCGGAATGAACCGGACCGCCTTCGCTACCCTGGCCGCCGCCAGCCTTCTGGCCGCCGCCCCCGCCTTCGCCGCAGAAGTCCTAGACCAGCAGGCCGCCGCCCCCGACGTGGCGGGCCGCGCCGGCGCCACCGCCGTCGAGGACGTGGTCGTCACCGCCAACCGCTCGGCCCAGCCGATCGAGCGCGTCGGCGCCTCGGTCACCGTCCTGACCCAGGCCGCCCTCGAGGCGCGCCAGACTCCGGTCGTGGCCGAACTTCTGGCCCAGACGCCGGGCGTCAGCTTCACCCGCAACGGCGGGCCGGGCACCTCGACGGGCGTCAACATCCGCGGCGCCGAGAGCCAGCACACCGTCGTCCTGATCGACGGGGTCAAGCTGAACGACCCGTCCTCGACCCAGGGGGGCTTCAACTTCGGCAATCTGCTGGTCGGCGACACCGCGCGCATCGAGGTGCTGCGCGGCGCCCAGTCGACCCTGTGGGGCAGCCAGGCCATCGGCGGCGTGGTCAACATCGTCACCGCCGAACCGACCGAAGCCCTGCAAGGCAGCCTCGACGCCGAGGCCGGCGCGCGCGGCACGACCTATTTCCGGGGCGGCGTCGGCGGGGCCAACGAGCGCCTGAGCTGGCGTCTGGCCGCCAGCCGCTATGACACCGACGGCTTCTCGGCCTTCGCCAAGGGGACCGAGGACGACGGCTATGCCAACACCGGTCTGTCGGGCCGCCTGAACGTCAAGGTGACGGACGCTGTTTCGCTGGACCTGCGCTCGGTCTGGTCCAGCGGCCGCAACGACTTCGACGCCTTCAACGGCGACAGCCGCGAATACGGCAAGACCCAGGAGCTGGTCGCCTACGCCGGTCTGAACTTCGACCTGCTGGACGGCCGGTTCCGCAACCGCATCGGCTACGCCCACACCGACACCGATCGCCGCAACTTCAACCCGGACAACAAGGTCCAGACCCTGACCTTCGACGCCGAGGGCCAGAACCGCCGCTGGGAATATCAGGGCGCCTTCGCCTTCACCGAGGCCCTGAACGCGACCTTCGGCCTGGAGCACGAGAAGTCGGAGATGAAGACCCGCTCGCCCGGCGACTGGAACCCGAACCCGGCCTTCGGTCGCGGCGAGGCCGAGCTGAACAGCGCCTATGGCCAGGTGCAGTGGACGGTGCTGGACGGCCTGACCCTGACCGGCGGCCTGCGCTATGACGATCATGCGCAATATGGCGACAACCTGCTGGGCCAGGTCGCGGCGGCCTGGGCCCTGAACGAGGGCGATACGGTGGTCCGCGCCAGCTGGGGCCAGGGCTCCCGCGCGCCGGGGCTGTATGAGTTGTACAGCGAGTACGGCAACCTGACGCTTCAGCCCGAAGAATCCGAGAGCTGGGAAGTCGGCGTCGAGCAACGTTTATTCCAGGACGCAGTAGTCTCGCTGACCTACTTCAACCGGCAGAACGACAACGAAATCGGTTATTTTGATTGCTGGACCTATACGTCCCCGTTGTGCGCGGTCAACGGCGTGTCTCGGGGCGGTTTCTATGGCAACATCGTTCGTACGGAGGCGCAAGGGATCGAAGCCGCCGGGCGATGGGCGGTGGGTGATCGACTGACCGTTTCGGCCAACTACACTTGGACAGACGCTGAAGCGGTCAAAGCCGCCGATCCTAAGCATAATGGCAAGCGCCTGACGCGCCGTCCCGAACACATGGGCAATTTGCACGTCGATTACGCTTGGGCATTCGGCCTAAAGACGGGCGTGGGGGTTCGTTACGTCGGCGAAACCTTCAATGACGCCGCCAACACGGTGAAGGTCGACGCCTACACCCTGGTCGATATCCGTGCCTCCTATCCGATCGACGATCATCTGGAAGTCTACGGCCGGATCGAGAACGCCTTCGACGAGGACTATCAGACGGTCCTGAACTACGGCGCGCCGGGACGTGGCGTGTTCGGCGGCGTTCGCGTCCGGTTCTGATGCGATGAAGGACGCCGCGTTCCTGACGACGGCGACCCGGCACGGCGGCGGCCTGATGACGGCCGCCGCCGCCTATCCCGACGCGCCGCAGCCCTGGCTGGACCTGTCCACGGGGATCAATCCCGAGCCGTGGCGGGGGGCGCGTGCGTCGGAGGAGGCGCTGAACCGCCTGCCCGATCCCGCCGCCCTGGCGGCGTTGGAGACGGTCGCCGCAGCCGCCTTCGGCGCTGCGCCCGAGCGGACGGCGGCGGTCGCGGGGGCCGAGGCGGCGATCCGTCTTCTGCCCCTATTGCTGGGCGTGCGGGCGGTCGAGATCGTCGGCCCGACCTACGGCGCCCACGCCGAGGCCTGGCGGGCGGCGGGCGTGGCGACGCGTCTGATCGCGCCCGATCAGGCGGCGGCCTCGCAGGCGGGCGTGCTGGTCGTCGTCAATCCGAACAATCCCGACGGCCGCCTGATCCGGCGGACCGATTTGATCGCCATGGCGCGGGCGCGCTCCAAGGCGGGGCGCTGGCTGGTGGCGGACGAGTCCTTCATCGAATGCGCGCCCGGCGACAGCGTGTCGGACCTGGCCGAGCCGGGGCTGATCGTCCTGCGCTCCTTCGGCAAATTTTATGGTCTGGCCGGGGTGCGGCTGGGCTTCATGCTGGCGGCGCCCGAGCTGATCCGGCGATTGCGCGCGCTTCAGGGCGACTGGCCGGTCGGCGCCGACGCCCTGGCGCTGGGGCTGGGCGCCTACGCCGACGAGGCCTGGCGGCGCCGGACCGAGGCGGCCCTGGCCGAACGGGCCGACCGGCTGGACGACCTGCTGGCGCGGGCGGGGTTTCAGATCATCGGCGGGACCAGTCTGTTTCGCATGACGCGCACGCCCCACGCCGCGCGCTGGTTCCAGCACCTGTGCCGCGCGGGAATCCTGACCCGGCCGTTCGACCATACGCCCGACGCCCTTCGCTTCGGCGTTCCGGCCGAGCGCGACTTCCCTCGACTGCGACGCGCGCTGGAGGCCTTCGGATGAGGGCGACCCGGCGACAGGCGTTGGCGGGCGCGGGGGCCATGCTGGTCGCCGGACCGGCTGCGGCCAACACTGCGCCGCGTCGCGTGGTGTCGCTGAACGCCTGCCTCGACGCCGTTCTGGTCCACGTCGCCGACCGGGGACAGATCGTCGCCCTCAGCCACTATGCGCGCGAGCCGGTCGGCTCGACCATTTCCGAGGTGGCCAAGACCCTGCCCTTCACCTGGGAGACGGCGGAGGAGGTCATCGCCCTGCGCCCCGATCTGGTGCTGACCAGCCGCCACAGCGCCCTGGCCACCCGCAATGCGCTGGGCCGTCTGAACATTCAGACCGAGCTGTTCTCGGTGCCCGACAGCGTGGCCGCCAGCCTGGATCAGGTGCGCGAGGTCGCCCGCCTGGTCGGCCGTCCGGCGCGGGGCCAGGCCTTGATCGCGCGCATCGAGGCGGCCATCGCCGCCGCCGCCCCGCCGCCCGGATCGCCGCCGCTGACGGCCCTGATCTACCAGCCCAACGGTTTCGCCGCCGGGCGCGGCACCTTGATGGACGAGATGATGACCCGCGCCGGGTTTCAGAACGTCGCCGCCCGTTATGGCCTGGGCAAATGGGGCAATGTGCCGGTCGAGCGCCTGCTGGCCGACCCGCCGCAGGTGCTGCTCAGCGGCGTGCCGGTGCGCGGCTCGCGCACATGGGCCGACCGGGTCATGCGACATCCGGCGCTGAAGTCCCTGTCCGGCCGGATGGTGCAGGCGCAACTGGAAGAGAAGCTGCTCTATTGCGGCGGGCCGGTGCTGATCCAGACCGCCGCCGCCCTGGCGCGCGCGCGCCGTACGGCGCTGGAGGCTCTGACATGACCCTGCCGCGTCCTCTGGTGATGATCGGACTTCTGCTCCTGATCGTCGCCCTGTCCGTCGCCAGCATGAGCGCCGGCCGCGTCTGGATCCCCTGGAGCGATTGGGCGAGCCAGCGCGGCGATCCCGCCTGGGCCATCCTGTTCGAGCTGCGCCTGCCGCGCACGGTGCTGGCCCTGATGGTCGGGGCGGTGCTGGGCCTGACCGGGGCGGCGTTGCAGGGCTACACCCGCAACCCGCTGGCCGATCCGGCGATCCTGGGCGTGTCGACCATGGCGGCGTTGGGGGCGGTGCTGACCTTCTATCTGGGCGCGGCGGCCAGCGCGCCGTGGGTGCTGCCGGTCGCGGCCATGATCGGGGCGGGGGTCGGCGTGTTGCTGCTGCTGGCCCTGGCGGGGGCGACCAGCAGCGTCGTCACCTTCATCCTGGCCGGGGTGGTGATCCAGACCATGGCGGGGGCGGGGGTCGCCCTGGCGCTGAACCTGGCGCCCAATCCCTGGGCGGTGAACGAGATCGTCAACTGGCTGATGGGGTCGCTGGCTGACCGCAGCGTGGTCGAACTGAGGTTGGCGGCGCCGGGCATGATCCTGGGGTGCCTGCTGCTGTTGACCCAAGGCCGGACGCTGGACGCCCTGACCCTGGGCGAGGCGGGGGCGCGGTCGCTGGGCGTGCGGCTGGATGTCGGGCGCATGATGCTGGCGCTGGGCGCGGCCCTGGCGGTCGGCTCGGCGGTGGCGGTGACGGGGTCGATCGGCTTCGTCGGCCTGATCGTGCCGCATCTGCTGCGGCCCCTGATCGGCGCCCGGCCCAGCGGCCTGTTGCTGCCCTCGGCCCTGGGCGGGGCGGCGTTGACGCTGGCGGCGGACATCCTGGTGCGGCTGACGCCCGCCTCGACCGAGATCAAGCTGGGCGTGGCTATGGCGGCCCTGGGCGGCCCCTTCTTCCTGGCCCTGCTTATCAGCATGAGAAGGAAGCTGGCATGAGCATCCTGAGCGTGGAGAACCTGTCCGTCCGACTGGGCGACAAGGCGGTGCTGAACGGCGTCGACGCGGCCTTCGCGCCGGGGCTGGTGACGGCGATCGTCGGACCGAACGGGGCGGGCAAGTCGACGCTGCTGGACTGTCTGGCGGCGCTGCGGACGCCCGACGCGGGCCGGGTGACGCTGGACGGCCGAGCATTGCGCGACCTGCCTGCGCGCGCGCGATCACGGCGCATCGCCTACCTGCCCCAGAACGCCGAGATCGCCTGGGCGGTCGAGGGGCGCACCTTCGTCGGCCTGGGCCGCACGCCTTACGTCGGCGCCTGGGGCTTGAGGGCGGACGACCGCGCCGCCGTGGCCCGCGCCATGGCGGTGGCAGGGGTGGACGCCTTCGCCGACCGCGTCGTCTCGACCCTGTCGGGCGGCGAGCGGGCGCGCGTCCTGATCGCCCGCGCCCTGGCCGGAGAGCCGCAATGGCTGCTGGCGGACGAGCCGCTGGCGGGCCTTGATCCGGGTCATGTGCTGGACGCCTGCGACCTGTTCCGGCGGCTGGCGGATGAAGAGGGGCGGGGCGTCGTCCTGACCCTGCACGACCTAGACGCCGCCCTGCGCGTGGCGGATCGGGTGATCGTCCTGGCTGAGGGACGCGTGCTGGCCGACGCCGCCCCGGCCGAGGCCCTGTCGCCCGAAGTGCTCAAGGCGGCGTACGGCGTCGAGGCGCGCACCCTGGACGGCGCGCGCGGCCCGGTGCTGGAGATGGTCGGCCGTGCCCGTTAGCAGCCTGCCCACGCCCTGGATCGTCGCGGGCGCCCTGCTGGTCGAGGGCGTCGTCGGCTGGCCCCGGCGCCTGTCGCATCCGGTGGCGTGGATCGGCGCCCTGATCGCGGTGCTGGAGCGGCGCTGGAACAAGACGGAGCAGCCGGAGGGCGCGCGCCGCGCTCTGGGCGTCGTCACGGTCCTGACCCTGATCGCCGTCGCAGGCGGCGCAGGCTGGGGCGTGCAGGCGCTGGCCGCCGCCTCGCCGTTGTGGCGGGGGGGGGCGCTGCTGCTGGTCTGCGGCGCGACGGGGCTGGCGGCGCGCAGCCTGTTCGACCACGTCCGCGCCGTGGCTCGACCGCTGAAGACAGGCGACCTGCCCGCCGCGCGTCTGGCGGTCGGCATGATCGTCGGTCGCGACGTCGAGGCGATGGACGAGAACGAGATCGCGACCGCCGCCCTGGAAAGCCTGGCCGAGAGCTTCTGCGACGGCGTGGTCGCGCCGGTCTTCTGGTTCGTGATCGGCGGCCTGCCGGGGCTGTTCATCTATAAGGCGGTCAACACCGCCGACAGCATGATCGGCCATATGGAGCTGCGCTGGCGCGCCTTCGGCTGGGCGGCGGCGCGGACCGACGACGTGATGAACTGGATCCCGGCGCGCATCGCGGGCGCCTTGATCGCTCTAGGCGGCGCGGGCGGCTGGCGCATCATGTGGCGCGATGCGGGCGCGCATGCCTCGCCCAACGCCGGGTGGCCCGAGGCGGCCATGGCGGGCGCGCTGCGGGTTCGACTGGGCGGGCCGGTCCGCTATGACGGCGTCATGACCGACCGACCTGTCTTCGGCGACTGGGCGCCGCCGTCCGCCCATGATCTGAAACGCGGGCTGAAGGTTTACGGCGTCGCCTGCGCCCTGTTGCTGATGCTGCTGATCGCGGGGGGCTTCGCATGGCCGCGCTGATGATTCAGGGCTGCGGCTCGGACGTGGGCAAGTCGGTGCTGGTCGCCGGTCTGTGCCGCGTCTTCGCCAATCGCGGCCTGACAGTGCGGCCGTTCAAGCCGCAGAACATGTCCAACAACGCCGCCGTCACAGCTCCCGATCCTGAGGGCCGCACCGGCGAGATCGGCCGCGCCCAGGCGCTTCAGGCTCTGGCCTGCCGCACCCCGGCGACCGTCGACATGAACCCTGTCCTGCTGAAGCCGCAGAGCGACACCGGCGCCCAGCTGGTCGTGCGCGGTCAGGTCGAAGGCGTGTGGCAGGCGGCGGGTTATCAGGACCGCAAGGCCGCCCTGCTGGACGTGGTGCTGGACAGCTTCCGCAGTCTTCAGGCCGAGGCCGATCTGGTAATCGTCGAGGGCGCGGGCAGTCCGGCCGAGACCAACCTGCGCGCCGGGGACATCGCCAACATGGGCTTCGCCAGCGCGGCGGATGTGCCGGTGGTGCTGGTCGGAGACATCGACCGGGGCCATGTGATCGCCTCCCTGGTCGGCGCCCATGCGGTGCTGGACGACGAGGACCGGGCCATGATCCGGGGCTTCATCATCAACAAGTTTCGCGGCGATCCGGCCCTGTTCGATCAGGGCCGGGTCGAGATCACGCGGCGCACGGGCTGGCCGGATCTGGGCATGGCGCCGTGGCTGGCGGATGCGCGGTCGCTTCCGGCCGAGGACGCCGTGGTGCTGGAGCGTTCGGGCGGCGCGCGCGGCGGAAGAGTGCGGATCGCCGTGCCCATGCTGTCGCGCATCGCCAATTTCGACGACTTCGATCCGTTGCGGCATGAGCCGGGCGTGGACTTCGGCTTCGTGCCGCCGGGGCAGGCCCTGCCGGGGGATGCCGACCTGATCATCCTGCCGGGAACCAAGGCGACGCTGGCCGATCTGGCGTTTCTGCGGACGCAGGGCTGGGACGTGGACATCGCCGCCCATGTGCGGCGCGGCGGGCGGGTGCTGGGCGTGTGCGGCGGCTATCAGATGTTGGGCCGCACGATCAGCGACCCGGACGGCGTCGAGGGCGTGGCGGGTTCGGCGCCGGGGCTGGGCCTGCTGGACATCGAGACGGTGCTGGCGGGGGCCAAGACCCTGCGACGGGTCGAGGGACGGCTGACGCCCTCGGGGGCGGCGGTTCAGGGCTATGAGATTCACATCGGCCGCACCGACGGGCCCGACACGGCGCGGCCGGTCGCCGTGATCGACGGAACGGCGCACGGCGCGCGCTCATGCGACGGGCGGATCGCGGGCCTCTATGTCCACGGCCTGTTCGACCGGACCGATGCGCGGGCGGCCCTGTTGGCGGAGGTCGGGGCCCCATCTGACGGCGTGGATCAGGGCGCGCGGGTGGATCAGGCGCTGGACCGCATCGCCGCCGTTCTGGAAACCCATTTCGACATTCCGGCGCTGGCCCGGATCGCAGGACTGACATGACCGAACTGACCGAGCTTTTCTCCGTTCCGCCGCTGGATCAGGGGTTACGCGAGCCGCTGCGGCAGGCGCTGGACGGCAAGGCCAAGCCGGTCGGCGCACTGGGCCGGATCGAGGATCTGGCCCTGACGCTGGGTCTGATCCAGCAGACTCTGCGTCCGACCGTGACCCAGCCGGTGCTGCTGGTCTTCGCCGGGGATCACGGGCTGACGCGCTCGGGCGTGGCGGCCTATCCGTCGGGCGTGACCGTGGCCATGGTCGACACCCTGCTGACGGGGCGGGCCAGCGCCAACGCCTTCGCCGGGGTCGTCGGGGCCGAGGTGCAGGTGATCGACGCGGGCGTCGCCGCCGACCTGTCGGACCGTGCGGGTCTGATCCAAGCCAAGGTCGCGTCGGGCACGAAGGACGCCTCGGTCGAGCCCGCCATGACACGCGATCAGGCTGAGGCCGCCCTGCTGGAAGGCGCGGCCATGGCGCGGGCCGCCATCGACGACGGCGCCGATGTGATCGCCCTGGGCGAAATGGGCATCGGCAACAGCGCCTCGGCCGCCCTGCTGATGCACCGGCTGGCGCCCGCGCCTCTGGCCGACTGCGTGGGGCAGGGGGCGGGACATTCGCCCGAGGGCATGGCGCGCAAGCAGGCCGTGCTGGCCAGGGCCGCCGCCCGGTCGGGCGCGACCGCGCCGATGGAGGTGCTGACCCAGTTCGGCGGGTTTGAGATCGCCATGATGGCCGGGGCCCTGCTCGGCGCGGCCAAGGCGGGCGTGCCCGTCGTCGTCGACGGCTTCATCGGCTCGGCGGCGGCGCTGCTGGCGATCCGGCTGGCGCCGAACGCGCGCGGCTACTGCATCTTCGCCCACGCTTCGGCCGAGGCCGGGCATCGTCGGATGCTGCAGGCGGTGGAGGCGCAACCCCTGCTGGGCCTCGATATGCGGCTGGGCGAGGGGACGGGCGCCCTGCTGGCCGTGCCGCTGTTGAAGGCGGCTTGCGCCCTGCTGTCCGACGTGGCCGAGCTGAAGGACATATTGGAGGCCGCGCGATGATCGGGCGTGAGGCGCGGCTGTTCGTCTGCGCCCTGCAGTTCCTGACGCGCCTGCCGACGCCGTCGCTGCGCGATTTCCAGCCGGAGTGGATCCAGCAGAGCGCGCGCTGGTTCCCGCTGGTCGGACAGGTGGTCGGCCTGATCGCGGCGGCGATCCTGTATGGCGCGGCGCAGGTGTGGAGCCCGTGGATTGCGGCCCTGCTGGCCGTGGCGGCGGGCGTGGCCCTGACCGGCGGCTTCCACGAGGACGGGCTGGCTGACACCGCCGACGGTCTGGGCGGCGGCCAGACGCGGGCGCGGCGGTTGGAGATCATGAAGGACAGCCGCCTCGGCTCATACGGCGCGCTGACGCTGGGGCTGACGCTGGCGCTGCGGGTTGCGGCGCTGGCGATGTTGGTCGCCGTCTCGCCGTGGATGGCGGCGGCGGCGCTGGTGGCCTCGCATGGCCTGGGCCGGGCGGCGGCGGTCGGGGCGATGGCGCTTATGCCCTATGGCGGCGACCCCGGAATGGCCAAGGAGGGCAGGCCGGACCGGGCCTCGATCGCGGGACTGGCGGTCGCTGTTCTGGTCGCCCTGTGGCCCCTGGCCCTGCTGCCGGTCGCGGCGGGCGTGGCCGGCATGGCGGCGGGGCTGGTCGTCGGCGCGGTTCCGGCGTGGCAGGCGCAGCGGCTGATCGGCGGACGCACCGGCGATGTGCTGGGCGCGGTCGAGCAGATGTTCGAGGTCGGCTTCCTGCTGGCCGTCGCCGGGCTGCTGGCGGCATGAGGCTGATCGTCTCGCCCCTGCCGCAGGTCGAGCAACTGCTGGCCGAGCACCGGCCGTCGCATCTGGTGACGCTAGCCTCGCCGGGGGCTGAAGCGGCTTTTGACGCCGAGCATCGGCTGGACCTGCGCTTCAACGACATCGCCGCCCCGCGCGAGAGGCTGATCGCGCCGTCGGCAGAGCACGTCGCGGCGCTGCTGGCCTTTGCGGAAGGCTGGACCGGCGCGCGGCCGCTGCTGATCCATTGCTGGGCGGGGGTCAGCCGCTCGACGGCGGCGGCCTATGTCGTCGCCTGCGCCCGCACGGCGCCGGGGCGCGAGGGCGAGTGGGCCGCGCGTCTGCGAGACGCCGCGCCGACCGCCACGCCCAACCCCCTGATCGTCGCCCACGCCGACTGCCTGCTGGACCGCGGCGGCGCCATGGTCCGCGCCGTCGAAGCCATCGGCCGGGGCGCCGAGACCGACTGGGGCGCGCCCTTTGAACTGGACCTGACCGCCGAAGGAGACGGCCGCCGATGAGCGACCCCAACGACGCCGAACTGAACGCCCGCCACGCCGAAAAGATGAAGCGCATCCAGGCCGCCCGCGCCCGGATGATGCAGTCCAAGACGGTCGAGCGCGGCCTGGTCATCGTCCACACCGGGACGGGCAAGGGCAAGTCGACGGCGGCCATGGGCATGGTCTGCCGCATGATCGGCCACGGGATGAAGACCTCCATCATCCAGTTCATCAAGGGGGCGATGGAGACGGGCGAGCAGACCCTGTTCGACAGCTTTCCCGACCTGGTCGAGATGCGGCCGATGGGCGAGGGCTTCACCTGGGACACCCAGGACCGCGCCGCCGACATCGCCAACGTCCGCCGCGCCTGGGAGGCCGCCAAGGCCCGCATCATGGACCCGGAATGGAAGATGGTCGTCTGCGACGAGCTGAACATCGCCTTGCGCTACGACTACCTGCCGGTCGAGGAGGTGCTGGAGGTTCTGGCCGCGCGCCCGGCCGACACCCACGTCGTCATCACCGGCCGCAACGCCCCGGACGCCCTGATCGCGGCGGCCGATCTCGTCACCGACATGCAGATGGTCAAGCACCCGTTCCGCAGCGGGGTGAAGGCCCAGGCCGGGGTGGAGTTTTGATGACGGAGGCGACGGCGCGACTGGTCGTCTGCAGCACCTGCCGTCTGTCGACGAACGAGCCCGTGGACGCGGACGGCGTCTCAGGCGGGCGGCTGCTGCTTCAGGCCGTGGCGACGGCGGCGCGGGGCGCGCCCGAACTGCGGGTCGAGGAGCAGGCCTGCCTGTGGGCCTGCCGCAGCCATTGCACCGTCTATCTGGCCCAGGGCGGCAAGCCTGGCTACCTGGCCGGAACCTTCACGCCGACCGCCGAGGCCGCCGAGGCCATCGTCGATTTCGCGCGCCGCTACGTCGCCAGCCCGGACGGCGCCGTGCCCTATCGCGACTGGCCCGAGGGGATGAAGGGCCATTTCATCGCTCGCCTGCCTCAGGACGCCTGATTTAGCGCGCTTGACCTTCCCTTGATGGGAAGGTTTACAGGTGTCGTCGTCAAAGGTTTACGAGGACGACGTCATGGCCGCCGAAGGCTTGAGAACACTGGATCTGCCCGTCCTGGGCATGACCTGCGCCAGCTGCGTGGGGCGCGTCGAAAAGGCCATCCGCGCCGTGCCGGGCGTGACGCAGGCGCAGGTGAATCTGGCCGCTGAACGGGCGCAGGTGTCGCTGTCGCCCGACGGTTCCGCCGCCGCCGTCGCGGCCGCCATCAAGAGCGCCGGCTATGAGCCGATGGAGGAGGAGGTCGTCTATCCCGTGCGGGAGATGACCTGCGCCTCCTGCGTCGGCCGCGTGGAAAAGGCGCTGGCCGCCGTGCCGGGCGTGCTGTCGGCCAGCGTCAATCTGGCGACCGAGCGGGCGACGGTGCGCTTCTTGTCGGGGGCGACGACGTTCCAGGATCTGGCCGCCGCCGTCGAACAGGCCGGCTATGTGCTGGAGGCGCCCGAGGACGCCGGGCCGGACGCCGGCGATCGCGAACAGGCCGCCCGCGACGCCGAGATCAAGAAGCTGGGCCGCGCGGTGCTGATCGCGGGCGCGGCGACCCTGCCGCTGTTCGTGCTGGAGATGGGCTCGCACTTCGTGCCGGGGATGCACCACTGGGTCAGTGAGACGATCGGAGCCTTCAACTGGAAGGTCATCAGCTTCGTGCTGGCGACCTTCGTGCTGTTCGTGCCGGGGATCATCTTCTATCGCAAGGGCGTGCCCGCCCTGCTGCGCTGGGCGCCGGACATGAACTCCCTCGTCGTGCTGGGCGCGACGGCGGCCTGGGCCTTCTCGACGGTGGCGACCTTTGCGTCGCAGTGGCTGCCGGAGGGCACGGCCAACATCTATTTCGAGGCGGCGGCGGTGATCGTCACCCTGATCCTGGTCGGGCGCTGGATCGAGGCGCGGGCCAAGGGCCGCACCGGCCAGGCGATCCGTCGCCTGATGTCGCTTCAAGCCAAGACCGCGCGCGTGGTGCGCGACGGCGTCGAGCAGGACGTGGCCGTCGATGCGGTCAAGGTCGGGGACGTGGTCGTGGTGCGCCCCGGCGAGCGGGTTCCGGTCGATGGCGTGGTCACGGACGGGGCCTCCTTTGTCGATGAATCCATGCTGACGGGCGAGCCGATCCCGGTCGAGAAGACCGCCGGGGCTGACGTCACGGGCGGCACGCTGAACACCACGGGCGCCTTCCGCTTCGAGGCGCGTCAGGTCGGCTCGCAGACCGTGCTGGCCCAGATCGTCAAGATGGTCGAGGCGGCCCAAGGGGCCAAGCTGCCGATCCAGGCGCTGGTGGACAAGGTGACGGGCTGGTTCGTGCCCGCCGTCATGGCCATCGCCGCCCTGACCTTCGCCGTGTGGTTCCTGTTCGGGCCGGACCCGGCGCTGGGGATGGCCCTGGTCGCGACCGTGGCCGTGCTGATCATCGCCTGCCCGTGCGCCATGGGTCTGGCGACGCCGACCTCCATCATGGTGGGCGTGGGACGTGCGGCCGAGCTGGGCGTGCTGTTCCGCAAGGGCGAGGCGCTTCAGGCCCTGCAGGGCGTGGACGTCGTCGCCTTCGACAAGACCGGCACCCTGACCGAAGGCAAGCCGACCCTGACCGATCTGGTCACGGCTGAGGGCTTTGATGAGACGACGGTGCTGGCCCAGGTGGCGGCGCTGGAGATCCGCTCCGAGCATCCGGTGGCCCGCGCCCTGGTCGCCGCCGCCGAGGCGCGCGGCGTGACGGTGGCCCGGCCGCTGGACTTCGCCTCCATCCCCGGCAAGGGGGTGACGGGTCTGGTCGAGGGCGCGCGCGTCGCCGTCGGCGCCGACCGCTACATGGCCGAGTTGGGCTGCGACGTGGCCGTGTTCGCCGAGGCGGCGGCCCGTCTGGGCGACGAAGGCAAGACGCCGCTCTACGCCGCCGTGGACGGTCGACTGGCCGCCATCATCGCCGTGGCCGATCCGGTCAAGGCGACGACGGCCGAGGCCATCGCCGCCCTGCACGAGCTGGGGCTGAAGGTGGCGGTCATCAGCGGCGACAACCGCCGCACCGCCGCCGCCGTCGCGCGTCGTCTGGGCATCGACGAAGTCCACGCCGAGGTCATGCCGGACGGCAAGGTGGCGGTGATCGAGGCGCTAAAGGCGGGCGGGCGCAGGGTCGCCTTCGTCGGCGACGGGGTGAACGACGCCCCGGCTCTGGCGGCGGCGGACGTGGGTCTGGCGGTGGGCGGCGGCTCGGACGTGGCGATCGAGAGCGCGGACGTGGTCCTGACCGGCGGCGACCTGCGCGGGGCGGTCAGCGCCATCGGCCTGTCGCGGGCGACGATGAACAACATCCGTCAGAACCTGGCCTGGGCCTTCGGCTACAACGTGCTGCTGATCCCAGTGGCGGCGGGGGTGCTCTATCCGGTCTTCGGCCTGATGCTGTCGCCCATGCTGGCGGCGGGGGCCATGGCCCTGTCCAGCGTCAGCGTGGTCCTGAACGCTTTGCGCCTGCGAGCCTTCAAGCCCCATATCGGTTCGAACAGCGTGAAGGGAGCCGCGTGATGAACATCGGCAAGGCTGCACAGGCGACCGGGGTCACGGCCAAGATGATCCGCTACTATGAGGCGCAAGGGCTGATCCGCCCGGCGGATCGGACCGACGGCAACTATCGTGATTTCAGCGAGCGCGACCTGAACGACCTGCGCTTCATCCGACGGGCGCGGGGGCTGGGTTTCTCGATCGAAGAGATCAGCCGTCTGCTGTCGTTATGGCGCGATAACTCGCGGCCCAGCCGCGAGGTCAAGGCGATGGCGCAGAAGCACCTGGTCGATCTGGACGCCCGCATCCTCGAGATGCGCGAGATGGCCGACACCCTGCGTCATCTGGCCAATTGCTGCGCCGGCGACGAACGGCCGGACTGCCCGATCCTGTCCGACCTGGCGGGCGATACGTCGCAGGACGCGGCCGGTGCGACCGCTTGACCTTCCTATGGCGGCAAGGGGTCCAATGAACCGTCGCGTATCCAGAAAAGGAGCATCGTCATGATCTCGCTCAACATCCCGAAAATCCGCTGCGGCGGTTGCGTCGCCTCGGTCGAGAAGGCCGTCCTGTCCGTCGATCCGGCGGCCAAGATCACGGCCGATATTCCGGCGCGCCGGGTCGAGGTCGAGACGACGGCGTCCCCGCAATCCCTGGCCGACGCCCTGGCGGCGGCCGGCTATCCCGTTCAGGAGAACTGAAGATGAAGATGCCTGTTAAGCTGGCGGCGATCGCTGTCGGGGCGCTGGCCGTCGGCGGCGGCGTGTTTCTGGCCGAGGGCTTCGCCCGGCCCGCCGAGGCGGCCGAGATGACCGTCTACAAGAGCGATTCCTGCGGCTGCTGCGGCGGCTGGGTCGATCACATCCGGCGCTCGGGCATAGAGGTGAATGTGGTCGCGACCGACGACCTGGCGCCGGTCAAGCAGCGGCTGGGCGTCCCGCAGTCGCTGTGGAGCTGCCATACGGCCGTGATCGACGGCAAGGTCATCGAGGGCCACGTCCCGGCGGCGGGCGTGAAGGCCTTCCTGAAAAAGCCCGGCCAGGCGCGCGGCATCGGCGTGGGCGGCATGCCGACCGGCTCGCCCGGCATGGAAGCGCCCGGCTATGCGCCGGACCGTTATGACGTCATGACCTTCGGCGAGGGCGCGCCGGCGCGCTTCATGACTTTCGTGGGCGCTGATCCGGCCTGACGTCGGTTCTGAGCTGAAGACGACGACGGCGGCGCCCCCTGCGGGACGCCGCCGTTTTTCGTTCCGGCCGGGGCATGAGGCCGGAACGAAAGCCTTCGGCCGTTAGGCCAGCACCATGATGGCGACGCGGCGGTTCTGGGCGCGGCCTTCACGGGTGTTGTTGGGAGCCACCGGCTTGGAGGCGCCGTAGGAGATGGTCGCCATGCGGTTCAGGGCGATGCCCTGATCGCTCAGGAAACGACGCACCGCTTCAGCGCGCTCCTGGCCCAGACGCTCGTTGATCTGGTCGTTGCCGGTCGAGTCGGTGTGGCCCTGGATTTCCAGATAGACGTTGGCGTTCTCGGCGCGCAGGCGCTGGACCAGTTCGGCCAGGCGCTGCTCGGCTTCCGGCGACAGCTCGGTGTGGTTGACCGGGAACTTCACCGAGTCGTCCGACAGCACGACCTCGTACAGGAACTTGCCTTGGGCCAGTTTGTGCGCGGCGTTGGCGCGGGCCAGGGCTTCGCCCGCCGTGCCTTCGACCTGGGTGACGTGAGCGTCGACGCCGTCGACACGCTCATTCACGACTTGAACGTTGTCGCGGACGAACCGGTGGCTGGCGCAGCCGCTGACGGCGATGCCGAGAACGGCGACGGCGCCGATGACAGCGGTCTTAGATGCCAATTTGATCAAACTCAGTCTCCTTCGTGCCCGGCCCAACTCCGGGGGATGTTACGCGCCGCACCGGTGTCGGTTGCAAAACGGCGGAGCAAAGACGCGCGAAGAAGTGAAAAGGTTCAGCTTGACTGTAAAAAAATTTCAACAATCGGCGTTTTTGCTGTTCTGCGCCGATTTATGGCCTGGCTTGTTGGCGCCATTTTCCTGACGTGCTGGGATGGTCATTGTCGAATATAAAAGGGCGAGGAGAATCTATTGAAAGCTTTGGTGTTTGCGGCCGCCGACAACTATAAGGCCCATGACGGCAAGGCTTGGGGAGCCTTTAGGTGAAGGCGGGGCCTCGTCGCCGTCGGAACAAGGTCGGCCCGATCCTGGGCAGCCTGATCGCGCACGGTTTGATCCTGGCGCTGATCATTGCTGCGCCGGTTGAACGGCCGCCGCTGGCTCCGGTTCCGCCGGTGGTCGAGGTGATGCTGGTCGAGCCGCCTCCTCCTCCGCCGCCGCCGCCGCCTTCAGAACCTGCGCCGGGCGACGCGCCTGCGGGCGGCTCGGAGCCCGCGCCGGTGCCCAAGCCGGAACCGGCGCCCGCCGCGCCC
>NZ_JBRERY010000014.1:0-69690 GCF_052907225.1 Brevundimonas sp. RM1
GGCGTGATCTCCCTGGACGGCAAGGGCGAGACCCAGCCGGCCAAGGCCACCGGCGACGGCGTGCGTGAGCCGCTGAACCGCCGCGCCACCGTCGACATCAACTTCTAAGGCGCTAGGGGGCCGGTCGTGATCGGCCCCCGAAACCTTGGTCGATTGATTGATCAGGCCGCCGAACTCGATCTGGGTTCGGCGGCCTTGATTCAAGAGCTTAGGTTCAAAATCGGGTTCAGTTTCGCCTTGCCAAGACTCCCGCCGGGCTATTAATAGAGCTCGCTCCTCGAAAGATATCAGCGTTTGCTCGCGCCGTTTGATCCTGACCAGTTTGAGCTAGGTCTTCAGGTCCAGGTTGATCTGACTGGCCGTCGCTTCCTCATCGTGTCCGCGCCTTTCGGCCGTTTCGGACGCGTGCTGGCGCATGCCATTGAGGCGCGTGGCGGTGACGTGCGGCGTATGCTATTCAACGCTGGAGATGTCTCGAACTGGGGCCGTTCGGGCGGTCTGCCTTTCCGCGAGAGAGCGGAGCTGTGGCCAGAAAGACTGGCGGCTCTCGAGACCGAGTTCACAGATATCATCGTGTTCGGGGAGGGCGGTCCCTATAATCAGGGCGTCCTGAATCAGGCGAGCCGGTTGAAGGCGCGCGTCTGGGTTCTCGAGAATGGTTACTTCCGGCCTGACTGGATCACTCTGGAGCGCAACGGAGTGAACGGCTCCAGCGCCTTGCCTCGCTCGGCGTCAGGCTATCCGCCGCCGCCGCCGGAACTCCCGGTCTCGCGCCCTGTCGGCAAAATTCTGCCGCACCACGTCATCAACATCAGTCTCTACCATGCGGTGCAGCCGCTGGGGTGGTTGCTGTTTCCGCGCTTCCGCCATCACTATTCGGCGTCGCCATGGCGGCAATGCCTTGGTCATGTTCGCCGCTATCTGGGGCTAGGCATGCGGCCGCAAGGCGCCAGCAACGCTGACCGTCTTCGGACCAAGGGGCCTTTCTTTATCGCCTGCTTGCAGCGCGACGGCGACGCCCAGTTGCTGCGCTATTCCGACATCCACGACAATCTGTCCTTCCTGGCGCGGGTCATGGATAGCTTCGCCGCCGGCGCGCCGGCGCACAGCCGCCTGGTCGTCAAGAACCATCCCCTCGACCCGGGTATCGTCAATCTCGCCCGCGAGACGCGCCGGATGGCCGAGGCGCGCGGGCTGAAAGGCCGCGTCGATTTCATCGACGGCGGCAATCTGGCTCAGTTGTGCCGGGCTTCGGAGGGCATGGTGGTCAACAACTCCAGCGCCGCCTTGTCGGCCCTGGGGTTCGGCACGCCGGTCAAGGTGTTGGGGCAGGCCTTCTTCGATTTCGAGGGGCTGACGGATCAGCAGCCCTTAGACGCCTTCTGGCAGGCGCCGCGGCCCGCGGAACGCCAACTGTTCGCCGCCTTCCGCGCCTATGTGATCAATCGCACCCAGATCAACGGCAATTATCATGAGCCGCGCGTCATGGCGGCGACGGCCGGGCGGGTGGCGGACGCTCTGTCGACTCGGCTTATTTAGGTCGCTGAAAGGCCCTTTTTCGGTGTGGCGCCCAAGCCACCCTGAAGCGCTGTCATCATTCTGTCATCTAGCTGTCGCCCGAGCGTCGGACGGGGGGCCTAAAGCCGCCTCATCAATGACCGCGCGGATCGTCGTTCTGGCATCTGGCGTCGTAAAGGGATCACAGCACCAATGTTGAACCGCAACCTCGCCTATGGGGTTTCCGCCGCAGCCATCCTGTTGGCGACCTCCAGCGCCGCCTTCGCCCAGGAAACCACGGGCGGTATCCGGGGCGTGATTACGGATGCTTCGGGCGCGCCGGTCGCCAACACGGCCATCGTCGTCACGCACGTGCCGTCGGGCACCAGCACCACGACCGTGACCAATGAAGACGGCCTGTACACGGCGCGCAACCTGCGCGTTGGCGGCCCTTACACTGTGGCTGTGGTCATCGATGGCCAGACCGAGACGGCGACGCTGGGCAGCGTCGGCATCGGCGCCCCGACGGTGTTCGACGTTACGGTGTCGGCTGAAGTCGATGCCGGGGCTACGGAAGTCGCCGAAGTGGTCGTGCGCGGCGTGCGCGCCGTCCGCACGTCGCCGACGGCTCGTCTGAACCTAGAAGACATCGAGACGCTGCCGTCCATCAGCCGCGACATTAAGGACATCGTGCGCACGACCCCGTTCGCCACGGTGGACCCGACGAACAACGACGCCCTGTCGATCGGCGGTCAGAACACCCGCTACAACGCCATGCTGATCGACGGCATCAAGCAGAGCGATGACTTCGGCCTGAACGGCAACGGCTATCCGACCCTGCGTTCGCCAATCTCGCGTTCGGTGCTGCAAGCGGTCAGCGTCGACGTGGCTCCCTACGGCGTGCAGTACGGCAGCTTCACCGGCGGCGTGATCAACTCGGTCACCAAGTCGGGCGGCAATGAGTTTCATGGTGAAGCCTTCTGGGAAGTCACCAACGACGATCTGCGCGGCGACAGCTTCAGCTACAAGGACTTCATCTCGGGCGAGCGCCAGAACCGCACCCTGACCGGCGCCTTCGAAGAGAAGACGTGGGGCGCCACCCTGAGCGGCCCGATCATCAAGGATCGCCTGTTCTTCCTGGTGAACTACGAGAAGTATGAATCGACCCAGCCGGTTCTGTCGGGTCCGGAAGGCTCCAGCGCTGTCAACCAGGCTCCGGGCATCACCCAGGCTCACGTCGATCAGGTTCGTGATATCGCCAAGCGTGTCTATGGCTATGATCCGCTCGACTGGTCGGCCGACGCCCTGACGGTTCAGGACGAGAAGTATTTCGCCAAGCTGGACTGGAACATCAATGACCAGCACCGCGCTGTGTTCTCGTACCAGCAGACCGAAGGTAGCGATCTGCGCCTGAACAACACGACGACCAGCGGTCCTTACGTCAGCGTCGGTTTGCTGTCGTCGGCCTATCAGATCGACCAGAACCTGAAGGCCTATAAGGCCCAACTATTCTCGGACTGGACCGACACCTTCTCGACCGAGTTCTCGATCAGCCGCAAGGAAGTCGAGAACCTGTCGACGGGCCTCGCCGGCAACGACTTCGCCGCCATGCAGGTCTATCTGGACGCGCCTTACGGTACGAATACTGGTGTCCGCCGTTCGGTCCGCTTCGGCCCCGAGCGCTCGCGCCACGCTAACATGCTGACGGTCGACACCACCCAGTATCGCCTCGTCGGTAACTGGGAAGCTGGTTTCGGTCACCGCATCACGGCCGGCTATGAGCGTGAAGAACAGGATATCTTTAACCTGTTCGTCCAAGTGGCCAATGCTGAGTATGAGTTCGCGTCGCTGGCTGACTTCGAGGCGCGTAAGGCTGCTTCGGTCGGCTACACCAACGCCGCCAGCAACAACAAGAACGATGGCGGCGCCAGTTTCGGCTACGCGCTGAACACCCTGTTCTTCCAGGACGAATGGTCGGTCAGCCCCGAGCTGACCCTGACGGCTGGTCTGCGCTACGATTGGTACACCTCGGATGACAAGCCGCAGTTCAACCAAGCCTTCTACGACCGCTTTGGCTTCCGCAACGACACCAACCTGGACGGCATCAGCATCCTGCAGCCGCGCTTCGGCTTCAACTGGCGCCCGGACCCGACCCTGACCGTCTACGGCGGCTTCGGTCGCTTCCAGGGCGGTTCGCCGAACGTCTGGATCTCGAACTCCTATTCGAACCCGGGCAACCTGACCGGCTCCTACCAGTGCAAGCGCGACCGTAACTATCAGTCGCAGTTCGCTGGCAGCTTCGGCCTGTGCGAGAGCGGCGTCTATCTGGACAACATCGACGGCCTGAACCCGAACGACCAGTTCAAGGACAAGGTCACCGAGAGCGCCGAGAAGGGCACCGGCAACATCAACCTGATCAGCCCGTCCTTTAAGACGCCGTCGATCTGGAAGACCTCGCTGGGCGTCAACAAGATCTTCGACCTGAGCCGCTTCCACATGGGTGCCGGCTGGAGCGTGACGGCTGAGTACGTCCACTCGGAGCTGGAAAACGCCATCGGCTGGGTCGACCTGAGCATGGCCGACACCCAGAACGGGACGGCGCCGGACGGCCGTCCGATGTTTGACCCGAACCCGGTGCGTCGTGGTCAGCAGGTGCTGATGCTGACGAACCTGAACGGCGGCAAAACCGATCAGTTCGCCATTGGTCTGGACAAGGCTTGGTACGAAGGCTGGCTGAACGGCGCGGGCTTCAACCTGTCCTACACCTATCTCGACAGCACGGATCGCTCGCCGGCTACGTCGTCGACGGCCAACTCCAACTTCGGCAATATCGCCCTCTCGGATCCGAATGACCCGGAGCTGGCGACCTCGAACTATGAGATCGAGCATGCGCTGAAGCTGAACCTGACCTACTCGCGCGCCTTCTTCGGCGACTACCGCACGCGCTTCAACCTGTACGCCCAGCGTCGTTCGGGCCTGCCGTTCAGCTATACCTTCGGCACCAGCCCGGCGAATCTGTACGGCGAGTATGTCACGACCCAGCGCCAGCTGCTGTACGTGCCGACGGCTGACTCGGCGGGCAATGTCACGGCCACTAGCGACCCGCGGGTCACCTATGGCCCGAACTTCAACGTTGGCACCTTCAACGATTTCCTGCACCAGTCGGGCTTGATCAAGTACGCCGGTGAAATCTCGCCGCGTAACGCCTTCAACTCGCCGTATGTCACGACGGTCGACCTGCACATCTCGCAAGAGCTGCCGGCCTTCTTCCCGGGCGGCGCCAAGCTGGAAGGCTACCTCGACGTCAAGAACCTGGGCAACCTGATCAACGACGAGTGGGGCACGATCCAACAGATCGGTTTCCCTTACACCTCGAACAACGTCGCGGCGTCGATTGTTGACGGCAAATATAACTTCACGGGCTTCACGCCTCGCAGCCCGGCCACCTTCGGCACCGAGTCGGTGTGGCAAGTGAAGGTCGGCGTCCGCTACCGCTTCTAAGAAGCAGCGCTGATTGAACGAGACGGAAAGGGCGGTCCAGCGACGGGCCGCCCTTTCTCTTTGTTCGCTCTACAGGGCCGTCGCGTTGCCTGAGGCGTCAGGCGCTTCCCGTCGCCATTGAACCCGGAAGCGTCAGGGCCTATCTCGCCCCCTTCGTGCTTCATCCTTTTGTGTGGACGTTTTCGCCCTATGACCCTGCCTGTTCCCGCTGAATGGACTCCGCATCGCGCGATGTGGGTCGGCTGGCCCAGCCACGCCGATCTGTGGGAGGAGAACCTCGAGCCGGCTCAGGCCGAGGTCGAGGCCCTGGTGCGCGCCCTGGCCGGGCCGGGCCGCGAGCAGGTCAAGCTCATGGTCGGCAATGACGAGGCCCTGGCCGACGCCCGGGCGCGCTTCGCCGATGTGGCGGGCGTGACGGTTGTGGCCGGGCGGTTCGGCGACATCTGGCTGCGCGACACCGGGCCGATCTTCGGCGCCAGCTCGGCCTCGGCTCAGGCCTTCGTCTTCAACGGCTGGGGCGGTAAGTACGACCTGCCGCACGATGATGAGGTCGCTGATCAGATCGGCGAACAGACGGGCGTCGCCCTGACCCGCCATGACTTTATCCTGGAAGGCGGCGCTGTCGATCACGACGGCGAGGGCACGGTGCTGACCACGCGCCAGTGCGTCCTGAACCGTAATCGCAACACCGGCTGGACGCAGGAGACGGCCGAAGCCGCCTTCGCGCAAGCCCTGGGCGCCAAGAAGGTGCTGTGGCTGGGCGACGGCCTGCTGAACGACCACACCGACGGCCACGTCGACAATCTGGCCCGCTTCGTCGCGCCGGGCGTAGTGGCCTGCCCGGTCGGCTTCGGCCCCAAGGATCCCAACGCCGAGGTCTATGACCAGACGGCCCAGGCTCTGGCCGCCATGACCGACGCCGCCGGTCGTCCGATCAAGGTGCTGCGCATCCCTTCGCCCGGTCTGATCTTGGACGAGGACGAGCGCCCGGTCCCGGCCAGCCACATGAACTTCCTGATCGCCGACGGCGCCGTCGTTGTGCCGACCTATGGCAATGACATGGCCGCGCGCTTGGCCTGCGAAGCCCTGGCGACCGTCTTCCCCGATCGCGAGATCATCCCCCTGCCGTCGACCGCCATCCTGTCGGGCGGCGGTTCGTTCCACTGCATCAGCCAGCAGGAGCCCGCCTGATGACCCGTCAGATCACCGTCGCCGCCATCCAGACCGCCTACGGCGAGGATATGCAGGCGAACATCGACAAGACCATCGGCTTCATCCGCGAGGCGGCGGGCAAGGGCGCTCAGGTCATCTTGGCGCCGGAGCTGTTTCAGGGGCCGTACTTCTGCGTCTCGCAGGAAGAGAAGTGGTTCGGCGCCGCCTATCCCTGGCGCGAGCATCCGGCCGTGACGCAACTCCAGCCGGTGGCCAAGGAACTGGGCGTGGTCCTGCCTGTCTCGATCTTCGAGCGCGAAGGGCCGCACTACTTCAACAGCCTGGTGATGATCGACGCCGACGGCGAGCTGATGGGCGTCTATCGCAAGAGCCACATCCCCGACGGCCCCGGCTATCAGGAGAAGTATTACTTCCGCCCCGGCGACACCGGCTTCAAGGTCTGGGACACGCGCTTCGGCTGTATCGGCGTCGGCATCTGCTGGGACCAGTGGTACCCGGAAACGGCGCGCGCCATGATGCTGCAGGGCGCCGAGGTGCTGCTGTATCCGACGGCTATCGGCACCGAACCGCATGACGACACCCTGGACACGGCCGCCCCGTGGCGCCGGGCCATGCAGGGGCACGCCGTGTCCAACGTCGTGCCGGTCGTCGGCGCCAACCGTATCGGCTATGAGCAGGTGACGGAAGCGGGCCAGACCTACTACGGCCACTCCTTCATCGCGGATCATCGCGGCGATCTGGTCGAGAGCCTGGACCGGGAGGAGGGCGTCCTCGTCCACACCTTCGACCTGGACTTCCTGGATCGCCACCGCGCGGCCTGGGGCTTCTTCCGCGATCGCCGCACCGACCTCTACGGCGCCTTGGCGACAGGGCGCCCGGCCTGATCCGGCTCTAGCGGAATACCTGATCCAAACGAAAAAAGAGGCGGAAGACCGGGGTCTTCCGCCTCTCTCATTTTACGCGTTGAACGCTATCAGAACCTCAGCGTGGCGCCGAAGGTGAAGTAGCGGCCGATCGCGTCGTAGGTCTGCGGGAAGGTGTTCCCGTTGTTCGCGGCCGTGGTGCCGATCTGCGAACCGACGATCGGCGGCGACTTGTCGAACAGGTTGTTGATCGTCGCCGTCAGACGCACCGACTCGGTGATGTCCCAGCGGCCGCTTAGGTCGAAGTAGTCGTAGCTGTCGATCTGGGCGTAGTCCGGGAACCACTTGGTGTTGCTCGGCTCGACTTCGACGTCGGACAGGTGACGCCAGCTCAGCGAGGCCGAGTAGTCGCCCAGCGTCCAGGTGGCGCGGCTGTTCCAGCGTTGCTTGACCTTGGGCTCGCCGCACGAGACCGAGTAGTAGTCGACGCAGTCACGCAGCACGGAGACCGGGGTGGCCTGGGTCTCGTGCTTAGTGAGGATGCTGCCGTTGACGCTCAGGTCGAGACGGCCGACGTCGCCCAAGCCGAAGTCGGACAGTTCGACGCGGTAGTTGGCCGCGATATCGAAGCCCGAGACGCGCTCGTTGCCGGCGTTGGTCGTAGGGCGGATGACGCCCTTAGCGTCGACGCCGTTCAGCGAACCGTTGGCGGCGCTGCGCTGGATCGCCTTACAGCTGTCGTTGAACGCCAGCGTTGGGTTCAGAGCCTTGTCGTAGCAGCCGTTCATGACATCAGCCAGGCTGGGGCTGTTGATCGTCTTGTCGATCTTGATGTCATAGTAGTCGAGGCTCAGGCGCAGGCTCGGCACGAAGGCCGGTTGCCAGACGGCGCCGATGGTCCAGGTGTCAGCCTCTTCCGGACCCAGGTTCGGGTTGCCGCCGGTCTGCTGGTTGACCTGGCCCGAGTTGGGCTTGGCCACGTAGCCGATCGCGCCTTCCGGCACGCCGGTTAGACGGCACAGGTTGCTCAGCGTGCCGGCGGTGTTGGCGTCGGCGCTGTTGATCAGGTCCAGCTGGCACGGATCGATCGCCATGTTGCCCAGGCCGGTGACCTGCGGGTTGAACAGTTCGCCGATGTTCGGGGCGCGGGTGGCGCGCTGATACATGGCGCGGACGCGGACGTCCTCGATCGGCGACCAGTCGCCGCCGAACTTGTAGCTGCCGTAGTTGGTCTTCGAACCGCCGGCCTTGAACTCGGTCTGGCGGTAGCCGGCTTCCAGGTTCAGGCTGTGGATGAACGGCATGTTCTCGATCAGCGGCACCGCCAGTTCGGCGAAGGCTTCACGCAGTTCGAACTGACCGTTGCGATCCGGAACCGGCGCGCCGGTGCCCAGGATTTCGCCGTTGGCTTGCGAGGCCGCATCGCCGCGGGTCTCGGCGCTGGACCGGCGCCATTCCGCGCCGAAGGCGACGGCTATCTGACGCTCGCTCCAGGGGCTGCTGAACTGCTCCGGCAGGATGCCCGAGATCGAGCCCGAGGCCACGTCCTGCTTGATCGTGGTTTTGCTCATCGACGACAGGTTGATGTAGTCGATCATTTCCTTGGTGATCGTGCCTTCAGGACCGAAGACGTTGATCGGCACGCAGCCCGCGACCGGGGTCGAGGCGCCGGGAACCAGGCACTGGGTCGACGAGACGGTGTTCAGGGCGTTGCGCAGCTTGGACAGCGAACCCCAGTTGCGGCGCGTCAGCAGCTGCTGGGTTTCACCGTGCGAGATGTAGGCGTCGTAGTTCCAGTCGGCGTTGATGTCGCCACGCACGCCGGCCAGCAACTGGACAGTCTTGTTCTCGATGTCGACGGGACGGGTGCCCATCTCGGTGAAGCGACGGTTGATGGTCAGATCCATCATGGTGTCGCCCGCCGCGCCGGCGACGCACTTGGCCGGATCGATCAGCAGGGCGCCGCAGAATTGCTGGCGCATGGCGTCCGGAATGAACGGATTGCCGATCGGCACCTTGTAGGTGTTGCCGAAGGTGCCGCTGGAGGCGTTGTCCAGCGAGACGTCGCTCTGGACATAGGTCAAGTGGCTGTAGACTTCGGCGGCCGAGTTGATCTTGAAGCTGCCCAGACCGTTGATCTGGTAACGGCTCAGCGGCGTCTGGTACAGGTTGTACGGATTGTAGTTATAGCCGGCCGAGTTGTAGTTCGGGTGGTCCGAGCCGATCAGGGCGCCCGTGGTGGGGTCCAGTTCAGCGCCCGACGGCAGGGCGACGCCGCCCTTGACGGGGGTCAGGTCGAAACGACCGGGGACCGAGGTGCCCGAACCCAGCGGCTTGCCAGAGGTCGAAGACAGCGCGACTTCGCCCCAGGGGCGACGCACCTGATACAGCGGATCGGTCTTGGTGTAGCCGAAGCTGACGACGGCGTTGCCGCGGTCTTCGGCGAAGTTGCCGCCGATGGTGACGTCGAACTTGCGACGAACGGCGTCGTCCTCGCCCGAGAAGCCGTAGGAGGAGTTGACCTCAACGCCTTCGAAATTGTTCTTCAGGATGAAGTTGACCACGCCGGCGACGGCGTCGGCGCCGTACACGGCCGAAGCGCCGCCCGTGACGGTGTCGACACGCTCGACCAGGGCCAGCGGGATGGTGTTGGTGTCGACCACGCCTTCCAGGTTGAACGGCACGACGCGGCGGCCGTTGATCAGGACCAGGGTGCGGTTGGTGCCCAGGCCGCGCAGGTTAATGGTCGCGCCGCCGCCCGAGCCGTTGTTGGTGGCCGAACCGACGGCCGGCACGGCGGCCGGCAGATCCTTGACCAGTTCTTCAACCGCGACGGGCTGCGACATGGCGATGGATTCGGAGCTCAGCGACGTGATGGGGCTGGACGCCTCATAGCCCGGCTGGCGGATGCGCGAGCCGGTGACGACGATGGCGCTGACTTCGGAAACTTCTTCTTCGGCCGTTTGGGCGAAAGTCGGCGTGGCGGCCATGAAGCTGAGGGCGGCGCCCCCGATGATGGTCGAGGCGAGCAAGGACTCGCGGACAATTCTCTTTCTCAAAAGAGACCCTCTCCTGAACAAAACAAGCCGTCGCCCGCCCCCTACGATGGGGCTGAACCGACGGCTCGCGGTACGTGCAGGACCGAACGGCCTGCGCCGACGACATTACGGCGAGGCTTGCCTCAAGCAAGTCAGAATTGCGTCAATAATGGCACAGACTGGAATAAATTGCCCTATACTGAAATATATTCGGAATATGAGGCAAAAATTACGCTCATTTTCGAAAATTGTCACGAACCGTGTTCTGCGATGCGCCGTCGCGATCATCGGCGCTGCTGCCCCAGGGGTAGCCCTTGTCGGCGCCGCAGTAGGCGCGGCCGCCTTGCCGGGCGTTTTCGACCACCAGGCGCGGACGCCAGCGGGCGACGCCGGTGAAGGCGTTGTCGGTGATGATGTTGTACGACGGCGTCTGGTGGCGGATGACGCCGCGCTCGCCGCAGTTGCGATAGAGGAAGACGCCGGGCCGCCCGCCCAATTCGAAGCGATTGCCGGTGATGCGGTTTCGCGCCGATCCGTCGACCGCGATCATCTCGCGCTCGGTGCGGGTGCGGAACAGATTGCCTTCGATCCGATTGTCCGCGCTTTCGGCGTCCAGGTAGAGGGCGGTGGCGACGCTGCGGCCCTCGAGCGTGGATCGTGTCAGGCTGAGACGGGTGACGCCGGGACCGACGTAGAGCGGGATTGATCCCGTCCCCCGGATGATCACCTCATCGAGCGCAATATGGCTGGGCGCGGCCGCCTGGGCGGCGGCGGTGTGGTCGGCGGTGCGGGAGGAGGCGCGCAGGTCGTCATAGCTCCCGTCCGCCCCCATGCCCCACACCCGCACCGAGCCGTGGATCAGGCAGCGCGAGATGCGCACGTCCGTCGGACGGCTCCAGCGGTCGACGGCGATGCGGCGCGACCAGACGGCGATGGAGGGCGAGCGGGTGCTGACGGCGACGCCGGGGCGGCCGACGGCGCCGCCAGCGCAGTCCAGGCCCGCGCCGGAGGCCTCGGCGCCTTCGATCAGGAGGGGGCGCACGATCACCTGTCCGGGCGTCAGGAACGCGCGGCAGGTCAGGCGGTAGGGCGTTGTCGTGTCGGCGGTCAGTTCGGTCAGTTCCGAAGCGTCGCACGGGCGGGCGGCGGGCAGGGACCAGGTCTGAGCGCCGGTCAGGATCAATCCCGCCAGCAGAGCCGCCATCAGGGCAGGGGCGTGGCCAGCGCCAGCGCCTCGGAGGCGCAGCCGGGCGCCGTCGCGCCGCGCGCGCAGGGCCGCCATCCCCGCGCGGGCGGCGGCCAGGTCGGCGGCGAAGGCGGGCTGAGCGGCGGCGGCGGCGAAGACAGCGCGGCCCAGATCTTCGCCCGCGGCGACATCGCTGGGATAGTGCATGCCGCAGACCAGACGGCTTTGACCGATCGCATGGGCCATGCGGCGGACCTCGTCGGCGAGCGCGGGGTCCAGGGCGGCGAAGGCCTCGCCATAGACTACGGCGACGGTCGAGCTGCCGGAAGGATAGGAGGCGCTGCGGCGTCCGGCCTCGGTCAGGCGTTGGCAGGCCTGACGGGTCGGGTCGTCGCCGACGGGACGGGCGCGAAAGGCGCGCGACTTGACGGATTCAGCGGCCGTGTCGGCATCGTGGAACAGGCGCTGCATCAGCCGCGTCAGCTCCGGCGCGTCTTCGGGCGTCAGCTGAACGCCCAGGGCGCAGTTGAAATGCTGCAGCGCCAGCGGCGGGCGCAATTCGGCATGGGCGGTGGCCAGCAGCCAGCGGTCGGTATCTTCCAGCGCCGCCATGCGCGTCGAGCGCGCCTTGTCCGTCTGGTCGACGATCGAGCCGGGCGCGGGCGGGCCAGGCAGGGCGGCGGCCAGCGTTTCCAGCGCGGAGGCGTCCAGATAGCCGGATGGGGCGGCGGCGGCGCGAGCCGCTTCGGGGCGCAGGGCCGCCGGGGTGCCGGCGCAGGCGCCCAGCAGCAGAGTCGCGGCGGCGGCGGTCGCGACGAGCGCCGGGCGGGTGATCACGCCCCGTCGCTCCAGCTCAGCTGAACCGAGGTCAGGCCGTCTTCGTCGGGCGCGGCCACGACCTGAAGGCTGGCGCCTTTTTCCGTACGGGCGGAGGCGCCGTAGGCGCGCGCTTCGCCCTGGTTCATCGCCATGATGGGGAACAGGCCCGCCTTTTCGGCGCGCTGGCGATAGAAGTCGATTACGGCGTCGGGCGTGGCGTCGGTCGTGAAGGTGACGATGCCGCCCGGGCCGTCGGGGCCGGACGCCGTGACGGGCGCCGCATCGGTCTGAGCGCCGGGATAGAGGGCGGCGAAAGCCGGAGCGCCCTTGATGGCTGTGGCGGGCGCGGCGGGCGTCGCCGCGGCGGGCGGAGCCGCCGCAGGCGCGGCCTCCCTCGCCGGTTCGGCGGCGGGAACCGAGGGCGATTCGACTTCGGGCGCGGCCTGACTGCGGTCATCGCACGCCGCCAAGCCGACGCTCAGCGCCAAGACGACGGTTGCCACGCTACGCTTCATTCAGCCTACGTCCTTAATCCCTATGCGACTATCTGCACCGTGGCCTATCCGTGCGGCGGCAGCAAGGCGGTTCAACCCGTAGGAGCGTCCACGTCGTCGCCGGGCTGGCCCGTCGACTTGCGGGCCTGTTCCGGGCCTCCCGCCGGACGCGAGTGGGTTTCGGCCATTTCGCGGCCCTGGCGAGCGATATCGGCGTTGATGGCGTCCTGGTCCGGATCGATCTCCGAGCCGGAAGCCGAGCCTCCCCGCAGCGAGCCGGCGCGGGTGTCGGAACCGGAATCGCTGCCTTGCAGGGCCTTCTTCAGGGCGTCCTCGACGTGGCCCAGATCGGGTTTCTCGCCCATGGCGGCGGCCTCGCGGGCGTCTTCGTTCTCGGCGGCGGGATCGGTCATGGAAGGTCTCCTTGCTCGTGCAAGACAAGCGGACCGGTCGCGCGGAGGTTCCCGCATTCACGCGAGGCAATGTTGCGCGTGCAAAGAAAAAGGGCCGGCGGAGCGATCCGCCGGCCCTCGTCTTTGTCGCGGGATCGAGAAGGCGCCGCCTTCCGTTCCGCGCGGGTCTTACTTGCCGAACAGCTTGTTCCAGCGGCGCGGCTGGCGCTTCTTCCACGTTTCGCGGTGATAGGCGTCCGAACCGATCAGCGGCACGACGGTCGTGGCTTCGGCGAAGACCATCTGTTCGTAGGTGGTCTGGACCTTGCCCCACGAGGCGGCTTCCTGAAGCGTCGAGGACGAGCAGGCGCCGTCGCGCACGTCGGCGACCGTGATCTGGACCGCGTACTTGTGCATGTCGGCGTCGACGCCGAGGATCTCGGCGCAGACGACGGTGTCCTGGGCGAAGTTCTTCGGCACGCCGCCGCCGACCATGAACAGGCCCGTGACGCCCGCCGCGATCTTGATGTCGGTCAGTTCGCGGAAGTCGGCGATCGCATCCAGCATCATGTAGGGCTTGCCCTCGGCCATGCGCTCCTTCTGGTGCTTGACCAGGCCGAAACCGGCCGAGGAGTCGACGAAGGCCGGGCAGAAGATCGGCGCGCCTTCTTCATAGGCGGTCTGGATCAGCGAGCCGGGCTTCTTGGCGTTGCCTTCCGACAGCCACTTGCCCATCTCCCAGATGAACTCGCGCGAGGAATAGCCGCGCGGCTCCAGGCGGCTGGCGATCTCATAGATGGCGTGGTCGCAGGCCTGCAGTTCTTCTTCGTCGATGTAGGTGTCGTAGATGCGGTCGATGTAGTGCGAGCGCAGGATGTTGTCGTCCACCTGGCCGGCGGCCTGATAGTGCTTGAAGCCCAGGGCTTCGAAGAAGTCCATGTCGACGATCGAGGCGCCGGTGGCGACCACGGCGTCGACCATGCCGAACTTCACCATGTCGCGGTAGACGTCCATGCAGCCGCCGGCCGAGGTCGAACCGGCCAGGATCAGCCACGGCGAGCAGGCCTCGTCTTCCAGGGCCATGTTGAAGATGTCGGCCGCGCGGGCGGTGTCGCGCGAGCTGAAGGACATCTTGCGCATGGAATCGATAATCGGGCGCGCGTCGAAGCTGGTGATGTCGATGTGCTCGACAGTGGTGGCCAACAGCTCCGCCTTGGCGTTGGAACGAACCGGTGCGTTCATCTCTCGGGTTTCCCTTTGGTTTGAGCGCCCGTCGTCAATAAGGAACAGCGGCCCGGACGGAGCGACGGGCCGCTGCTTGTACCAAAGCCTTGAGACATTTTTCAGTTCAAGGCGTGATGCGATGGATCAGCGCTTGCGCTTGCGCTGGCCCGCCTTGCCCTTGGGACGCGACAGGCGGACGACCTTGCGGGCGTTCTCCTCGGCCGTGGTGCGCACGGTCGGGATGGAGCGCGGCGCCAGGCCGTACATCGAGCCCATGGGAGCGTCCTCGACGGCGGCGATCTCGTGTTCGCCATAGCCGTTGAAGCCGGTCGACATGGCGACGCCATAGGCGCCCATCATGCCGATCTCGATGAAGTCGCCTTCCTGGACATCGGCCGGCAGCCAGAACGGGCCCGGCATGTGGTCGATGCTGTCGCAGGTCGGACCATAGAAGCGATAGGGCTTCAGCTCCGACGACGACTCGCCGTCCCGGACCAGCTTGGTCGGGAAGGGCCAGCGCGAGTGGGTGGCGTCGAACAGCGAGCCGTACGACCCGTCGTTCAGATACAGGGCGTCGCCCTTGCGCAGGTCCACGCGGCACAGCACCGACGAGGCCTCGGCCACCAGCGCGCGGCCGGGTTCGCACCACAGCTCGGTCGTTTCCGACACCGGCATCTCGTTGAAGCCGCGATGGATGGCGTCGGCGTATTCGCTCAGGTCCGGCGGGACCATGCCCGGATAGACCGAAGGGAAGCCGCCGCCGACATCGACGATATCGACGAAGACGCCCGCCTTCTTGATGGCGCGGCCGACCTGAGTCATCGCCGCCTCATAGGCCGAGGGGCGCATGCACTGCGAACCGACGTGGAAGCTGACGCCCATCTGACCGTCCTTGACCGCGTGGCGCGTGGCCTGCAGCAGGGCGGGGGCCTGGTCCGGCGAGACGCCGAACTTGCCCGACAGGGAATAGGCGGCGCCGTCCGCCGACACGCCCATGCGGACGATCAGGTTCAGGTCGTCGGCGTGGCCGGTCGACTCGAGAATCTTGTCCAGCTCGTCATGGCTGTCGAGCACGAAGGTGCGCACGCCGTGGTCGGCGTAGGCGGCCTTGATCGCGCCGCGGCTCTTGACCGGGTGCATGAAGGCCAGGCGCGCGTTCGGGCTGACCGAACGAACCAGTTCGATCTCGGCCAGGGAGGCGACGTCGAAGGCGTTGACGCCGTTCTCGACCAGAACCTCGATGATCCAGCGCGAAGGGTTCGCCTTCACCGCATAGAAGACGTCGGCTTTTAGATTATCCTGGAACCACTGCGCCGCTACGGCAACGGAGCGGGGACGCACGAGTGCGACCGGACGCTCCGGGGACCGCTGACGGACCAGGTCCAGGGGAAGCTGGTACGTGTGCAATTCACGTAACCCCCTGATGATTGTTAAACCCAGACCCGGCGTTAGCGGCGCAAGATAGGACCTACGGGGTCCGCCGGAACGCGCGATATGGGGGCATTGGCCTGTCATGTAAAGTGGAAATTTCATGGCGGGGTTGCATGGCGCGCGCGCCGCAGCGCTCGGCTGAATCGGCGCCGCACTGGACGAAATCGACGCAGACATGCCATTAAGACTTGCCCTTGCGCCCGTCTCGCGTCATGCGGCGCCCCCTTTGTCGCAACCTCATCCATGGGTTCATGAGTTCTTCAACAGCCGCCGTCGCGTCCGTTCGCGACGTCTCGAAGACCTACGGGGCCAGAAAGGCGCTCGACGGCGTGTCCGTCGAGGTCGGCGCCGGTGAAATGGTCGCCCTGATCGGTCCCTCTGGTTCGGGCAAGTCCACCCTGCTGCGTTCGATCACGGGTCTGCACCCCATCGATCCCGGCGGAACCATCACGGTCTTCGGCGAGGTCGTTCAGCAGAACGGCCGCGTCACGGGCGCCGTGCGCCGCGCGCGCAGCCGCCTGGGCATGATCTTCCAGCAGTTCAATCTGGTGGGGCGGCTGAGCCTCTTCTCCAACGTCATGCTGGGCGCCCTGGGGCGCCTGCCGTCGTGGCGCGGCCTGTTCGGCGTCTGGCCGGGCGCGGACAAGGACAAGGCCATGGCGGCCCTGCACCGCGTCGGCGTGTCCGACTACGCCGCTCAGCGCGCCAACACCTTGTCGGGCGGCCAGCAGCAGCGCGGCGCCATCGCCCGCGCCATCGTCCAGGGCGCCAAGGCCATCCTGGCCGACGAGCCGGTCGCCTCGCTCGATCCCGTGTCGGCCCGCAAGGTCATGGAGCTGCTGGTCGAGCTGAACAAGCGCGACGGCATGGGCGTGATCGTCACCCTGCACCAGGTCGACTACGCCATTCGCTACTGCAACCGCGTCATCGCGCTGCAGAAGGGCAAGGTGGTCTATGACGGTCCGTCCACGGGCCTGGACACCCAGCGCCTGATCGAAATCTACGGTCCCGAGTACGAGGACGCGTTCTGGGAAGCCAAGGCATGACCCGCATCGCCATCAATCGCCGCCTGCTGGGCGCCGCCGCCATCGCCGCCATGACCCTGGGCCTCGCCGCCTGCGGCAAGGGCGAAGAGACCAAGTCGGGCGCCGCGCCCAGCGAAATCACCTTCTCCATCCTGTCGGCGGAAGGCCAGGCCTCGGCCGGACCGCTGTGGCAGCCGCTGCTGGACGACATGTCCAAGGCGATCGGCGTGCCGGTGAAGCCCTATTTCGGCTCGAACTACACGGTTCTGGTCGAGGCCATGCGCGGCAACCACACCCAGGTCGGCTGGTTCTCGGCCAAGCCTGAGGTCGAGGCCATCGACCGCGCCAACGCCGAGGTCATCGCCCGCACCGTCAACCGCGAAGGGCTGGACTCCTATCAGTCGACCCTGATCGTCAAGAAGGGCTCGGGCATCACGCTGGACAAGGTGCTGGCCTGCGGCAAGCAGTACAATTTCGGCATCGGCGACGCCCAGTCGACTTCGGGCACGCTGGCGCCCATGACCTTCCTGTTCAACGCGCGCGGCGTCGTGCCGTCGCAGTGCTTCAAGACCGTGCGCTCGGCCAACCACCAGGCCAACGCCTTCGGCGTGGCCACCGGCGTGATCGACGTGGCGACCTCCAACAGCGTCAACCTGGTGTTCATGCGCCGCGAGAACGCCCAGCTGGCCGATCAGATCGAAGAGATCTGGACCTCGCCGCCGGTGCCCGAGAGCGGCATCGTCGTGCGTGAAGACCTGGACCCGGCCCTGAAGGAAAAGATCCGGGGCTTCTTCCTGACCTACGGCCAGGGCGAAGGCCCCGAGGCCGAGCGCCAGCGCAAGGTGCTGGCGGGCCTGGAGTATTCCCGTTTCGCCCCGGCCGATGATTCCTATCTCAACCCGATCCGCGAGATGATCGCCGACCAGAAGCGCGGCGAAGCCGAAGCCAAGGGCGACAAGGCCGGCGTCGCCGCCGCCGAAGCCGAGCTTCAGCGCCTGCGCAGCCTGCGTGAGGTCCAACCTTGACCGCAGCTCCGCTTCCGACGTCGCCGGTTCCGGCCGCGCCGCAAAAGTCCGCCGTCTCCTGGGCGATGGACGTCCTGGTCTGGGGCGGCGTGATCGCCGTCCTGCTGTACAGCGTCGACGCGGTCGACCTGGGCAACATCTCGCGCCTGTTTTCGGGCAACGACAGCATGAAGATGTTCGTCCACGACCTGCTGCGGCCGGATTTCTCCGACTGGAAGATGTTCGTCGCCAAGATGTGGGAGACGATCCAGATCGCCCTGTGGGGCACCTTCCTGGCCGTGCTGTTCGGCATTCCGCTGGGCCTGGCCGCCGCCCGCAACATGGCCCCGGCCTGGGTGGTGACGCCGGTGCGCTGGCTGATGAATCTGCTGCGCTCGGTGCCGGACCTGGTGATCGGCCTGCTGTTCGTCACCGCCGTGGGCCTGGGCCCGCTGGCCGGCGTTCTGGCCATCACCCTGAACACGGCGGGCGTCCTGGCCAAGCTGTTCTCCGAAGCGGTCGAGTCGATCGACAAGGGTCCGGTCGAAGGCGTGCGCGCCACCGGCGCCTCCAAGCTGCACGAGATCGTCTGGGGCGTGATTCCCCAGGTGGCGCCGCTGTGGACCTCCTTCGCCCTCTACCGTTTCGAATCGAACAGCCGCTCGGCCACCGTGCTGGGCCTGATCGGGGCGGGCGGCATCGGCCAGGTGCTGTTCGACAGCATGAACGCCTTCAACTTCAAGGCCGTGTCCGCCATCGTCATCATCGTGGTCATCGCCGTGACCCTGATCGACACCCTGTCCCAGATCATGCGCAAGCGCCTGCTCTGACGACGTATCGGGCAGGTTTGCCCTGACTGTCACAAAGGTCTGGCCGGACCGTCACATTTTCCTGCTTTAAGCGTCGTGCACTGACGACTGGAGAAGGTCCGGCCATGATCCGCACACTGAAGTTCACGGCCTGCGCGGCCGCCCTGCTGGCCCTGGCGGCCTGCGGAAACAACGAGGGGGGCGGCGCCCCCGGCTCGCAGAAGGCTCGGACGGGCATCTGGGCCGCCGGTTCCTCGACCGTCTTCCCCTTCGCCACCCGCGTGGCTGAGACCTTCGCGCGCAACGGCGGCGGCGGCTCGGCCCCCCGCGTCGAATCCCTGGGCACCGGCGGCGGCATTCAGGCCTTCTGCTCGGGCGTCGGCCCTTCGACCCCGGACATCGCCAACGCCTCGCGTCCGATGAAGCAGAGCGAGTTCGACCGCTGCGTCCAGAACGGCGTCACTGACATCGTCGAGATCAAGATCGGCTACGACGGCATCGTCGTCGCCACCGCCCGCACGGGCCAGAGCTTCAACCTCGAGCTGAACGACCTTTACGAGGCCCTGGCCAAGGAAACGCCGGGCGCCGACGGCCAGCTGGGCCCGAACGCCGCCAAGACCTGGAACGAGGTCAACAAGGCCCTGCCGGCCACCCGCATCCAGGTCTACGGCCCGCCGCCGACCTCGGGCACGCGCGACGCCTTCCTGGAGCTGGGCATGGCGCCGGGCGCCAAGCTGATCCCGGCCGTCGCCGCCATCGAGAAGCAGGACAAGACCCGCTTCGAAACCATCGCCCACACCCTGCGTGAAGACGGCGCCTGGATCGACTCGGGCGAGAACGACAACGCCATCGTCCAGACCCTGAACCGCACGCCGGGCTCGCTGGGCGTGTTCGGCTTCTCCTTCCTCGAGCAGAACATGGACACGGTGAAGGCCGAGACCATCGACGGCGTGGCCCCCTCGGTCGCCACCATCGCCGACGGCTCCTATCCGCTGGCCCGCAGCCTCTACATCTACGTCAAGAAGGCCCACATCGGCGTGACGCCGGGCCTCGAACAGTTCGTTCAGGAGTTCATGTCCGAAGGCGCCGCGGGCCGCGGCGGCTATCTACAGGACCGCGGCCTGGTGCCGCTGGTCGCCGACGAACTGGCCGCCGAGCGCGCCAAGGCCTCGGCCATGACCTCGATGGCCCGCCCGAACTAGGCGGCGAGCAGACTCGAAGAAAGACAGGCCGCCCGTTCGCCGGGGCGGCCTGTTTTCTTATGCGCCGGCGTCCGGCCGGATCGCGCAGGCCTCGGCCAGTATGGCGAAGGGCAGCAGCACCGCCCCGTGCCGCGCCCGGAAGGATCGGGCGGCGTCGAATACCTCGGGCGTCTCGAGGCCTTCGACCGCCGCATCCTCGCCCTCAAGGCGGCGCTGCATGGCGTCATGCCATCCGGCGGCGGCGTGCAGCCTAAGGCCCTGGGCGCTGCGCACGACCAGAGCCGTCGCCGCCGCGCCCAGGGTGCAGGCGCGGACGCGCCAGCCGAAGGCCTTGATCCGCAGCGCCGCGTCGAGGGCGATATCCAGCGTCACTCGGCTGCCGCACAGGGGGCTGACCTGGGTCAGAGACAGGTCGGCCCCCTCCAGGCGGCGATCGTTGCGGACTGTCGCCGCCAGCGTCCTGATCCGATCGTGATAGAGGCTCGCGAGCGGATCGTCGGGGGTCATGCGGCGCCGTCGTCCTTCATCTGACGGCCCAGCACGCCCAGGAAGCGGATGGCGAAATGCAGGCCGCGGCGGACGTCTTCGTCACCCGCCGCCCGCACCAGGCCCAGCAGCGACGGCGGCGGCGTGTGGGCGGCCTGGGCTCCGGCGTAGCGCGCGGCGTTGCCCAGGGTCCAGGCGGCGCCGACGCCCTCCTCATAGACCTTCATCAGCTTCTGGATCATGGCGTCGTCCGACATGTCGACCGCGTCGGACAGCAGGGACAGAAGGTCGATGACGTTGTCGAAACGCTGTCCCTGAAGCAGGGGGGCGGCCTTGTCGATCAGATGCTGGACGCCGCGCTCGGTGGCTTCGTCGATGACGATGGCCGGTGCGGGGGCGGTGGTTTTGGCGGTGCTCATGGTGTCTTTCCCCTTGGTTTCAGTGTCTGCGGCCATGGATCAGACGATCCCGCGGGCGACGGACCAGTAGATGCCGCGGTTGAAGGCCTTGCGCAGAAGGCCCCCGACCTTGGTCGGCGGGGTGGGGTGGACGTCCTCGTCATAGTCGTACCAGAGCGGCATTCCGACCTCGAGGCCCATCTGGGCGACGGCCTGAACCTTGCCGTCATAGGCGTCGACGGTGCGGCCGATGCGGATGTCGCCAGCGATGTTGTTGACGATCACCGGGCACTGGTTGTGGCAGGAGCCGCCCGCCTTGCTGACCGGCAGGTCGACGGTGTCGCCCATGACATAGGCGTTCGGATAGCCTTCCATCTGCAGCGTCTGGCGGTCGGTGGGCAGCCAGCCTTCGTTGTTCGCCGCCTGGGACACGCCGCTTTCCAGCACGGCGTCCACCGCCCGGATCGGCGGGGTGCACATCAGCAGGTCGAAGCCCTCTTCCTTGCCCTCGGCCGAGGTGGCGATCTTCTTGTCGGGATCGACCGAATTCAGGGTGAAGCCGCGCTGGTATTTGATGCCCTTGCTCTCGAAGATGGAGGGCAGGATCTCGCAGGTCTCGTGCTGCAGGAACAGGCAGTTGCGCAGCAGCTGGGCCACGCTGGGATAGGTGTAGACGATCTCGACCTGATCGCGGATGCCCCGGCGACGCAGGTACTCGTCCAGCATCAGGGTGGTTTCGATCGGGGCGATGCCGCACTGGTGCGGCACGTTCGGGGTCTCGGGGAAGTTCACCGTGATGAAGATGCGGCCCTTCTCGAAGCGGCGCAGCTTGTCGGCCAACTGGCGGGCCGGGTCGTGCTGATAGAAGTAGTCGCCCGCTTCCTTCAGTCCGGGAATGCGTTCCGGCGCCGGCAGGCAGCCGGTCGAGACGACGATGTAGTCATAGCCGATGACCTGACCGCTCTGGGTCTTCACGCGTGAACCGGCGAAGTCGAACTGCACCACCTTGTCGACCATGAAGTCGATCTCGGGGCGCAGCAGGCTGCGTTGCTTGCGGCGCAGCTCTTCGTTGAAGAACATGTCGAAGGCCACATACATGAATGCAGGCTTGTAATAATGCCACGGAGAATCGCTCAGCATGGTGACCTTCACCTTGCCGCTGGCGATTTCAGGATACAGCTTCGCGACCAGACTGTTGGCGGTCATGGTCCCGCCGATGCCCCCGCCGACCACCAAGATGTGCTTGGTCAAATTCTCGCCCTCCTCAAGACGTCGCGGACGGCTCGCCCTTCCGCCTGACTGAGGACGATAGCCGAAGGATTTGTGCGCCGGAGATCGGAGCTTTCCATTTTGCAAAGGTCGCCGCCGAGCCTAGGCTGCGACGGTGCAGGCGGTGAGGATGGGGTGTGATGGAACCGGATGCGGAGGAACGCATCAAGGCGGCCGCTCAGGCTCAGGTGATCGAGTGCCTGAACCGGTTCTATGCGATGGAAACAGGGCTGTGGGGCGGTCCTCTGGACGCCTTGATCGTGCGGACCATCATCGTCGGCGACATTCAGGGACGGCCCTATGACCTGTCGGCGCTGGCCGGCGTCCTCGACATTCCGGTGTCGACGATCCACCGCCGGGTCAACGATCTGGTCGAGCGCAACTTGCTGGAGCGGAGCGCCGTCGGCCGGTCAGTCTATCTGAAGCCCACGGTTCAGACGCGCCAGGCGCTGGACATGACGTTCGACGACATGCTGGCCACGTTGACCCGCCTTTACCGAGGCGACGTGGGGCCGCGCTGCGGCGTACCTGAATGATCAGGCGGCGACGCGCCGCCGCAGCCGCGCCACCCGGCGCAGGCGACGCCAGAAGCGGCCGCGCGCGGGCTCGGGATAGGGCTGCAGGTTTTCGACGAACTGCTCGGCCGAGGCGCGCCAGCTGAACTTCTCCGCATAGGCGCGGACGTCCTTGCGATCGAGCTCCAGGCACTTCAGGCAGGCGGTCTTCAGGTCGTCGTCGATGAAGCCCGCGCCCGAGCCGGGGATGATGTCGATGGGGCCGTGCGCCGGATAGGCGGCGACAGGGGTGCCCGTGCCCATGGCCTCCAGGATCACCAGGCCGAAGGTGTCGGTCCAGCTGGGGAAGACGAAGACGTCGGCGTCGGCGAAGCAGCGCGCCAGATCCTCGCCGAACTTGGCGCCGAGGAATTTCGCGTCAGGATACTTCTCTTCGAGCTCGGCGCGGGCCGGGCCGTCGCCGACGATGATTTTGGTGCCGGGCAGGTCCAGCCCCAGGAAGGTCTCGATGTTCTTCTCGACCGCCACCCGGCCGACGTTGAGGAAGAAGGGGCGAGGCCAGTTCTCGCCGCCCATCTCCTTGTAGATCGGCTCCAGGTCGGGGCGGAACAGCTCTGTGTCGACGCCGCGCGTCCAGGGCGAGACGTTCTTGAAGCCGTGCTCGACCAGTTCGTCGCGCAGGGTCGGGGTGGCGACCATCAGCCGGCCCGACGGCTTGTGGAACCACTTCATATAGGCGTAGCCGACCTGCACCGGGATCGGGAAACGGGCCGAGACGTATTCCGGGAACTTGGTGTGATAGCTGGTGGTGAACGGCAGCTTCCACTCCACGCAGATGCGCCGCGTGGCGATGCCCAGGGGGCCTTCGGTGGCGATGTGGACGGCTTCGGGCTCGAAGGCGCGCAGACGTTCGCGAATCTCTTCCTCGGCGCCCAGGGCCAGGCGGATCTCGGGATAGGTCGGGCAGGGGATGGTCTTGAACTGGCTGGGTTCGATGACCTCCACCTCATGGCCCATGTCGCGGCATTCAGCCACGGTGCGGGTCAGGGTGCGGACGACGCCGTTGACCTGAGGCTCCCAGGCGTCGGTGACCAGAACAATGCGCATGAAGTCGATAGGGCCTTGAGCCGTTTCGCGGAGCCGAAACTTCTAGACGCTCCGCATGACGAAGGCGAGACGGCATGATAGAGCAGGGTGTGAACAGGCTTCACCTCTTCGCGAACGGCCATGTTGAGCCGCACCTCATTTCTGGTTGAGGGTTTTTCCAGAAGATTCTGCGCGCCGTCGAATCCTGTGCGGCGTATGTCGCAATCATGCGATGCACATTCGGTCTCAGTCGCCATATATGCGGAAATTCACAGGATGGATTTCATGACGTCGACCGATCTTCGCCATTGGGATGAGCTGGACCGGAACAAGTACCGGGACGAACGTGAGGTGGTGGCCGAACTGCTGGCCGCCGAACCCTTGACGCCTGACGGTCGCGCGGCGGTCCTGAACGATGCTGTCGGCTTGGTCGAAAGCGCCCGCAAGAGCCAGAAGCGCCAGGGCGTGGTCGAAAGCTTCCTGCAGGAGTTCAGCCTGGGCACCCGCGAAGGTCTGGCTCTGATGTGCCTGGCCGAGGCCCTGCTGCGAACGCCTGACGCCGACACCCGCGACCGCCTGATCGCCGAGAAGATCGGCTCCGCCGACTGGGCCAGCCACATGGGTCAGTCCGACAGCCTGTTCGTCAACGCCTCGACCTGGGGCCTGATGCTGACCGGCAAGCTGGTGGACGTCGACGATGAAGCCCGCAGCGACCTGCCGAACTTCCTCAAGCGTCTGGTCGGGCGCCTGGGCGAGCCGGTCATCCGTCAGGCCGTCGCCACCGCCGTCAAGATCATGGGCGAGCAGTTCGTCGTCGGCCGCACCATCGAGGCGGCCCTGAAGCGGTCGGACCGCGAGAACTGGCTGTGCAGCTTCGACATGCTGGGCGAGGGCGCCCGCACCGCCGCCGACGCCGAGCGCTATGAAAAGATCTACGCCGACGCCATCGAGGCCGTGGGCAAGACCGCCAAGGGCGAAGGCCCCGAGCGCGGCCACGGCGTCTCGGTCAAGCTGTCGGCCCTGTCGCCGCGCTATCAGGCGGTGCAGGAAGACCGGGTGTGGGAAGAGCTGTATCCCCGCATCCTGCGCCTGGCGCTGATCGCCGCCAAATACGACATCAACTACACCATCGACGCCGAAGAGGCCGACCGTCTGGCTCTGTCGCTGAAGCTGCTGGAGCGGCTGGCCCGCGAACCGGCGCTGGGCGACTGGCAGGGGCTCGGCCTCGCCGTTCAGGCCTATCAGAAGCGCACGACCGAGACGGTGGCCAAGCTGGCCGAACTGGCCAAGTCGTCGGGCCGCCGCCTGATGGTGCGCCTGGTCAAGGGCGCCTATTGGGACACGGAGATCAAGCTGGCCCAGGTCAACGGCCGCACCGACTATCCGGTCTTCACGACCAAGCCGGCGACCGACCTGAACTATCTGGTCTGCGCCAAGGCGCTGATCGAGGCCTCGCCCTACATCTTCTCGCAGTTCGCCACCCACAACGCCCACACCCTGGCCGCCGTGCACCGCATGGCCGCCGATCGCGGCGTGACCATCGAGTTCCAGCGTCTGCACGGCATGGGCGAGGCCCTCTATGACGGCGCCAAGGCCGAGTGGGGCGACGTGGTCGTGCGCGCCTACGCCCCCGTCGGCGGCCACGAAGAACTGCTGCCCTACCTGGTGCGCCGCCTGCTGGAGAACGGCGCCAACTCCTCCTTCGTCCACGCCCTGCTGGACGAGCGCGTGCCTGCGGCCGACGTGGCCGCCGATCCCATCATCTCGGTCGAGGCCCAGCCTGACCGCCATCCGAAGATCCCTGTACCCATGAACATCTACGGTGACCGCCAGAACTCCCTCGGCCGCGACTATTCGCAGGCTTCCGACCGCGAGCGTCATGCGGCGGCTCTGGAGCGCGTCGACAGCGAGAAGCTGACCGCCGGCCCGATCATCGGCGGCAAGCTGCGCGCCGGGGTGAACGCCCAGGACGTCACCAACCCCTATGACCGCTCGCGCGTGCTGGGCCATGTGTCGGAAGCCTCGGTCGAAGACGTCGATCTGGCCGTCAACACCGCTGCCAATGCTCAGCTCGCCTGGGATCGTCTGGGCGGCGCAGGCCGCGCACCCGTCCTGCGCGCCATGGCCGACGCCCTGGAAGCCGATCTGGACCGTCTGGTCGCCCTGCTGTCGCGTGAAGCGGGCAAGACGCTGAACGACGGCGTGGCCGAGGTGCGCGAAGCCGCCGACTTCTGCCGCTACTACGCCCTGCTGGCCGAGCGCGACTTCGGCGGCCGCCAGACCCTGAAGGGCCCGACCGGCGAGACCAATGAACTGGTTCTTCACGGCCGCGGCGTTTTCGCCTGCATCAGCCCGTGGAACTTCCCGCTGGCCATCTTCACCGGCCAGATCGCCGCCGCGCTCGCCGCCGGCAACGCCGTGGTGGCCAAGCCCGCCGAGCAGACGCCGCTGATCGCCGCAGAAGCGGTGCGGCTCTACTACAAGGCCGGTCTGAACCCTGACCTGCTGACTCTGGTCCCAGGCCGCGGCGAGACCGTCGGCGCGGCGCTGACCAACCATCCGGGCGTCGACGGCGTGGCCTTCACCGGCGGCACCGACACCGCCTCGAGCATCAACCGCGGCCTGGCCGCGCGTCCGGGCGCCATCATCCCCTTCATCGCAGAGACGGGCGGCCTGAACGGCATGTTCGTCGACACCACGGCGCTGAAGGAACAGATCATCGACGACGTCATCCTGTCGGCCTTCGGCTCGGCCGGTCAGCGTTGCTCGGCCCTGCGCGTCCTCTATGCGCCCAAGGATTCGGCCGACGCCCTGATCGAGGGCCTGAAGGGCGCCCTGGCCGCCCAAGTGCTGGGCGACCCGACCGACGCCAAGACCGACATCGGCCCGGTGATCGACGCCGAAAGCCGCGCCAACCTGGAAGCCCACGTCGAGCGCCTGTCCAAGGAAGCCAAGATCATCGCCCGCGCGGAACTGCCGGCCGGCGCCGAAATGGGCGACCTGTTCGCCCCGACTATCGCCGAGATCCCGACCCCGGACTTCCTCGAGCGCGAAGTCTTCGGCCCGATCCTGCACGTCTATCGCTACGAGCCGAAGGATCTGGAGAAGGTCGCCGGCAAGCTGGCGGCGCGCGGCTTCGGCCTGACGCTGGGCGTACACAGCCGCATCGACGCCTTCGCCCGTGAGGTGATGGAACTGGTCCCGGCGGGCAACGTCTACGTCAACCGCTCGATCATCGGCGCGGTGGTCGGCGTGCAACCGTTCGGCGGCGAAGGCCTCAGCGGCACCGGCCCCAAGGCCGGCGGCCCCAACAGCCTGATCCGCTACGCCGCCGAAAAGGCCATCAGCATCAACATCGCCGCCCAAGGCGGCGATCCGGCGCTGCTGAATCTTTAGCGTCTGATTTGTGACGGCCTTAGCGACGTCTCGGTCGTAGCAATCCTACGCAGTCCGAGACGTCCTAAAATTTCACATGGCCTAGATTGCCTTGATCCAATAGCGCACCTATCCGCAGGCTCTGGGCCAAGATATGCATTAGTGACTGGTGAATGTCTTCGATGACACCGTAGTTGCTTGCTGCCACGTGCAAGGAAATATCCGCCTCTGAAGCTACGGGGCCTCCGTCGAAGCCTGTCAGGGACAGCACCTTCATACCCTTGTCGTGAGCGGTCCTGACCGCTGACACGATATTGGGGGAGGTTCCAGATGAACTTATCGCCACTAGAACGTCATCTGGTCGACCGAGTGAACGCAGCGGTAGTGCGAACATCTCTTCGACGCCGATGTCGTTGACGATTGCGCTCATCAGTTCTGGTGCCGACGACAGACTGTGAACCCGTGGCTTGAGCGATGTTCCAGCCTGAACGCCCTTTAGGCAGTCGCATAGCAAATGATTGGAAATCGCCGCCGAACCGCCATTCCCGCAAGAAAAAATCGTACGATCACTCGATATGGTTTCTTTCAGGAGTATTTCTGCAGCCAGTATATTCTCTCTTGAGACTGAATCCCACGCCCTGATGATTTCTTCAAGATAGGCTTCGAGATACTGGTCGGCACCTGAAATCGGTTGGCTTGGAAAGAGCGTCATTTTATTTCTGCTCGTTATCTTTTCTAAGTGAAAGCAAGATTTCCGACCCGGCCGGCTCAAAGTTGAACGCTACGCGTCGAAGGCCGACGGCTTTCTCAATACCGTCGTGGAGATCAGGTGGCGCGAAGAAAGCCAAAAAGCCGCCCGAGCCTGCACCCAGCAACTTGCCGCCCTCTGCGCCTGCGGCAATAGCGGCGTCATGCCAACGGTCGATGTCTCCGTTGCTGATGCCGCTTGCTAACCCCTTCTTCAAGGACCAGTTCTCGCGCAAAATTTCGCCGAAACTGTCAAGTCGGCCTATGCAAAGCTCATCTCGTAAAAAATAAGCCAGCTCGACCATGCGGCCTAGTTGTGCACGTGATTTTGAATCGTCCGTAACCTGTTCAGATTGTCGTGCGAGAATGTCAGACGCGCTGCGCGTCACGCCCGTGTAGAAAACGACCAGCTTTGAAAATAGCTCAGTCAGGATTTCCGGTCGAATGCTCAGGGGCTCTACCGAAACGCTGCCCTCAGGATTAAACGCGATGAGGTTCAACCCTCCGTAGGCCGCAGCATACTGGTCCTGTTTACCGATCGGCGCGCCGCACCGTTCGATCTCGATCTCGCTGGCAGTGGCAGCCAGCCACTCGGCAGAGGAATTTAGGCCCTTGTAAGCATTGACAGCATTCAAGAGCCCGACGGTAAAGCTGCTCGAGGATCCTAATCCCGTTCCTCTGGAAGGGATGTCCGCTGTGGTCGTTACTTCGACGCCGCCCTTGATGTCCATGGTCTCAAATGCTGCGCGGAAAAGTCTATGCTGGATTTGGTCAAGCGAGGCGACTTCTTCGGTTTGTGAGTAGGCTAGGCGGATGCCACCGTCGAACTTCGGATTGATGCTGACGTAGACATACTTGTCGATCGTCGTACTCAAGACTGCGCCGGGCGCCGTCTTGTAGAATGCGGGTAGGTCGCTGCCGCCGCCCACGAAGCTCATTCGCAGCGGAGTTCTTGATATGATCATAGTGAGAAGGTGGGCAAAGAAGCAGTTTGCCGCTGGGACCGAACGGAAAATCGCGACAGAATTCGCATGTGGCTTGTGTAATCCATCAGGCGTGCTGCTCCGGCCCGACGATTTCCTCGATGGCGCGGATGATCGTCTGGGCCGAAGACCGCGAAGGCTTCCAACCTGTGTCCGTCAAGCGCTGAACCGAATACCGGAAGGAAGGAACATCGCCGACCCAGCCGCGGGAACCCTTGCCGTAGACGATGGCGGCGTTTGGGGAAACACGGTCACGCACCGTCTCGGCAATGAAGCGAACCGTCACGCCGTCGTCGCTGGGGCCGATGTTGAAGGTCAGGCGGCGGCCTTCCAGTGTTGAAATATGCAACATCGCCTCGATCAGATCATCGACGTGGAGATAGGCCTTCCGCTGAGTGCCGTCTCCCAGGACGTCGAGTCGTGCAGGGGTGGCGCGCAACTTATTCACGAAGTCGAAGATGACCCCGTGTGTCGCCGGCGCGCCGACGACGTTGGGAAAACGATAGATTTCAGCCCTCGGAAGATAGGCTTCAACCGCTGCATTGATCTGGGCCTCTGAAGCCAATTTCATGGCGCCATAGTTCGAGATCGGCGCCAGTGGGCCGATGTCCTCAAAAATAGCGACATCCCCGAATGGCCCATAGATCGCGGAGCTCGAAGCAAATCTGAGAGTATGAGCCTCGGTTCGCCTCATCAAATCCAGCACGCCAAAGGTTGTCTGGAACGTCCGGTGCAGGTCGATATGAGGATCTGCAATGCCTGCGGGAATGTCTGAGTTGGCGGCGAGATGCCAGACATCGTTCAGTTGACCGCCGACGGAGGTCAGGGCTTCGGCCATGGCGCCGGCGTCAGCGCAGTCGACCTGACGAAACTGGACGCGCGAATCCTGAACAAGCGCAGCGATGCGATCTTCGCCCCCGCGTGAAAGATCGTCTAGAATCAATATGCGGCGACCTGAGGCGGCCAGATGCTCGACAAGGTTCTTGCCAATGAAACCGGCTCCGCCGGTGACGATGTCGATCTTGTCGAAATCCATGGTCGCTCCCTGAGGCTGGCCTTATAGTCAAAAAATGGCGATCACAACCGCTTACTGTTCGGAGGCCTAAGAGGCGCTTTCAAGCCTTTAGGCTTTCCTCTATTCAACCCGCTCTCGGGATTAATAAGGCCGCACTTGACGGGCGGCGAGGGCACCATGTCATCCCGACGGATTATTGTCAGTGAATGCAACCATCGAGATCCAGGCATGACCGTACAAATTCGTCAGGCTGTCATCCTTTGCGGAGGGTTGGGTACGCGTTTGGGCGGGCTGACGCGTGACACGCCCAAGCCTCTCCTACCGGTGGACGGTACGCCGTTCCTGCAGATGTTAATGCAGGAGATCACACGCTACGGCATTGATCGCTTCTTGCTTCTTGCGGCCTACAAGTCCGAACGCTTCCAAGATTTTGCTGGGCAAGCGGCTCAAGCTCTCGGGCGTTCTGTGACGGTTGAAGTCTCCATCGAGCCCTCCCAGGCTGGTACGGGAGGCGCCCTGTTTCATGCGCGTGAAAGACTGGACGACGCCTTCTACCTCTTTAACGGCGATACTCTGCTGGATGTGCCTCTCGACGCCCTTGCCCGGAAACTTGCAGATTCGCGTAACATTGGCTGCCTCGCTCTCAGACATGTACAGGACGCCTCGCGATATGGCGTAGTGGATGTTGACGCGGATCGGATCGTTCGGTTCGGCCGAGCGCCATTGCCTGGAGAATCTGCGTGGATCAACGGCGGCGTGGCGGCGTTTCGCCGGTCTTTCGTCGACAGATTGCAAACTCGGGGGGCATTCGAGGTCCAAGCCTTGCCGGACCTCGCCAGCGAGGGGGCGCTTGCTGCGGTCAAGGCGCAAGGTTTTTTCATCGACATCGGAGTGCCGGCTGATTTTGAACGCGGCCAGATCGAAATACCCAACTACCGACGCCGACCAGCCATCTTTTTCGACAGGGACAGCGTGGTCAAGCTCGATCATGGCCACGTCGGTCAAGTCGGGCGATTCGAATGGGTGCCCGGTGCTCGAAAAGCGATCGCCATGGTCAATTCGAAGGGCTTTTACGCCTTCCTGGTTACAAACCAGGGGACAGGCGCCAGGGGGCTATATTTGGAAGCGGACCATCACACGTTAAGTCGGCATATCCGCGCCGGATTGTCGCAGTTTGGTGCGCGGTTTGATGATGAGCGGTACTGTCCTTTTCATCCTGATGGTGTAGACCCTGCCTGCAAGAAGGCGTCAGATCGGCGCAAACTCGAGCTAGGCATATTGCTGGATTTGATGCGGTTTTGGCCGGTTGATAAGGCTCGAAGCGTAATGATCGGAGGCCGGGACAGCGATATGAAGGTAGCCGCTGCAGCAGGAATTGTCGGTCGTCATTTTACCGGTGAAGGCCCTCTGGATGATTTCGTTTCCGGAGTTCTGGACGACCTGTCGGAAGGGGACGGCGTTGAAAGGATGAAGTAAGTCGCCCGCAGTGATTGCGCTGTGAGGGCCATAAGCGCAAATGGCGTGCGACTTTAGTGAAATTGCCTTCGAGCCGATCTGCTTCATGAATAACAAGACGCTAATGACTGCAGACGGTGCCGACCTGCCTCGGCCCCTGCGCGTGCTGAGAAAGCGTCTTCGTGCGTTAGGCCTATGGTCGACCGCCAAAGGAAGGGGCAAGGCTTCTCCGGATTGGGGATCGCTGGCTGAGATGGGCAAGGCCGCTCCTCGCGCTTTGCAGCACTGGTTCAAGCCGATGGACCGTTATTCGGCGTGGCGGGCAGTCAACGTCCTTACGCCGGCCGCGCTGTCGGATTTGCAGCAGGCGATAAAGGCCGCGAGGCCGAAAGTCCGATTTTCGATCATAACCCCTGTCTACAATACCGGTGCGGAGCATCTGCACGAAACCGTCCAATCTGTGCTTGGTCAGGTTTATGGCGATTGGGAGTTGTGGTTGTCCGATGACGCCAGCACCAACGCTGACACGCTCCGCGCCCTGGACGAGGTTGCTGGTCTGGATAAGCGTATCCGTACCCTCACGTCGTCGCAGAACGGGGGGATCAGTGTGGCGACGAACGCTGCGGCGGCCAAGGCGAAGGGCGATGTTCTGGTCTTTCTCGACCATGACGACTTGTTGACGCCAGATTGTTTGGCGGAACTGGCCCTTTACTACACGGCGCATCCGGACGCGGATATCGTTTACAGCGATGACGATAAGCTCGATGACGAGGGGCGGTTCTATGCGCCTCAATTCAAGCCCGACTGGTCGCCGGCGCTTCTGACCAGCTTCATGTATATGAGCCACGTGTTCACGGTCAGGCGTTCGTTGTTCGCGGAACTCGGCGGCTTCCGATCCGATTTCGACGGCTCCCAGGATTATGACTTCGCCCTGCGCGCCAGCGAACGAGCCAGGCATGTCGGCCACATTCCCCGTGTCCTGTACCACTGGCGCGCCGTCGCGGGATCGACCGCGGTTTCCGGCGAGGCCAAGCCGCACAGTTTCGAAGCGGGAAGGCGAGCCGTTCAGGGTCATCTAGATCGAGTAGGTGTTGCTGGGCAGGTGACGCACCCCGACTGGGCGCAGGCCGCCAAGGTGGGCATGTTCTCGATCCGGTTCCCGGATGAGGGGCCGTGGGTCACAATCATTGTGCCGACATACAACGCAGTAGATCTGCTGTCCGTCTGCCTGAAGTCGCTCGAACTCACGACGTATCGCAATTATCGGGTGATGGTCGTGGACAACGACAGTGATTGCCCGGACACTCTGGCCTACCTTCAGAGCGTGTCGCTGGAGCCTCATGTTTCGGTCGAGCGCATTGCAAAGAGCGACGGCAAGTTCAACTACGCAGCCTTGATGAATGAGGCGGTGGCTTGTGCGGACGGCGATCTGATCCTGTTCCTCAACAATGACACCAAGGTCATTGAGCCTTCCTGGCTCAGCCAGATGGTTGGGTTGGCGGGGTTCGAAGGCGTTGGTTCTGTCGGCGCACGCCTTCGGTTTGCGGACGACCACATTCAGCACGCAGGCATCATCCAGGGGTATCACGACGGGTTGGCGGGCCATGCTTTCCGAGGGCTCCATGCCAGCCAGTGGGGCTATCTGGGCTTGATGCGCGCGCCTCACGAGCAGATGGCGGTGACGGCCGCCTGTATGCTGACGCCGCGTGCTCTATTTCAGGAGATGGGCGGGTTTGACGCCACGACCTTCGCGGTCGCCTATAATGATGCGGACTATGGTTTCCGGCTGCATCAAGCGGGCTACCGGAATCTGTATTGCCCGGAGGCGGAACTCTATCATTTTGAAGGCCGCACCCGGGCCAAGGTCGACGATCCCAGCGAAGTCGCATCAATGCGCAAGCTCTATGGTCGTGCGGTCGATCCTTTTCACAACCCAAATCTATCTCTAGATGACGGGTTGTTTCAGGTTGCCGCAAGGCGATTGCCGATGCGTGCTAGTCGGCCCGTGAGGGTGGGGGTTTTTAGCCACAACCTGCGCCAGGAGGGAGCTCCCAAAACCCTATGTGATCTCATCATCGGACTCGCCAGCTCCGGCGTGATCGAGCCAATCATTTACGCGCCAGCCGATGGGCCGCTCGGACTTGTTTATGCAGAAGCCGGTATTGAGGTGCGTTTATTGCCTTGGCCGTCGCCCAGATCAAATTTGCCTGATTATATAGCTGCGCAATCCGTCCTTGCGATGGAACTGCGGTCTGCGAAGTGTGAGGTGATAGTTGCCAACACGCTTATTGCTCATCACGTCATCGGTGGGGCTGCCCGCGCAGGCCTTCCTTCGATTTGGTGTCAGCATGAGAGCGAGCCTTGGTATGATTATTACAGCGCTCTCGAGCCGGCCGTACAATTTCATGCCTATGCAGCTTTTGCTCAGGCCTACGCCGTCACCTATGTAGCTGATGCTACAAGGCTAGCTTGGGCTCCCACTCAAACCCGGCACAACGCGGTCACCATACGGCACGCCATCCCCGCTTCGGTTCTAGCTGAAGAAACGTCGCGATGGACTCGACGGGAAGCTCGTCGGCGGCTTGGTCTTCATGAAGACGAGGTCGCTGTGATCCTCCCCGGTACCGTGTGTGCTCGCAAGGGCCAGCAAGATATCGTTGATGCGGCGTTCCTCCTGTCAGCCGGCGCACTACAGCAGGTCAAGATTTTTATCGCCGGTGCGCTGGTTGAGGATGAATACGCTGTGCGTTTGGCCGGCATGATCGAATCTGGGCATCCAGCCGCCGCTGAGCGGATTGTATTGGTTGGGCCTGTCGAAGACATGAGCCTCTATTATACGGCAGCAGATATACTAGTTTGCACATCCCGGATCGAAAGTGCGCCTCGCATTCTCGTTGAGGGCATGGCGTTCGGTCTACCTATCATCACCACCCCTGTATTCGGCATCCCTGAGGTGGTCGAGGAAGGGGTAAACGCCATCTTTTATCGTCCAGGCGACACGAAGGCGCTTGCTGGGCACATCTCCGCACTAGCGATAGATAGTGAGCGTCGAGCAGTCATGGCTGATGCAGGACGCGAAGTTCTCGAGTCACGCCCTAGCTATGACGATATGATCGTTAAATATGCCGCCCTTGTCCGAGAGGCGGCTCTTTCCGGGTCTTGGAAGCTAACAGATGACCAATATTGAAACGACCTCTGCTCACTGGGACGCCAAGTACGCGGCTGCGACCCAATCGGCATGGGTACAAAATCCGCTGGTTGCTGAAGCTCTCTATTATCGAATGACGGGCCAGCGGGGATACTGGCTAGATTGGGTTTTCAGCCAACTCGTTGGGCCGGTCCAAAATCTCCTTTCGGTTGGATGCGGCGATGGCGGGCATGAGTTGCTCATGGCGCGGAGGGGCTTCGCTGAGAACGTGGTTGCGTTTGATGCTGCGCCCGACGCTATCAAACGGGCTCAGGAGACAGCGGTAGCGGAAGGGTTGCCAATTGAGTTCAGCAATCTTCTTTTTGAGGAGTTTGTCCTGAATCAAGGGCCAGAGAATAAATACGATGCCGTGTTCTTTTCTGGTTCTCTCCATCATGTCACAGATCTCGAAGGCATGCTTTCTGCAGTTCAGAAGGTTTTAAGGCCAGGTGGGAAGGTGATTGTGAATGAATATTGCGGTCCCTGTTATCAGCTTTATCCGCCGCATCAGGTGGAGATCGTGGACAGAACCATCGCATCATTGCCCGAGGAGTTTCGCTCGTCTGACCGGTTGGAGTTGCCGAACATGCAGATGATTATGGCATCCGATCCAACCGAAGGAGTGCGTTCTGCACTGATACCAAAGCTTGTGCCGATGTATTTTGAGCCAGAGTATGAACGGTTCGTTGGTGGAGCTTTGCTTCACCCTCTGTTCAGTTGTTTGAACGCAAGTCGCGTGAATGACGGATCACCGGAGAGCAACCTTCTCGTTAGAATGCTGATATTCCTAGAGGATGAGCTCACCCGTTCTGGCGCGCTCCAGCACGACTTCATGTTGGGCGTTTACGCTAACACATTAAAATAGCCTAAATATTTCCTTATTATTCTTGCGGTAACCTTTTTGAGCCCGATGGCATCTTGATGTGCCGTTGACCGTCAGGGGGAGCTATGTAGCCTCCCCCAGACGATATGGGTGCAGCGTGTTCGAAGGTGCGCAAGTATTTTTACTGTCTGGTTTGAATGTGAAATGAAAAGATGAGCTTTCGCTAGACTGTTTTGATGGGCGTTTGATGATTGTGAATCAGCAGTGCTGAGCTTTAAGTCGCTAAGGTTGTGTCGAAGGGGTTTTCTTTGTCTGTGCTTTTACGTAATCTAAGGAATGTGGGGCGCGCTATTAAGCGTCGCAAGCGGTGGCGACCGTCCCTAGCTTTGGCGAAGGCCGTCTATTTCAATCCTCAGTGGTATCGTAAACAGCATGCGAGCTCGCTGACAGCTCAACTTGATCCGTGGGGGCATTACAAGCGGCATGCGCGTCTGCCAGGCTATGACCCAAATCCGGCCTTTGCGAGTTCTTGGTATGCCGAGAAGTATTTGGCGAATAACGCTCAAGAGACGCCGATAGGCCATTACGTCCGACTTGGCGCATCTTTGGATATGCGTCCGTCGCCGATTTTTGACCGCGGCTGGTATTTGAAGGCTAACGCGGATGTTGCGGCGGCCGGGATTGAACCGCTTCGGCATTTTCTGGAGCATGGGTCCGCCGAAGGTCGCTCTCCAGGGCCCTATTTCGATGCTAAGTGGTACAAGGCGCAGCACAAGTCGTCCGGAGCGGCTCACGCTGATCCACTAGGGCACTATTTCAATCATGCGAGGCAGGCGGGCTATGATCCCAATCCAGCCTTTGCGAGCGCTTGGTATGCTAATCAGGCGTCGGATTTAGGTAGGCAAAATCCGCTTATCCACTATCTAGATCGGGGAGTTGGGTTAGAGGCGAACCCGCACCCACTCTTTGATGCCGTGTGGTACCGTGAAGAAATAGGGCCCGACAAGACAGAGGCGCTGCTGCATTATCTAACACAGGGAAGCGATGCTGGTCGCAATCCCCACCCCTTGTTTGATGCCAGATTCTATTCGGAGCAGGCGGGGCTGGAAGGTGTTCATCCTCTGACGCATTATATGGTCGCGGGTTTGACCTCCACGATATCGACCCATCCCTTATTCGATGCCATCAAGTATGCGGCGGCGATGAGGAGTAAGCCAAAATATCGAACCCTTCTTGAGCATTTTGAAATGCACCCTGCTGGCCAGGCGGGCATAAGCCCCCTGTTGGATGTCGAATGGTATCTTGCAAGCCACGGTTTGTCTGGGGAAACTAATGCCCTGGCTCATTACCTCAGAATGGGTTCACGCAGGAACCACAACCCCAACGAGTTGTTCGACTTAAAGTCCTACGTTGAACGCTATCCTGATATTCGGCGCGCTGGCCTGGAACCGCTCAGTCACTATGCCCGTTGGGGGTGGATGGAGGGGCGTCAGCCTAGCCCGAAATTTGACGGTCGCTTCTACAGCCTAACTCAGAAAAAATGGCCCGCTAAAACCGATCCATTAGCCCGCTTCCTTGAGGAAGGCTCGGACGAAGCGTTGATGCATCCGTCGAGGGCTGACACTGCTCTTTCCCAAAAGATGAGGGGCGTACGCTGCACGCCTGATAGCCTCGTCGCTGCCATTGGCGTTGTTGTTTACAACGAATCTGAAGAGCAGATCGCGCGCATAGTCGAAACGTCTTCAGTGGCCCTGAGGAGGGCGGGTGCACAATCGCCCAAGGTTATAATTTTCGACAATGGTGGTACGATCCCGGATGCGCATATTCCGGATGGAGTAATATTCATACGCCGTGGATTGGATCAGGGGTTTAGCGTTGGCCACAATACGCTGATGCGCACAGCTTTTGACGAGGGGGCTGATGTCTATATTGGCGCCAATCCAGATGGGGCCTTCCATCCCGATGCGGTGATAGAGCTATTAAAGATGGCGACGGCTCAGAATTCAGGAGCAATAATCGAAGCTATCCAGTTCCCAGATGAGCATCCTAAATTTTATGATCCGTCGACTTTGGAAACGGATTGGATTTCGGGTGCCTGCTTCTTGATACCGCGTAAGGCCTATGACAGTGGCGTTATGTTCGATGAGCAGTTCTATCTTTATTGTGAAGATGTCGACATTTCCTGGAACGCAAGGCGCCTGGGTTTTAAGACTCTGATTTGCCCTACAGCGCTTTTCTATCATGACGTGTCGGATCGAGGACACGATCCATACCGCTATGGTCTCATGCTAACGAGTGCCCGATACCTCGCACATAAGTGGGATAATCCAGCCTTTAAAGAATGGGCTGAAAGGCAGCTTATTGAGAGCGGACTTGCCAGCGCGCTGCATGAACTGCCTGACGTGTCACAGCTTCCCATTATCGACGAGGCGAGCGAATTCACTGATTTTGATCATTACTTCCATTTTACGGGTGTTCGATGGGACTGAGCAGCGCTTTGAAAATGCCGATTGCTGACGCTTATGCGCCGGGTCTCGATGTCATTATTCGAGTTCACGATTCTAGCCGGCTATTTGAGCTCGACAGAGCAATTTTTTCGCTTGTGAATCAACAGTTTGCGCCAATACAGCCTGTGATTGTCATGCAGCGCTTCAGCAGCGATGAGGTGGAGGCAGTTAGGAGGCTTGTAAGTCGGTATAATTGGAATCGCCACCATCAGCCTGTGATGGTGGAAGTTGAGGGAGTGGGCGATCTTCGCTCGAAACTCCTGAACGCCGGATTCGCGATTGATAAAAATAGATATGTCGCCATTCTTGATAGTGATGACTATGTTTACGAAAATTCATACTCCCGCCTTATAGGCAAGCTGCAGTCTGGAGGTTCTGCGGTTGCCTTTGGCAATATTAAAGTGAAGCACGTCGTGGTTTATGACGAGGAGTGGATCTACAATCTTTCTTCTAAATCAGATGTTTATATTGGAGATGGATTCCTCGACTTAGTTCGAGAGAATTTCTGCCCTATTCATAGCTTTGTGATTGATAGGTGCGTCGTTAAGGCTGAGGATCTCTATGTCGATGAGTCCTTAACGAGGCTCGAGGACTATGATCTTTTGCTGCGGTTGGGCCGTAAGTATGTTTTCGATTTCTCTTGCCGCGATAAGCATGTCGGCGTTTATAACTGGCATATAGATGGAAGAAATAGCATTCAAGTTTTCGGGCAAGATCCTGAAGTTTCCCGGCTGAATGAAGAGCAATGGGTTGGTGCGAGGGCGAAGGTTTGGAATAGGAAACTTCTACTTCGCACAAAATCTAGCGCAAATAACGAAGTTCGGTAAAGATATAATGTTCAGTTGCAGCGAAATGATAAAATTGTTTGTGCCCGAAAGGTGTTGTTGCAGCCCAATGCAGGGGCCTGTGGCGGATCCATTTGTCATTTGTAAGGCCGATGCTAAGTTTAATTTTTGCTTGGTAGGTGCTTGAAGATGGTGCCTGCAGACACGCCTGTCTTCATACTTGCCGGTGGCTTGGGTACGCGACTGAAAGAGCACACCGAGTTCCGACCCAAGCCGATGGTCGAGGTCGGCGGCCGGCCGATCCTGTGGCATATCATGCGATGGTACGGAAAGTTTGGCTTCCGCAAGTTCGTTATCTGCGCCGGTTTTAAGTCGGAAGTGATCAAGGATTACTTTCTGAACTACGACGCTATGAATTCGGACTTCACCACTAATCTGGCAGACAGAAGCATCGAGATTCACGGCGCTCACCACGATGAGGACTGGGAAGTCACGGTCGCCTATACGGGCGAACTGACGATGACTGGCGGCCGCATCGGTCGGGCCGTGAGCAAGTATCTGGGTGATGCGGAGCATTTCGCCGTGACTTACGGCGACGGCGTTACCGACGCCGATCTGGAAGCTGAGTTCGCTTTCCACCTGAACCACGGCAAGGTAGGCACGGTGCTCGCTATCAATCCGCCCTCCCGCTTTGGCGAACTGCTGACCGACGGAGACACTGTGACGACCTTCGCTGAAAAGCCGGAGTTGTCGAACACATGGATTAACGGCGGCTACTTCTTCTTCCGCCGCGAGTTCGCCAAATACCTCAATGAGAATGAGGGTTTGGTGCTCGAGAAGGAGCCCCTGACCCAACTTGCGGCTGACCACGAGCTAAACATATTCCGCCATCGATCGTTCTGGGCATGCATGGATACGCAGCGCGACCGTGACGAACTCGATGAACTCTGGCGATCACGCAATGCGCCGTGGGATACCCGCGACAAGTGATCGCTGACTTACACCTAACGCTCTGATCTCAAGGAAAAACATGGCCAACCCTATCGTCCTCGAAGACCTCGAGCGCATGTATTCTATCGTCGGTCGTCGTGACCGTTTCGAAGGTTCGACGATCGTCGTTACGGGGTGCGCGGGGTTCCTGGGTTTCTACTTCCTGCAGTTTCTCGTACGCAAGGCAGGGGACCTCGGCATCAAGAAGGTGATCGGTCTCGACACCTTCCTGCTCGACAAACCCAAGTGGCTGACTGAGCTTGTCGAGGAGTTCCCGTCGGTCTTGGATTTGCGCGCGTTCGATATTTCGAAGGACGACATCGCCAAGGTGGATGGCGCAGCAGATGCGCGCTTCGTGATTCATGGTGCCTCGATTGCCTCGCCGACCTTCTATCGCCAGTATCCGGTGGAGACGATCGACGCTAATATCTGGGGGCTTCGCCACCTCCTCGATTTCTATCGCGGTCGCGACACCCTCAAGGGCTTCCTGTTCTTCTCCTCGAGCGAAATTTACGGCGACCCTGATCCCCAGTTCATCCCCACGGACGAAGAGTATCGCGGTAGCGTTTCCTGCCATGGGCCGCGCGCCTGCTACGACGAATCCAAACGTTTCGGTGAGACCATGTGCTGGGTTTACGCCAAGCAGTATGGCATGCCCGTAACGGTCGCGCGGCCGTTCAACAACTATGGTCCCGGCATGCGCCTAGGCGACAAGCGTCTGCCTGCCGACTTCGCGACGTGTGTGACCGAGGACCGGGACATCGTGATTCTGTCCGACGGCACGCCGACGCGGACATTCTGCTACGTGTCAGATGCGGTTACCGGCTATTTCCTGTGCCTGCTGCACGGTCAGTACGACTATTTCAACATTGGCATCGAGAAACCCGAAATCATGGTCAAGGATTTCGCTAAGCTTTACCAGCAGGCCGGTGCTAAGATTTACGGCTACAAGGGGCAGGTCTTCTACGAGAAGAGCGACGATCCTGAGTATATGACGGACAATCCTAACCGTCGCAGCCCAATCATTACTAAGGCGCGCACTATTTTGGGGTATGATCCTCAAATTCTCGTCGAGGAAGGCATTGGTCGCTACCTCCGATTCCTTAAGCACGAAAGTCAGTAAGCATGAAGCTCGCAGTCGTCGGCACCGGTTACGTCGGTCTCGTTTCGGGTGTTTGCCTGGCCGCCAAGGGCCACGACGTCACGTGTGTGGATATCAATCCCGCGATCGTGGATCGGCTCAACAGGGCTGAACCGACCATCTATGAAGAGGGGCTGCCAGAGTTGCTGAAGGAGGTTCGCGACAGCGGGCGTTTCCGAGCGACTACCCAGATCACCGAGGCGCTGGATGGATCCGATCTAGTCCTCATCGCGGTGGGAACGCCGTCCGAAAACGGCGTGATCGATCTCAAATATATTCGCCAGGTCGCCGGCGAGATCGGGGCTTATATCAAGACCGCGGGGCGACACATCTCGGTCGTGGTCAAGTCGACCGTCGTGCCCGGAACAACGGACACTGTTGTGCGTGAGGAAATCGAAGCCGCGTCGGGCTTTAAGCACCCGGCTTTCGGCCTGGGCATGAACCCCGAGTTCCTGCGTGAGGGCGAGGCGATCGAGGACTTCGCCGAACCGGATCGTATCGTGCTAGGCAACGAGGATCCCGAGACGCTTGCCCGTCTGGAGGAACTCTACGCTCCGTGGAGCGTCGACAAGGTTCGGGTCAACACCCGCACTGCGGAGATGATCAAGTACGCCAATAACGCCCTGCTCGCGACGCAGATCTCGGCCGTGAACGAGATCGCCAACCTCGCGGCGGCGCTGGGGGGGATCGACGTGCTGGACGTGGTGGGTGGCGTGCATTTGGACAAGCGCTGGAATCCGATCCTGGAGGCCGGCGCGCGCGCCAAGCCCCAGATCCTGACCTATCTCGTGCCGGGTTGCGGTTTCGGCGGGTCCTGCTTCCCCAAGGACGTCCAGGCTCTTCGTAGCCAGGGCGAGCAGAATGGGCTGCCCATGCGTATGATGAACGCGGTTCTGGACGTAAACGACGCCCAGCCGTCGCAGGTGCTGGATATTGTCGAACGCGACCTGCCGGACCTGTCCGGCAAGCGTGTGCTGGTGCTGGGGCTGGCCTTCAAGCCGGGCACGGACGATGTCCGTGAATCCGCCTCCCTGAAGATCGTCGATCAACTCGTGGCCAAGGGCGCCGACGTGGTCGCCCACGACCCCATCGCGGTCGACCACTTCAAGAAGGCGGTCGGGCCGGCAGGCGAACAGGTCCGCTATGTCGAGGACTGGGAAGCCGAGGTCGCGTCGGCCCAGGTCGTTATCGTCGCCACTAAATGGCCGGACTACGCCGTCCTGACGTCACAAGATCTGTCGGGTAAGTTGCTGTTCGACGCCCGCAGGATGTTCCCGCCGGCTCAGGTCGGGGGCGCCCAGTATCTTTCCATCGGCCGACGGATCGCTTGAGATGAAGTACCAACCCACTGCCGTCGAAGGTTGTTTCGTGGTCTCGCTGGAGCCGCGCGGGGACGAACGCGGCTTCTTCGCCCGGATGTTCGATTCTGAGGAGTTTGCCAGCATGGGGATGGACAGCCTCTATCCCCAGATTAACACTTCCCTCAGCGCCCTAGCCGGCACTTTGCGGGGATTGCATTATCAGGTCGCGCCTCATGGGGAAGCCAAGTTGGTGAAATGCCTGAAGGGCTCGGCCTTCGACGTGGTGGTCGATCTGCGGCTAGGCTCGCCGACCTACGGTCAGTGGGCTGGCGAGACGTTGACGGACAAGAATCGGCTGATGATGTATGTGCCGAAAGGGTGTGCTCACGGCTTTATGACCCTGGAGGATGATACCGAGATGCTTTACCCCGCGTCCGGTCCCTACAATGGTCCCGCTGAGCGGATCCTGCGGTGGAATGATCCTCGTTTTTCTATTGAGTGGCCGCGCCAACCAAATGTCCTATCTGACAAGGACCGCGATGCCCCCGACTATGACCCTGATTGGCATGAGCCAGGATATTGAATTAAGAAAGAGATTGCAGGCGGTGTGTTGTTTTTCTGCTTGTTTCGGGCGCGCGTTGAGGTGTTGAGATCTTGAGAATTGGCTGCCGTTTTGTTTTATTTATGTTGGATTTAATTCTATAATTCGCGCCGGGCATGTGCTGGATTGTTTTGGAGTTCTGTCTAGGAATATTTGGACCGAATCTAAAAGATTTATCTATGGTGCATGATTAGTATGTAATTGGTGCCCCTGCATCTCAGAGTATGATTAATCTTGTTCCGAGTTCGGTCTCTAAGTTGCCGAGTGAAGTGCATGTTGAGGCAGGGTATCTAAACCTGTTCGTGGATCCGCGAGTTGACTGGGTAATGGAGCGCTTGGGTGGATGTTTGGCGAATCTTTCATTGGTCCTGGTCCGCTAGAAACTATGCCTACCTATCAAATAATAGGAAATAGGGGTGCCCTTTTTGCGTTCTATTGAGGTTAATCATTTAGCATTCATGAGAAGTAAGCCCGTTTTAATGGAAGTGGGGCGCTATTTTAATTATTAAAGAGTTGTGATGTGCTAAAATTTATATCCTTTCGGGCGCCCTTGATCTTCTGAGGGGGCCATTTTTGCGTTTTGGTGAGTAGATAGTTAAGGGTATTGGAATGAAAATTCTGCTGACTGGCGCGAGTTCATTCACCGGGTCATGGTTTGCGTCGGAGCTCACTGCCGCGGGCCACGACGTGACTGCGACCTTCCGCGGAGCTATGGGAAGCTATGTCGATACGCGCGCAGAACGCATTGCGGGTGTTTTGGATATGGTCGAACCGATCTGGGGTGTTGAGTTCGGCGACGCCGCCTTCTTCGATGCGTTGGGAGGTCGGTCCTTTGATCTTGTCTGCCACCACGCCGCAGAGATGACCGACTATCGCAGCTGGGATTTCGACGCGATCGACGCCACGGCCAAAAACACCCGTGGCGCGCGCCGACTGTTGACCGATCTTGCCGAGAGAGGCGGGGGGAGGTTGATGCTTACAGGCAGTGTCTTTGAACCTTACGAAGGTGTGGGCGACCCCGATCAGCGTGCTTTCAACCCATATGGGCTTTCCAAGCATCTGTCGTTCGAGGTTTTCCGTCTTGAAGCGGAACGTCTCGGTCTTTCTCTCGGAAAGTTCGTGATTCCTAACCCGTTCGGTCCTCGGGAGGAATTTAGGTTCACCTCCTACCTTGCTCGGGAATGGTCCCTCGGAAAACGGCCGGTTGTTGGAACGCCCGCCTATATTCGCGACAATATTCACGTCTCCTTGCTGGCTGTAGCCTATAGGGAGGCGTGCGATGGCTTGCCACTGTCGGCCGGGCTGACCAGAGTGGCGCCAAGCGGATATGTGGAGCAGCAGGGTGCCTTCACGCACCGGTTTGCCCGAGAGATTGCCGCCAGAACGCCGTGGGAATGCGATTTCGCCAACGCCGACCAGCAAGATTTTCCGGAGCCTTTGTTCCGAACCAACGCTGATCCCCATCCCAACAAGGGTGAGTGGTCAGAGTCTGACGCCTGGGATGCTCTCGCGGTCTATTATCTAAGAATGTTCCCAGGGTAGGCTAATGCGACCAAGCGTTTCTAGCCTATCTACGGAGGCACCGTAGGGCATCGTCGGTTGTCTTGACGGTGGCAAGTGGGCGAAGGATCTAACGAAACAAGAGGGGCTTGGTCGCCATCAGATACAGTACAAGAACGAGCAATTTCAGGTCCGAAAGTTGGCCGCTGATCGCAGCGTTCCGTAAATCGACCAAGGCGATCTCGTAAGTTTCGATCATTTCGTTTTCATCAGCGAGGCCTCCGCCCGGTCCTTGTCGGTTCGCCAGACTATAGGGCGCGACATACAAGCATGATCGTTCGGTGGAGATGCCGGGCATCGTCCAGGAATCGACCACGAGTTCAAGAGAAGCCAGGGCAAGCCCAACTTCTTCGTAAGCTTCTCGCCGGGCGGCCTGTTCAGGCGTTTCGCCTGAGTCTACCAGGCCGGCAGGGCACTCGAGAATGCGTGTCTCCTCGCCTCGATGAAGGAGCGAACTGCGAGGCATAGAAATGACGGTAGCCACGCGGCGATCAGGGTCAAACGGTAGAACGACGGCGGCGTCGCCGTGGTGCTCGACGTGCCGCGCACCTAAGCACTGGCCTGACTGCGACAGGCTGACCCTATGAACCTGGAGCCAATCCGAATAAACGGCCTCGCTTCGCGATATCCGGGCGGTTTCTATAATGGGCTTCATGATTGCGGCCGCATGATACGGGTGGTTTGGCACGACAGCGACTATAGCATTGCGTCTGAGCCGGGTTCAGCGCAAATGTTCATATGCCGAGTCATGCTTTGACTTCGGCTCAATTTCCAAGGATCAAGCTCGGGTTTGTATGCGAGAGATCAAAAATCAGGCGCGGATTATCGGTGCCCTTTTGATGCGAGAACTGATCACGCGTTACGGGCGTGAGGGTTTGGGGTTTTTGTGGCTGGTCCTGGAGCCGCTGATCTTCTGTCTTGGTGTCATGGGGATGTGGACGCTAATTAAGCCGGAGTACGAGCATGGGGTTCGCATCGCCCCGTTCATAATGACAGGCTATATGGGTCTGCTCCTGTTCCGTCACATGGTGAGTGCCTCGATGGGAGCGGTGCAGGCCAATATTGGCCTCTTGCATCATCGGCGGGTTAGACCCATTCACATTTATATAACGCGAGCCATACTCGAGACCACGGGCGGAGCTTTGGCGTTTATGATCGTCTATGTGACGCTTTTAATCTTGGGCGTGGTGCAAATGCCGTCTGATTATCTGACGCTTTACAGCGGCTTTCTGTTGATGGCTTGGGTGGGGATGGGGTTCGGAATTACTCTCGCATCCTTGGCGATCCGATTCGAAGTGCTGGATCGAATTGTCTCTGTCTTAATGTACCTTATGATCCCCCTATCAGGAGCCTTCATAATGGTGGACTGGGTGCCCTACTCTTATAGAGACATCTATCTGCTGATCCCGCTTCCTCACACGATCGAGATGATGCGTGCAGCAGTTTTCGGTGAGTTTGTTCCGACTCACTACAATCCCTACTACCCTCTCTACTTTGGGGCCGTGATGAATGTTATTGGACTGCTAGTTTTGAGCGATGCCCAGAAGTTCATTGAAGTCGACTAAAATTAGGTTCCTGAAAAGCGATGTCTGAAGTCAATATCCGATTCTTGGGGCCTATTTTGCGCCCGCAGCCAGGTGATCCGTCTTCTGGACGACGTTCCTTGCCTTGGGTTTTTATTGCTCTCGTACTGATGCCAACTGCGGTCGCAGCGGTTTATTTTCTTATGATTGCTTCGCCTAGGTACGTGTCTGAGGCGCAGTTCATCGTTCGGTCGTCCGAGGAAAGAACCGTAAGTTCTTTGGGGGCGGCTTTGGAGGGGGTGGGTATTGGCGGTCAGTCAGCTAATGCTCATGCTGTACTAGAGTATATAAAATCTCCTGACGGTCTCGCCGAATTGTCTAGAACGGTTGATGTAAGGGGGGCTTACGCTAGGCCAGGGATAGACGCATTCTCGCGTCTACCTCGCCCATTCTCAGATTCCTCGAACGAGACATTTAGGAAGCAGTTCAATTCGTACATAACTGTTGGGTATGACTCTCAAACTGGTATTAGCACTTTACGAGTGCAAGCTTTTGCTGCGGATGACGCACAACGAATCGCTGATGGATTGCTGAATGGTGGTGAGGCACTCGTCAATCGTTTGAGCGAGCGGTCTTCAGCGGATGCTGTCGCTCAGGCTGAGCGCAATGTGATTGAGGCGCAGGCTCGCCTTGATCGATCCCTTGGAGCATTGACAGCGTTCCGAAACCGCGAAGGGATCATTGATCCCACAAGCAGCGCTCGAGCGAGCGGAGAGCTTGTGGGGCAACTGAGCTTGAACCTCGCTACTATGCAGGCTGAGCGCAATCAGATTGCTATGGACACTCCGAACAGTCCGCAGTTGCCGATTGTGGACGGCCGCATTCGTGCTTTGGAGCGGCAAATCGCCATCGAGCGTGCAAAGATCGTTGGTGACGCTTCATCATTGGCGCCCCGGATTTCAAGCTACGAGAACCTTCAAACCGAGCGTGAGTTTTCTGAGCGACTACTTGCTTCTTCAACAGCTGCCTTGAACGCAGCACAGCTCACAGCGCGGAGTAAACGGCTCTATATCGACCGTATTGTGAATCCAGACCGTCCTGACCGAGCCGTGGAGCCGCAACGCCTATTGTCCTTACTGACTGTTTTCGCGTCTTTGATGTTGATCTACGGGCTTGGATGGCTTGTGTTTGCTGGAGTTCGTGAGAGCCGCGTTCACAGATGACGTCAGAGACTGGTATCGGCCTGCGAGTTAAGGACTTGGGTATGACTTACCCAGTCCACGGCGCTCGCCCTGTCTTCAAGGGGCTTGAGTTCACGTTGAGCGAAAAGGGCCGAATGGGTATCCTGGGTCGAAACGGCCAAGGAAAATCCACCTTGATCAAGATACTGGGCGGTATAATGCGGCCAACGTCTGGTAGTGTTCAGTGGAACATGAAAGGCTCTTGGCCGATCGGCTTTGGTGGGGGGTTCCAGGGCAGCCTGACAGGTATTGATAACATACGATTCATTACGCGGGTGTACGGTAAAAAATTCGATGCAGTATTTGACCGTGTGGAAGGTTTTGCAGAACTGGGAGCCGCGCTGAACAGGCCTGTGAAACATTATTCGTCAGGCATGCGAGCGCGTTTAGCCTTTGGTTTGTCGCTGGCCATCGAGTTCGATTGCTACCTGATTGACGAGTTGGTCGCCGTAGGCGATGCTCGGTTTCAGCGGCGCTGCAACGAAGAATTGTTTGAACGCAGGGCGGACCGCGCCTTTCTGATGGCTTCGCACGACCTCCACATGATTGCTGAACTCTGTGAACGCGCTCTTGTCATCGAGAGCGGACGGGCGAGAATTTTCGACGACGTGCACGAGGCCGTCGACGTCTACACATGGCTGAGATCTAGCTAATGGGGGCGGCTGAGCGTATCTGGCTTGTCCAGGCACCGTCCTTAAGCGCGCAGGCTTGGCGAGACGTTCTGGCTCAGGCCTGCCTCGAGCGTGGGTGGGATTTCGCCGTTCATGAGCGAGGAGATGAGCTCCCAAACGGCGTTCCAGACCGCTCTCTATTGATTGTGGCTTGGTTTGATGAGGCGGAAGAATCTGAGGGCACTCGCCGGGCGGTGCAGTTGTCTCCACCAATGGAAGCGGTCGCCGTTTTTAAGGCTCAGTGGAATCTTGACGATCACGATGCCTACTATTGTGCCTCCCAAAGGCTTGCTGCGGCGTGGGAGGTGTTTGAGCGGGGCGCATCATTAGTGAGTTGGTCCGACGATGCGGCAATCGAGCTTGGGGGCTTGGGACGGATTGCAGGACCGGAAATTCAACCTTCGGTTGACGCTGCGCTTGTAGATCATCCGCTTTCGATGTTCGAGCGAGGTTCACGAGCCGGGGAGCGGACAACGTCGTGGAGCCCTGGAATCTTTCTCTATCCGGACGCGCGTCCCAGCGAGGGGCCAATAGGCTCTTTCCCCTTGCTGGGGCGTCGCCGTCTGCTGATGAACGGACCCAACATCTCCCTGCCGGCTGGCTCGTGGAGCTTTGTGGCTGAGATTTCGATAGAACCTCCAGGCAGAACCGAACTTCTGGTCGAATGGGGCCACGGGCACGACGTCGCTTCTATCCTTACCCCAATCAGCGTCGCCGGGAGGTATGAGCTGTCTCTCAAAAAAGAGTGGGAAACATCATGCCCGGCTGATTTTAGGATTAGTCTTATGATTCCTGCGCTTGATGGAGATTTTTGTTTCCATGGCGGCATTCTGACGCGCAACATTGGTTGAGTAGTCAGTAAATGTTGTAGCGCTAATTAAATATTGAGGCCCCGTTTAAGGCGTTGGTGAAGGTACTGACCATACTCTGATTTTCCCAAAGTGTTGGCGAGCCGTTCTAGTTGACCTGCGTCTATAAAGCCCTTCTCGAAGGCGATTTCTTCAGGGCAGGCGATCTTAAAACCTTGGCGTTTCTCAAGCACGCGAACAAATTCCGCAGCTTCTAGCAAGCTGTCGGGTGTGCCTGTGTCGAGCCAGGCAAAGCCTCGCCCCATAACCTCGACAGATAGTTTATTCCGTTCGAGATAGATGCGGTTGACGTCTGTTATTTCGAGTTCGCCGCGATGTGACGGCTTTAAAACTCGCGCGATTTCCACCACTTCAGCATCATAAAAATAAAGACCTGTAACAGCCCAATTCGACTTGGGCCTAGTTGGCTTTTCCTCAATGGATAAGGCGCGCATTCGGCTATCGAAATCAACCACGCCATAACGCTCGGGGTCCGTGACGTGATAGGCGAACACTGTCGCCCCATCAGAGCGGTCTATGGCGGCAGCAAAAAGGTCTGTTATGCCGTGCCCGTAGTAGATGTTGTCGCCCAGAATAAGTGCTGATGGACTTGCCCCGACGAAATCTGCGCCGATGATATACGCCTGCGCCAACCCGTCGGGCGTGGGTTGGACGGCGTGCTGTATCTCCATTCCCCATTGTGAACCGTCCCCAAGTAAGGCTCTAAAATTGGGGGTATCTCTTGGGGTCGAGATCACAAGGACCTCTCTAATCCCTGCAAGCATCAGGGTTGATAGGGGGTAGTAAATCATTGGTTTGTCGTAGACAGGCATGAGCTGCTTCGATGTGACCAGTGTCATTGGGTGCAGACGGGTTCCGGATCCACCGGCGAGTATGATGCCTTTCATTGAATTCGATTCCGTAATATTCTTTGTCTGTAGTATATTGTATTTTAATTTGCTTTGAGGGTTTAGTTGTTGTGGTTGCTTCTGAGCCCGGCGCGTTTCGTGCATTGACCTGCATTTAAGATGGCTTTCCACCAGGTCTGGTTCTCCAGATACCATGTCACCGTCTTCTCGATCCCCTGTTCGAAGGTGAGTGATGGTTCCCAGTCTAGGTTATCGCGGATCTTCGATGCGTCGATGGCGTACCGATGATCGTGACCCGGGCGGTCGGGGACATAGGTGATCTGGTCGGCATACTTGCCGCCGGGCTTGGGCTGCACCCGGTCTAGGATCGCACAGATGGCTGTCACCACTTCGATATTCTTGCGCTCGGCGTTGCCGCCAATGTTATAGGTTTCACCGGGCCTGCCCTTCTCGAAAACAGCCTGAAGCGCGCGGGCGTGGTCATCGACAAACAGCCAGTCGCGTACATTGGAGCCGTCGCCATAGACCGGCAAGGGCTCGCCGTTCAGGGCGCGAATGATGATCAGCGGGATCAGCTTTTCAGGGAAATGATAAGGACCGTAGTTGTTGGAGCAGTTGGTCACCAGCACCGGCAGGCCATAAGTATGGCCCCAGGCGCGGACCAGATGGTCCGACCCGGCCTTGGAGGCCGAATAAGGCGACCGAGGATCATATGCAGTCGTCTCGGTGAAGAAGCCGTCCGCACCGAGCGAGCCAAAGACTTCGTCGGTCGAGATGTGATGGAAACGGAAGGCGGCTTTTTCGGCCGGGGGCAGGGTCTGCCAATAGCGCAGCGCCTGATTCAGCATGACGAAGGTGCCGACCATGTTTGTCTGGACGAAGGTGTCGGGTCCGTCGATAGAGTGATCGACATGGCTTTCGGCCGCGAGGTGGGCGACGACAGCGGGCTTGAATTCGCGCAGTGCGCGGGACACCGCATCGGCGTCGCAGATATCGGCCTGAACAAAGCTGTAGCGGCTGTTGGACGCAACCGGCTCTAACGAACTCAGCACGCCTGCATAGGTCAGTTTGTCGAACACGAAGACCTCATGGTCAGTGTGTTCGATCAGGCGCCGCACCAGGGCCGAGCCGATGAAACCGGCGCCGCCGGTGACCAGGATACGCATCGGTTCTCTCACGATCAGCCTGCGGACAGCGGCTTGAGTGGCTGCCCGTTGTATTCAAAGGGGCTTTCGAACTCGGTCAAGAAGGGCAGGGCCCTGTCCTTGTCGGACAGGACCGCGCCCGAGGCGGGCAGAGGCCAGTCTATGCCGATGGTCGGATCGTTCCAGACGATGCCGCCGTCGCAATCTGGCGCATAGACGTCGGACACCTTGTAGGCGACCTCCACATTCGGCTCGAGGGTGATGAAAGCATGGCCGAAACCGACCGGCACGAACAGTTGCTCTCCGCCTTCGGTGGTCAGCTTCGCGCCCACCCATTCGCCATAGGTCGGCGAGCCGCGACGCAAATCCACTGCATAGTCCATGATCGAGCCTCGAACACATCGTACCAGCTTGGCTTGAGCATGAGGGGGGCGCTGGAAGTGTAGGCCGCGAATCGTGCCAGTTTGCGCCGAAAACGATTGGTTATCCTGAACGAAGCGGACGTCGAAGCCCACAGCCCTGGCGCGTGCCTCGGAGTAGGTTTCCATGAACCAACCGCGCGCGTCACCGAAGCGCGGCGCGTGAAGCAGGACAGGAGAGGAATTTATCATGCCGGGAATCACGATCGCAATGTAGTTTTGAGTGTGTGTCTAATATCTAGCAGTCGTTCTCCCATGGTACGAGAAATGAAATCAACACATCGGCGCTTCCTTCGTGAGGCTTTTTAACACCCTGAAAATGCGCCTGCTTGGAATTCGGCGGGAGCGGATGCGTCGCCGCTTGGGGGCGACAGCGGGGGATGATGCTCGCCGTTTCAACCGGCTGGATGACGCCATAACGGCGTACGAAACCTATCTGGCGAAGGTGCCGCATGATCTAGGTGTCCAGCTTCGCTTGGCGGGCGTCCTGCGTGAGGCGGGGCGATCAGAAGAGGCAGCTATTCGCTTGGCGAAGTTGGCCGAAGTCCGACCGGACAAGGTCAAAGTCAAGCTTGCCCTAGCAGATACCCTGGATGAAATCGGATCGCTTGATCGGGCCAAGAGCATCTATTCCAGCGTTCTTGAGGACGATCCGTCGAATGGATTCGCACAGGACGCCCTGACCAAGATCGTTCACGCGGCGGCGGCTCCCGACTTGGCGCAACCAGTTGCGCCGGCTGGGGGCGGCGACGCCAGATTCGTGAATGTTCTGATTGCTGCGGCCGGCGCCTCGGCCGCATCGGTCATGGCGACCGCTCGTTCGGTTAGATGTGCACCGAACATAACGCTGTCCGTTTCAGCTCCGGATTTCGAGGGGGAGCTGTCCAAGGATGAGGGTTTTGCCATCAGTACAAGTAGGCCCGATAGAGCCGAGGATGAAACGGTCACCCTTCATGTGGAGGCTGGCGTGGTTCTAAAGGCCGGGGCGTTGGACTGGCTCCTCTGGGCGATCGCCCAAGGAGCGACTGCGGCCTATGCTGATCATGAAGATTCGAGCGGAAAGGCCGTGCTTCAATCGGCTCCCGACCGTTTTGATCTCGCCACAAACCCCATTCCTCCATCCCTCGTGATTTTCCAGAAAGGTACACAGGGAGCGATCGTGCCCATCTCTGAGAGACTTGGCGAAGCCATGGCGGTGGGCTTGGTCATGCATGTACCGCTAGTGTTGTCACGCGCGGGTAAGGCGCGCTCCCAGGCCCTTGAGAGCGCGCCCAGCAATAGCAATGAAAATCATGTACTTGTCGTGATCCCAACACGAGATGCGGTGGATGATCTCGTCGTAATGGTTAGAAGTCTCTTGAACCTAGCCGCGCAGCCTAGTTCTCTGGAAATCGTCGTCGTCGATAATGGCAGTCAGCAGAGCATTGTGCCGGAAGTATTTGGGGATGTATGCGGTGCCATAGTCAGCGTCGTCCGCATCGATGAACCCTTCAACTGGTCGAGACTGAACAACCTGGCTTGTAAGGGACGGAACCAGCCAATCATTGTTTTCGCCAACAACGACATGGAAATGTTGGCGGCCGGTTGGGACGATCACCTTCGAAGCCTCCTGAACATGGACCAGGTAGGTATTGTCGGTGCGCGTCTACTTTATCCCAATGGCCTGTTGCAGCATGGTGGCATCGTCCTGGGCGCGCTCAATGGTGAACCGTTGCATGATGGGTGGCGCGTTAAAGGGGAGGACGCTGGCCCCCTTGATCGATGGATCCGACGGCGGCCTGCGACAGCGGTGACTGGGGGGTTCATGGCGGTGCGCCGGACGCTCTTTGAGGCAGTAGGCGGCTTTGATGAGATAGATCTGCCGATTTCCTGCAGCGACATAGATCTCTGTTTGAAGGTGGGAGCACTGGGCTGGACGGTGTTATACGCGCCGGAAATTGAGCTGAGACACCACGAGTCGTTAACACGTGGTCATGCTCACGATGGCGCGGAACGGCGTCGGGCCGAAGCGGAAATGGCGGTCCTGCTGGCGCGGTGGGGCCAGCGGGCCGCCTACGATCCGACCAGGAACCCTCAATGGGAGACGAGAGGCGTTCGTCTCTATGCCGGGCGGCGGCCTTTGACGACCGATCAGGTGGTGGATTGGGCGCTAAAGACCGCCAGCCGCCCCGAGACGTCGTTTCAGGAGGATACGCCCACTTTGGCGTAGAGATCGCGAAGTCTTTCCTGATAGGCGCTCTGACTGAACTTAGCCGCTTGGACCCGCCCGCACTGCGTGGCGTTGGCACGCCAATCAGGGTCCTTGTCTAACATCCTTATGCCTCGGCTGATGGCCTGAACGTCATAGGGATCGACTTGGAGCGAGGCATCGCCCGCGACTTCGGGCAACGAACCCTGATCGGAAGTCAGCACAGGCGCCCCCAGGCTCATGGCCTCAAGAACCGGCAGGCCGAATCCTTCATAGAGGGATGGAAACAGGACGCCTTTGGTCCCTCGGATTAGGCTGACCAGCATCGGGTAGGACATGTACTCAAACTGGTGAATACGGCTGGCGGCGCCGTGTACCTTGTGGGCCTGGTTCAAGAGTGCCGTTTCGGGTTCGGACATCCAGCCCGGTCCGCCGACCACTACGAGCGGTGTTGAAACACCTGACGCCAGATAGGCCTCGACCAACCGGCCTAGGTTTTTCTTCGGCTCGACGGCGCCGAAATGCAGGAAGTAGGCGCCCCACTCCAGTCCGAATGCCGCTTCCAACTCGGTCTCCACCTCCGCCTGGGGACGGTTGACGAGAGCCGCCGGCAGGCTGACCGCCTGATATGTGTTGGTGACGCGGTCTTCCGACACCCCCAGCATGCGGATGACGTCCTGCCGGGTGGCCTCTGACACCACGGCGATATGATCCGCTCGCCGGGCCACTTCACGGCACATGTCGAGAAACAGCGGCTTGTTGTTCAACGTCGTGTGCGGCAGGCGCAGGGGGATCAGGTCGTGGATGGTGTAGATGTTCGGCGCGTTGCGCGCATGGACCGGCATCAGGGTCGTCCAGTGGGCCACGGCCGGCGCTGCCGAATGCCTGTTGTCAAACGTCACCGGCGTGCCGCGTCCGTGCTGTTTGAACGCTCTGTGCGCGCGCTGGAAAAGGTCTCGTGCTACCCAGCACTGATCCACCGGCGGTCGTGCGGCGTCACCTCCTGGCCAGATGACATCATTTGAAGTCTGAATAGGGCGAAGCGTGCGGCCCAGGGGGCTCAGGCGGGTGCTCAGATCGCGAGCGATGCGCTGTTTCAGTCGTAGGGGAACGGCAGGGCGCTCGGGGTCCAACAGCGCCACCGTCTCAAAGCCCTTGAGCTTGTCTGTCGAAAGGACAGGGCCGAACATGGCGCTGGTCTCGAAGCCGAGCGAGCGCGCGGTATACAGGAGGTTCCGGCTATAGGTGGCGATACCCGTGCCTTGGGGGCGAACCAAGTTGAAGCCGTCGATGCAGATGGCGCTCGTCATGATCAAGTTCTCGGGTGGGGACGTGGCGAGGGCCTGGCGGCTCTAGAAGTCAGAATGACGTAGCCGACCATCCCCCCGCACGGCTGAGGGCGCTGGGGTTGGGTTTGCCGATCTGTCCGCCGATCCAGCGGGCCGCAGCGATTAGGGCGTCCAGGTCGTAGCCGGTCGAATAGCCCGCGCGCTCCAACATGTAGACCAGATCCTCAGTGGCGATGTTGCCGGTCGCGCCGGGCGCGAATGGGCAGCCGCCGATGCCGCCGACCGAGGCGTCCAGCACGTCCACGCCCGCCTCCACGCCCGCATAGGCGTTGGCGAGGCCCGTGTTGCGGGTGTCGTGGAAATGCAGGCGCAGCGTGGCGTCGGGCGCGGCCTTGCGGGCGGCTTCGACCTTTTTCGTCACGCTCCACGGATCGCCGACGCCGATGGTGTCGGCCAGGGCGATCTCCTCGACGCCCAGGGCGGCGATGCGGGCGACCAGCTCGCCGACCTGCTGCACCGAGACCTCGCCGTCGAACGGACAGCCCCAGACGCAGGACAGGGTGGCCGACAGCTTGGGCGTCGCGCCCGGCGCGCCGTCTGCATTGGCGCGGCCTGCGATGATGTCGGACAGCATCTGCACCTGCTGGTCGACGCTGAGGCCCTGGTTCTTCAGGCCGAAGCCGTCAGTGGCCGACATGGCGACGTTGACCTCGTCCACCGCCGTGCCCAGGGCGCGGTCATAGCCCTTGCCGTTTAAGACCAGGCCGATGCGGCTGCGGCCCTCGGTGCGGGGCAGGGCGGCCATGACCTCTTCGGCGCCCGCCATCTGGGGCACGTATTTGGGGTGGACGAAGCTGACAGCCTCGATGCGCCTGGCCCCGGCCGCCTCCAGCCGCTGGACGAAGTCGGCGCGCACGGCGGGCTCCAGCACCGTCTTCTCGTTCTGAAGGCCGTCGCGCGGGCCGACCTCGACGATCTGGATGAAGCGGCTCATCGGCGGGGGCTCCCCTGGTTCGCGCTCCGTTGGCTCGATCCGGCGGGGGCGTAGACGGTCAGGCGCACGTCGTCGCCCGAGGAATAGTTGTGGCCGCTGACCACGCCGACGGCCCGCCCGGCGGCGCCCAGATCGGCCAGGGCGCGGCGGAAGGCCTCGTCGTCGCGGGCCTCGACGATGGCGGGGCGACCCTCGGCCAGGGCGCGGGCGGCGCCGGCCCCGTCGGTCAGCTGGGTGTCCTTGCCGGTCAGGAAGACGAAGCTGGGCTCATGGAAGGTGGTGATGGCCACCGGCCCCGGATAGCGGCCCTGAGCAGGGTTCAGCTCGGCCGAGTCCAGCGTCTGCACCAGGCGCGGCGCGATCGACAGCGGGCGCAGCTGGCGGATGGTCCCGGCCAGGCCCGCATGCGCCAGAATGCCGAAGGCGATGGCGATGAGCACCCCGGTGATGGCCGCGCGGTTGACCAGCAGGAAGCCGCCCACGGCGGCCGCCATGACGGCGAAGACGATGGTGACCGTGGCCCAGGTCTGAGCGGTCGAGCGGCCGAACTCAGTCAGGCCGTAGACGGTGATCAGGCAGATGACCACGGCGGCGAACAGGCCCAGCAAGGCGCCGGTCACGCGCGAGACCTTGCCGATCGGCTGGGTCAGGGCGGCGGCGGCCAGCAGGGCGATCGCCCCGACGGTCGGCAGGGTGTAGTGCCACAGCTTGGTCGGGGCCAGCTCGAACATCAGCCAGGCCGGGACCAGCCAGCAGACGGCGAAGCGGATCGCGGGTTCGGCCCGGCGATGCCAGCCAGTCGATAAGGCGGCGGGCAGCATCAGGGTGACGGGGAACAGCAGAAGCGGCGACAGCAGCACATACATGCCCGGGAAGCCGCCGTGGCTTTCGTGGGCGCCCGCGATCTTGGGCGCCAGGTCGCCGCCGATGGCCTCGCGCCAGAAGCCGCCGTCGGTGGCGATGGTGATGGCGATGGCCCAGGGTCCGACCAGCAGGGCCACCAGCGGCAACCCCCAGCCCCAGCCCAGCTGGCCCAGCCACTTGATGTTTCGATCCCACAGCGACAGGGCGATGATGGTCAGGGCCACGACCAGCAGGCCGATCGGCCCCTTGATCAGGATGGACAGGCCGATGCCCGCCCAGAACAGCAGCTTGTGCAGCCGGTTCGCCTTCTCGCCCGCCCGCGTGGACATGTAGATGCGCGCCAGCGCCGCCATCGACAGGGTGGTCAGACCTGCCAGCATTGCGTCGGTCTTGGCGATGCCCGCCTCGGTCGACAGCAGGAAGGTCGCGCCCAGCATGGCGCCCGCCAGGAAGCCCGCCCTCTGGCCGAACAGGGCCGCGCCCGCCCAGGCCACGGCCCAGGCCGCCAGCATGGCCCCCAGCAGCGACGGCAGGCGATAGGGCTGGATGTTGCGGTCCTCGACGTCCGAGGTCGCGGCCACGGCCGCCGCCTGCATCCAGTAGATGCCGATGGGCTTCTTCCAGCGCGGATCGTCTTGGAAGCGGATGTCGACATAGTCGCCGCCTTCCAGCATCTGGGCGGTCGCCTGGGCGAAGCGGCTCTCGTCCCGGTCCAGCGGCGGCAACAGCATCAGGCTGGGCAGGCCGGCGATCAAGGCCAGCAGGGCCGCAAGGACAGGGCCGCGCCAGCCGGCGATGTAATGATCCAGGTTCGGGCGGTTCATGCCGCTGTCGTATCACGCCGGATGCGGCGCCCGGAAGCTTCAGCTTCTTCATCGGCTGTGGACGCGCCGTTTCGTCAGAGCGCGGCCTGCGCTAAGGAAGGCCGATGATCGACCGCTCCGCTTCTTCGCCAGACATTTCCGTCGTCGTGCCCGTGCATGATGAATCCGGCGCCGCCGTGCCCCTGGCGCGTGAAATCGCCGAGGCCTTCGCCGGGCGGTCCTATGAGATGATCTTCGTCAACGACGCCAGCCGGGACACGACCCTGGCCGAGCTGCAGGCGGCCATGGCCGAACTGCCCGCCCTGCGGGTGCTGTCGCATGGAACCAACGCGGGGCAGAGCCGGGCGGTGCGCACCGGCGTCCTGGCCGCGCGGGCGCCGATCGTCGTCACCCTGGACGGCGACGGCCAGAACCCGCCCGCTGATGCGCCGCGTCTGGCCGACGCCCTGCTGGCCGCGCCGCCCAGCGTCGCCCTGGTCGGCGGGGTGCGCGCCAAGCGTCAGGACACCAACGCCAAGCGCCAGGCGTCGCTGTGGGCCAACCGCATCCGCAAGAAGCTGCTGGGCGACGACGCCGACGACACCGGCTGCGGGCTGAAGGCGTTCCGTCGCGACGTCTTCCTGCGGCTGCCCTACTTCGATCACATCCACCGCTACCTGCCGGCCCTGATGATCCGCGAGGGGTATGAGAACCGCTACCTCGACGTCGACCACCGCCACCGCGAGACGGGCCGGTCGAAATACACCAACTGGGGGCGGTTGCGGGCGTCCTTCTCGGACCTGCTGGGCGTGATGTGGCTGAAGTCCCGCTCGCGCCGTCCGGGCGACATCAGCGAGTTCTAAAAACGCTACCCCTACGCCGTCATCCTCGGGCTTGACCCGAGGATCGAGCGCAGCGACGCCCTCACTCCCGGCTGTCGGGCAGGCGGACAACTGGATCCTCGGGTCAAGCCCGAGGATGACGGCGGGAGGGAAGGAGCCTCCTAGCTGAACGCCAGAAAGATCACGGCCACCACGGTGACGTCGAGCAGGCGGGCGGCGAGGCTGAAAACGGCGGGCATGGCGCGATCCGAAGGCGGTTGAGTCTCGGCCTACGCAAGTCGGGCGCCAGTCGGCGTCAGATCTCGGTCTTGCGCGATCGTCCCGGCGAGGGGCGCCGGTCGTGCCGCCCTGAATACTCCCGGCCCAGATAGGTGGTGCGTGCGGCGTCCAGCACCGGCGCGCCGCCCTTCAGCCCGCGCTTCTGCCCCGATTGACCCAGCACCTGGGCGGCGAAGGCCGCGGGCGGCGGGGGCGGGGTGACGGCAGGCTTTGCCGGGGAGGCGGCAGGATCGGCCGCCTCTTGCGACGACGAGGCTTCGGTCGGAACCAGGGCGCGCGCGCGCCGCCGCTCGCGATGGCGGCGGTCGCCTTCGCGGCGGTCGTCCACGACAGGGTCGTTCAGCGGCCCCGCCGCGCCGATGGGACGGATTTCATCCGTCACCTCGGCCTCAGCCCTTGGATTGGGCGAGGCGGTCGATCTGAGCCCGCATCTCGTCCATCTGGCGGCGCATCTCGTCCAGCGCCGCGCCTTCCTTGGCCGGTTCAGCCTTGGGTTCGGCGGCGGGCGTCTCGGTCGTCTCGCCTTCGGGACGGCCATAGGCGAAGCCGGGGAACATCCGCATGGCGCGCTCGAACATGGCCATGTTCTGGCGCACGGCCTCTTCCATCAGATTGCCGCCGGGCGCGGCGGCGAAGGCGCGCGTGAACTGGCCGCGCAGCTGCTCCTGCTGGCGCGTGAACGTATCCAGCGACATCTCCAGATACGACGGCAGCACCCCCTGCATGGAGTTGCCGTAGAAGCCGATCAGCTGACGCAGGAACTGCACCGGCAGCAGGGCCTCGCCGCGGCTTTCTTCCTCGAAGATGATCTGGGTCAAGATCTGGCGCGTCAGATCGTCGTTGGTCTTGGCGTCATAGACGACGAATTCCACGCCTTCGCGCACCATGCGGGCCAGATCGTCCAGCGTCACATAGGCGCTGGTGGCGGTGTTGTAGAGCCGCCGGTTCGCATACTTCTTGATGACGACCATGCCGTCACGGGTTTTTCCGCCCTCGGATTTCTTGTCGGTCACGCTTGTTCTCGCGATGTTGCAACGCCCAAGCATCCCGCATTGCGCGCGCGAAGGCGAGTCCCGTCTTTGACGTGGGGAGTCAGGCCTGGACCAGCACCACGCCGATCAGCACGGCGGCCCAGTGCATGCCCGCGCCGGTGACGACGAAGCCGTGCCAGATGGCGCGCCGGAACTTCACCTTCTGGCTGATGAAGACGAAGACGCCCGTCGTATAGATCAGTCCGCCCGCGACCAGCAGGCCCAGCGCCAGCGGGTGCACGGTCTCGATCATCGGTTTCAGCGCGAACACCGCCACCCAGCCGAACAGGACGTAGATCACGCTCCAGAAGGCGTCGGACAGGCGCGGCGCCAGCATCTTCACCCCCGCGCCGACGATGGCCATGGTCCACACCGCCAGGGTGAAGCCCACGGACCAGGCGCCCTCGAACCGCACGGCGGTGAAGGGGGTGTAGCTGCCCGCGATCATCAGGAAGATGGCCGCCTCGTCCAGCCGCCGCAGCACGGGCCGCGCCGCGCACGGATGGGTCAGGTTGTAGACGGTCGAGGCCGCCAGCATGGCCACCAGACACAGGGCGTAGATCGCCGTCGACACCGCCGCGCCCACGCCCGCATAGACGCTGGCCAGAACGGCCAGAACCACGCCGCCCGCCGCCGCCAGCGCCAGGCCCACGGCGTGCACCCACAGATCGGCCAGGCGCTCGGCCCGCGTCTGGTAGTGTTCGATCATGTCCAGATCGTCGGGGGTGCAGATACGGCGGGCGAGGGCTTTCAGCATGGTGAGGCTTTCGGCAAGATCACGTCTCCTTCCCTTTCTGAAAGCGCGGCACGGGGCATCGTTCCCGGCCGATGGTGCGGCGCGGCGATGACGTTTTGCTGATTGCTGCATCGCAACAGGTGACGTGCGCCTGCGAATGCGGCACAACCTCGCGCAAAGAATTTCTCCAGGGAGTGAATAAAATGACCGACGTCGTCATCGTCTCCGCCGCCCGCACGCCGGTCGGCTCCTTCCTCGGCGCCCTGTCGACCCTTCCTGCCTCCAAGCTGGGCGAGGTCGCCATCAAGGCGGCGCTGGAGCGCGCCGGCGTGGCCGCTTCCGATGTGGATGAAGTGATCCTGGGCCAGGTGCTGCAGGCGGGAGCGGGCCAGGGCCCGGCGCGTCAGGCGGCCATCGGCGCGGGCCTGGCCAACGAAACCCCGGCCTGGAGCCTCAATCAGCTGTGCGGCTCGGGCTTGCGCGCCGTGGCCCTGGCCTATCAGCAGATCGTGCAGGGCGACGCCAGGATCGTCGTCGCCGGCGGTCAGGAAAGCATGAGCCAGTCGCCGCACACGGCACAACTGCGCAACGGCCAGAAGATGGGCGAACTGGCCTTCAAGGACAGCATGCTTCAGGACGGCCTGATCGACGCCTTCCACGGCTATCACATGGGCCAGACGGCCGAGAACATCGCCGCCAAATGGTCGATCGACCGCGCGTCTCAGGACGCCTTCGCTGTCGCCTCCCAGAACAAGGCCGAGGCCGCCCAGAAGGCGGGCAAGTTCGCCGACGAAATCGTCCCGGTCGTCATCTCGACCCGCAAGGGCGACGTGGTCGTGGATCAGGACGAATACATCCGTCACGGCGCCACCCTCGAGGCGATGGAGAAGCTGAAGCCCGCCTTCGTCAAGGACGGCACGGTGACGGCGGCCAACGCCTCGGGTATCAACGACGGCGCCGCCGCCCTGGTGCTTATGAGCGCCGATGAAGCCAAGGCGCGCGGCCTGGAGCCGCTGGCCCGCATCGCGTCGTGGGCCACGGCGGGCGTCGATCCCGCCATCATGGGCACCGGCCCGATCCCGGCGTCGAAGAAGGCGTTGGAGAAGGCGGGCTGGACCGTCGCCGATCTGGACCTGATCGAATCCAACGAAGCCTTCGCCGCCCAGTCGCTGTGCGTGGTCAAGGAGCTGGGTCTCGACCCGGCCAAGGTCAACGTTAACGGCGGCGCCATCGCCATCGGCCACCCGGTCGGCGCCTCGGGCGCGCGCGTCCTGACGACGCTGCTGCACGAGATGAAGCGTTCGGGCGTCAAGAAGGGTCTGGCCACCCTGTGCATCGGCGGCGGCATGGGCGTGGCGATGTGCGTGGAGCGCGCCTAGGCACGACGCCATAGGTGGAAGCAGGAAAGGCCGGCGAGCGATCGTCGGCCTTTTTGCTTGCGCCCTATAACCCCCGCTCATCCCGGCGGACGCCGGGGTGGGCGGGAAGTTCAGAACCCCCGCCGCCAACTGCCCAGCAGGGCGTAGCCGGTCGGGGCGCCTGCGCGGTGCTGCTCCTCGCGGCTGGCGACGGCCTCGAGCTGCAGCCAGGACCCGCCGGGCAGGGCGTGCAGGCTGCGCACGCTGAAGTCGATCTGCCGCCCCGACGGCGCGGCCGAGAAGCGTCGCTCCGAGAAGGTCACCGGGTCGAAATAGTCCAGCGGCGCGTCGGCCAGATAGGCGCTGAACGTCCCATTCTCGATGCGTAGGGGCTGGGAAATCTCCCACGTCAGGCTGCGGCAGCCCAGGGCCTTGGCGAAGGACCACGTCGGACAGGCCGACTGCAACGACGCCCGCCAGGTCGAGCTGAGCGCCGGGGCCGACAGGTGCAGGAACCGCCCCTCCAGTTCGGTGCGGCCGAAGCCCGCCTCGCCCGACAGGGTGAGGCCGCGTCCCAGGTCCACATCCGCCCCGACCGCCGCAAAGCGGGTGCGCGACGGCAGGGCGAAGTCCGACTGCGTCGGCAGATAGGCCCCCAGCGGCCCCATCCGCTCGTCCAGAGCCCCGAGACTGAACGACAGTCCCCCTCGGTCTTGGCCGCCGCTCTCGGCGCGCCAGTCCAGTCCGGCGCGGGCGTAGGTCGAGGCGTCGCGCTCGACCGGACGCAGGGGGGGCGCGCCGGTCGCCCGATCCGCTCTCGGCGCTGAAGGTCAGGGCGCCGAAACTAAAGGCGCCGCGCAGGGCGTGGTCGGCCTGGCTCAGCGCCACGAAGCCGTCGCCGGAGCCGCTGGGGAAGGGCGAGCGCGCCCCGCCCTGACCCTGCCACGCCGCGAAGGACAGCCGTCCCGCCTGAACGTCGAACAGGGCCTCGCTGCGTGGCTCGTCCCCCAGCCAGGGCGCGTCATAGGGGCCGTAACGCGCCACGACCGGCTCGGGCAGTTCGACCGGCACGGCGGCGGCCAGGGACAGTCGCGTCCCGCCCGGCGCATCCAGCGACACTTGCGACTGGCGCATGGGCGTCGGCGTCTCGGGCTGCCAGCTGCGGCGCGGCGCGGGGCGATAGGCGTCGCCCAGGTCGACCCGGAACAGGCGCTCATATTCGTCATAGGCGATGGTGCTCAGCGCCCCGGTCCGACCCATCGCGTCCCCGAACGGACCCCCGACATGGGCGCCGGGCGCCACGGCGATGTTCACTGATGCGCCGGCCGCCATGGGCGAGGCGGTTGCGCCGACGGGCTGGAACGCGCGGGCGATATCCAGGGCTCCGCGCCCGAAGGTGACGTCGGTCCCCGCGTCGCCGAGATCCGCCCCGGTGCGCAGCAGAATGTCCACCGCCTCCCGTCCAGTCAGATTGGGGAAGGCCTCCAGCAGCAGGGCCAGGGCGCCCGCCACGGCGGGCGAGGCGAAGGAGGTGCCGTTGACCCGCCAGCAGCCGTCGCCTTCGCAGCCCACGATCACATCGACGCCCGGCGCCGTCAGATAGACGCCCTGCGAAACGCCCGCCTTATTGGAGAAATCGCCCAGTTGGCGCGCGCGATCATGGGCGCCGACGACGATGATGGAGCCGGCGAAGCGCGGGTCGCTGGCGTATCGGCCAGGCCATTCGGGATTGGCGCCCGCCTCATTGCCGGCGGCGATGGCGAAGATGACCCCGGCGTTTACCGCGCGCTGCAGGGCCGCTTCGAATTGGGAGCCTAGAGGCGTCTCGCCGCCCAGGGACAGATTGATGATCTTGGCCCCGTTCTGAACCGCGTAGTCTAAAGAGCGCACCAGGTCGGATGATCGGAAACAGACCTTGTCGTCGGGGTCCGTGCAGTCGCTGACATCGGCGCGAATCGACAAGATGGTCGAGTTGAAGGCGACGCCGACGGTGCCGAAGCCGTTGAAAGGCGCGGCGATGATGCTGGAGACATTGGTCCCGTGGTCGTCCGCACCTTGCGGCTGGTTGCGGCCGGGCACCACATCGGTCGACAGGGGAGAGACGTTCCCCCCCAGATCCTGATGGTTCAGCTTGATGCCGCTGTCCACCACGGCGACGGTCACGCCGCGCCCGGTGGCGCCTCTCTGCCAGGCGCTCATGGCGCCGACGTCTCCGACGCCCCAGTTGCGCAGATATTCGGCGGACGTCGCGCTGGGGATGGCCGGAGGAGGAGGGGGCGGCGGAGGTGGAGGAGGAGGAGGAGGAGGAGGAGGAGGCGGCGGAGGTGGAGGCGGCGTGACGATGCCGCCGCCCGTTCCACCGCCCCCGCCGCCGCAGGCTGCCAAGGGCAGGGCCAGCAGGCCCAGAACGCTGATAGAGACGGCGTATCGCCGCAGACGCTGAACGGACATGGTTCCCTCTCCCGAAACCTATCCAGCCATTAGGCTGGTTTCAGAGAGATTGACGAGTCCGTCCGATCCGGTGACGGACGATCAGTCGCGCAGCAGTTCGTTGACGCCGGTCTTGGCGCGGGTCTGGGCGTCGACGCGCTTGACGATGACGGCGCAATAGAGGCTCGGGCCGCCGTTCGGGTCAGGCAGGGCGCCCGGCACCACGACGGAATAGGCCGGCACCTCGCCGCGGAAGATCTCGCCCGTGGCCCGGTCGACGATCTTGGTCGAGGCCGACAGATAGACGCCCATGGCCAGGACCGCGCCCTCGCGCACGATGACGCCTTCGGCCACCTCGGCGCGGGCGCCGATGAAGCAGCCGTCCTCGATGATGGTCGGATTGGCCTGCAGCGGCTCCAGCACGCCGCCGATGCCGGCCCCGCCCGACAGGTGGACGTTCTTGCCGATCTGGGCGCACGAACCGACGGTGGCCCAGGCGTCGACCATCGAGCCTTCATCGACATAGGCGCCGATGTTCACGAAGGACGGCATCAGCACCACGTTCTTGCCGACATAGGCGCCGCGACGAACGACCGCGCCCGGCACCGAGCGGAAGCCCGCGGCCTGATAGTCGGCGGCGCTCCAATCGCCGAACTTGTTGGGCACCTTGTCCCAGAAGGGGCCGACGGCGACCGGATGATCGGCCGACAGCGGCAGGGTCGGGGCGTGGCCCGCGCGCATGATGACGTTGTCGTTCAGACGGAAGGACAACAGCACCGCCTTCTTCAGCCACTGGTGCGTGCTCCACACGCCGTCGGCGCCGCGCGAGGCGACGCGCGCCTGGCCGGAGTCCAGCAGGGCCAGGGCGGTGTCGACGGCGTCGCGCACTTCGCCGCGCGTGGCGGCCGAGACCTCGGCGCGGGCTTCCCAGGCGGCCTCGATGACGGATTCCAGGTGGGTCAGGTCGGTCATTGCGGATCTCCGTCCAGCATGGCGGTGGTCAGGAAGGGGCCGAGGGAGGCGGCCCGGTGTTGGATGTGGTCGCCCTCGGCGGTGAAGGCCTTGGTTCCGACCAGCACGGTGGTCATGCCCAGGTCGCGCGCCGGCTCCAGGTTCTTGGGCGTGTCCTCGAAGAAGCAGGCGGTCGCCGGATCGACGCCGAAACGCGCCAGCATCTTGTGGAAGGTGCGCGGGTCCGGCTTGGGGATCAGGTCGGCGTCCTCAAGCGCGAACACTCCGTCGAAGAAGGGCGTCAGCTCCAGCTTCTCCATCACCCGCTGGGCGTGACCGGCCGAGCCGTTGGTGAAGATCAGGCGCGGACCCTGCAGCCGCTCCAGCGCCGCATGCAGGCCGGGATCGGGCGCCAGCGCGTCCAGCGGCACGTCATGCACTTCGGCCAGGAAGTGATGCGGGTCGATCTCATAGTGCATCATCAGCCCGGCCAGGGAGGTGCCGTAGTCGTGCAGATAGCCGCGCTGCACCGACAGGGCCTCGGCCGATTCCAGGCCCGAGGTCCGCACGACGTATTGGTTGATGCGCTGCTCCACCTGACGCAGGAACTGCGTCTCCGGCGGGTACAGGGTGTTGTCCAGATCGAAGACCCAGGACCGCACATGGCGCAGGTCCGCGCCGATCTCGGTAGGCGCGGTTTCAGGCGCCGTCTTCGACGCCGAACCCGTCACTTCCGTCGGACCAGGGTGCCGGCGCCGTGCTCGGTGAACAGCTCGACCAGCATGGCGTGCGGGCGGCGCCCGTCCAGGATGACCACGGCCTCGACGCCCGCGCGGATGGCGGCCATGGCCGTCTCCAGCTTGGGGATCATGCCGCCGGTGGCGACGCCGTCGTCGATCAGGCCCTGCGCCTCGTCCAGCGTCATCTGGCGAATGATCTCGCCGTCGGCGCCCTTGACCCCCGGCACGTCGGTCAGCAGCAGCATCCGCTTGGCGTGCAGGGCGCCCGCGACGGCCCCGGCGACGGTGTCGGCGTTGACGTTGTAGGTCTGGCCGTCCTCGGCCACGCCGATGGGGGCGATGACCGGCACCCAGTCCTCGGTCTCCGAGGCGATCAGGCCCTTGATCAGCTTGGGATCGACCTTGGTCGGCTCCCCGACGAAGCCCAGGTCGACTTCGTGCTCGATCATGCTGTCGGGATCGCGCTTGGTGCGCTTGGTCTTCTCGACCGTCAGCAAGCCGGCGTCCTTGCCCGACAGGCCGACGCCGCGCACGTCGGCTTCCTTGCCGGCGACGGTGATCCAGTGGGCGATCTCTTTGTTGACCGCGCCGGACAGGACCATCTCGGCCACCGACATGGTGTCCTTGTCCGTCACGCGCAGGCCGTCGACGAAGGCCGATTTCACGCCCGCCTTGTCCAGCATGGCGCTGATCTGCGGCCCGCCGCCGTGGACCACCACGGGGTTCACGCCCATCAGCTTCAGCAGCACCACGTCCGCGGCGAATTGCTTCGCCACGGCGCTCTCGCCCATGGCGTGGCCGCCGTATTTGATGACCACGGTCTCGCGGTCATAGACTTGGATATAAGGCAGGGCCTCGGCGAGCGTCTTCGCCGTTTCCCAGCCGCGTTCCTCGGATTGCCGATCAGTCTCTATCATCGTGCGCGCTCGATAGCCCCAAGGGCGGCGGGAGTCACGGGGGAGGTGCCGTTGAAGTTAGCGAGGGTTGTCATTCTTTCGTATTTCTATGATCGAGTGCTTCCTTTCTGCGCAATTCCGACTAGGCAGTCTCTTATGAGGTTATATCCTGTTATTATGTGCGGCGGCGCTGGAACCAGGCTTTGGCCAGCTTCTCGCCCTTCACGGCCCAAGCAATTTATCCCGCTTTCGGGCAACCGCTCTCTCTTTCAGGAAGCGGTATTAAGGACTAAGCCGCTGGTTTCCGACGGCGGGCGCATCATTGTTATTGGCGGCCAGGCGCATCGTAGCGCTATTTTAGATCAGCTTCATGAAATCGGCGTCGTTGCTCAAATCTTGCTTGAGCCTGAGGCGCGGGATTCGGCAGCCGCCATGGCGGCAGCGGCGGCATGGACAGAGCGACATGATGCGGAGGGCGTGAACGTTTTTGTCGCGTCAGATCACCATATTCCGGATCATGGCGCCTTCTGCGACGCTGTACGAAAGGCAGGCGAAGCCGCGTTAAAGGGACATATCGTCACCTTGGGCATCAAGCCGACCGAACCCTCGACTTCCTATGGGTATATTCAACCTGCTGCTAGTGGTCTCGCGGCTGTAAAGCACTTTGTTGAAAAGCCGGATAAGGATGTAGCTCAAGTTTACGTGGAGAAGGGTTTCCTTTGGAATAGTGGGAACTTTATTATTTCTGCTAAGGCTCTTATTGATGAGCTAGCGCACTGCGCGCCAGATGTCCTTCATTCGGCGCGATCTTCCATTGAAGGCTGTGTTGGGGATGTATTCGAACTCGGACCGGATTTTCGTTCTGCGCCTAAAATCTCGATCGACTACGCTTTAATGGAGCGCACGCATCGGGCTTGGGTTTTGCCGGTCGATTTCCAATGGTCGGATCTGGGAGCCTGGGACGCGGTTGCGGCGACTGGCGAAGGGGAATTCGGCGGGCATATTTTTGAGGACGCTGAGGGGTGCATGGCGCGAGCGCCGGAAGGCGTGGTCGTGGCGGCGCTGGGGGTCCGCAACCTGGCCATCGTGGTTGAAGGCGACGCGGTCTTGGTGTGCGATCTGTCTCGTGCTCAAGACGTGAAAAAGGTGGTGGAGCGCCTACGAAGGTCTTCTCCACAGCATATCGATTTCGTCCAACCCGAAGTGGAGACGTTGGAAAGCGGTGCGCATCGCTTCAGGGAGTGGTTGCGTTTGCGCGCATTGCCGCTGTGGTCGTCCGTAGGGCAGGCTGAAGATGGGGCCTTTGCCGAGTTGCTTAATATTGACGGGCGAAGCGTAGCGGCGCAGCGACGTGCGCATGTTCAGGCCCGGCAGATATATGTTTTTGCGCAAGCCGGCTTGTTGGGGTGGCAGGGGCCGTGGCGGAAGAGCGTCATGGAGGGATTTGAGTATCTGGAACGAACCTTCCTCCGCCCGGACGGTTTGATGCGAGCATTGGTGGCGCATGACGGCGCTCCCCTGGAGGAGGATTTCCGTGTCTATGACCAAGCTTTTCTATTGCTTGCGTTGGCGACAGCCCAGAGGGCCGGCATCGACTGGGATGGGCGCGCTGCGGCGGTCGCTCACGAGCTAAGAAAGCGCTTGCTTGAAAGGGTGGATGGCCACGGAGCGATCATCGAAACCGGAGAGCGGCCGCATCAGTCAAATGCGCATATGCACCTGCTGGAGGCGGCCTTGGCTTGGTTCGAAGTTAGTGGCGATCCGGTATGGAGTGCGCTTGCCGAGCAGATTGCGAGCCTAGCCACAACCGCTTTTATGGATTCAAAGACCGGCCGGTTGAGGGAATTTTTTGAGCCTGACTGGACGCCGGCTCTCGGTGAGAACGGGCGTCTTATTGAGCCTGGCCATCAATTCGAATGGGCCTGGTTGTTGGCGCGCTTGCATCGTCTCGGTGGAGATCAGAAGTGGTTGACGGCCGCTAGAACTCTATTCGAGCGAGGGGTGGAAGGAGTGGACGCGCGCGGTCAAGTCGCCGTGGATGCTTTAGATGAAGAAGGGGGTGTTCGTATACGACGTGCTCGTCTATGGCCTCAAACAGAATGGCTGAAGGCCTCTCTGCTTCTTGCCAATCTGTGTCCGGCAGATGAGAATCGTTTTCTCTCAGAGGCGGCTCGCGCTCAGCGCGCCGTTTGGACATATCTGACGGATGACGGTCTTTGGCGGGATAAGAGGCTTGAAAGCGGTCGTTTCATTGATGAGGCGTCTCCCGCCAGTTCATTGTATCATATTGTTTCCGCCTTTACGCAGGTCGCTGAAACGAGAACCTTGGGAAGCGGCGCCCCCTCACTTGTTCTGAGCTAAACAGAGACTTAACCTTTTGTAGCTTTTGGAACACGCTTGTGTTGCATGAGGCTGCAAGTGAGCGTTTCGTGCTCGACCGCCTATGGTGACGCTGATAAAGGTCGCCACAGGCGGTGATCTAATTGTCGCCCACTTTTCAACAAACCTCGGAGGGCCGCATCCTATGCGTGTCAAGAGTTTGATCCTGGCGTCGAGCGCAGCGGCCGCCCTGGCCCTGTCGGCCGGCGCTGCATCGGCTGAGCCGGACGGCTGGTACGGCGCGATCGACGCCGGCTACCACATCATCGACGACATCAATACGGAAGCGTCGACGAACGGCCACAACTGGAACTGGGAAGTCAACGACGGCTGGGCGGCGTTCGCTCGCCTCGGCTACCGTTTCAACCCGAACTGGCGTGTTGAGCTCGAAGGCGGCTACCGCTCGGGCGACATTGGCAAGGTGCGCGCTGTCTCGGGCCCGAACGGCCTGTGCAACCTGACGCCGGCCACCGGCCCGTGCCACTCGCCGGAAGGCGACATCGAGTCGACGACTCTGATGGCGAACGTCCTGTACGACTTCGGCTCGCCGGACTGGACCATCCGTCCGTTCGTCGGCCTGGGCGTCGGTGTGAACCGCGTCAACGTCGATACGATTGGCCGCCTGCGCCAGAACCCGGGCGTCACCTTCGCCGCCGACGACAGCTCGACCAAATTCGCCGCTCAGGCGATCGCCGGTCTGGCCTGGGCCGTGGGCGACCGCGCCAACATCGATCTGACGTACCGTTATCTGACGGGCGATATGGAATTCGATAACTCGTCGGTCGGCACGGGCGCTGTTCCGTACGGAACGTTCTCGGGCGACTACGATCAGTCGCACACCGTGACGCTGGGCCTGCGCTATGCGTTCGGCGCCGAGCCGGCTGCTCCCCCGCCGCCGCCGCCCCCGCCGCCGCCGCCCCCGCCGCCTCCCCCGCCGCCGCCGCCGCCGCCTCCGCCGCCTCCGGCCAAGCCGGCTGCGCGTCAGTTCGTGGTCTACTTCGACTTCGACCGTTCGGACCTGACGGCGGAAGCCCGCTCGGTGGTGACGCAAGCCGCCAACTACGCCAAGTCGGGCGCTCCGACCCGCGTGCTGGTTGTCGGCCACACCGACACCCAGGGCGCTGCGGCCTACAACCAAGGCCTGTCGAACCGCCGTGCGCGCACCGTGGCTGACGCCCTGGTCGCTCAAGGCGTCAACGGCGGCGTGATCTCCCTGGACGGCAAGGGCGAGACCCAGCCGGCCAAGGCCACCGGCGACGGCGTGCGTGAGCCGCTGAACCGCCGCGCCACCGTCGACATCAACTTCTAAGGC
>NZ_JBRERY010000015.1:0-57805 GCF_052907225.1 Brevundimonas sp. RM1
GGCGCGCGGGGGCGGGCTTCGGCTGGGCCGGTTTCGGGTGCGGCGGCATGGCGGCCAGGCGCGCCAGGCCCTCGTCGCGCGGCAGAGGGCCGACGTGGAAGGCGGCCTGGGGCGGGCGGCCCCAGGTGATCTGGCCCCGGCGGAAGGGCTCGGGGGCGCGCGGGGCGGGCTGCGTTTCAGGCGACTGGGGCTTGTCGTCGGCGTCGGACATTCGGTCTCCGGCGCTCACGGCGAGCGCGCATCAGGTCGAAAAGGCGTTAGAGGGGCAGGACGGTGAGCGCCGAGTTCGGCGCTTTCGTGACCTTCAGTTCTTCAGACGATAGCCGGTCTTGAAGATCCAGCCCACCACCGCCAGACAAGCGAAGAAGAAGCCCAGCGTGGCCGCAAGGCTGATTTCGACGCTGACGTCCCCCACGCCGTAGAAGGCCCAGCGGAAGCCCGAGATCAGATAGACCACCGGGTTGAACAGGGCGACCGTGCGCCAGCCCTCGGGCAGCATCTCGATCGAATAGAAGGCGCCGCCCAGGAAGGTCAGGGGCGTGACGATCAACATGGGCACGAACTGAAGCTGCTCGAAATTCTGCGCCCAGACCCCGATGATGAAGCCGAACAGGGCGAAGGTGGTCGAGATCAGGATCAGGAAGGCCAGCATCCAGAAGGGGTGCAGGATCTCGAGCGGCACGAAGAAGGCCGCCGTGGCCAAGATGATGAGGCCGAGGATCGCCGACTTGGTCGCCGCCGCCCCGACATAGGCCAGCACGATCTCCAGCGGCGACACGGGCGCGGACAGGATCTCGTAGATCGTCCCGGTGAACTTGGGGAAGTAGATGCCGAAGGAGGCGTTGAAGATCGACTGGGTGAACAGGCTGAGCATGATCAGGCCCGGCACGATGAAGGCGCCGTAGGGGGCGCCGTCCACCTCGGTCATGCGGCTGCCGATGGCCCCGCCGAAGACGACGAAATAGAGCGACGTCGTGATGACCGGCGTCACCAGCGACTGCCACAGGGTGCGAAGGGCGCGCGCCATCTCGAAGCGATAGATGGCCCAGACGCCATAGCCGTTGAAGCTCATCACGCGGCCTCCCGATCCTGATGGACCAGGCCGACGAAGATGTCCTCGAGCGAGCTCTGGCGGGTGCTGAGATCCTTGAAGCCGACGCCCAGATCCGACAGGCGGCGCATCAGGGAGGGGACGCCGGTCTTTTCGGCGTTGGAATCAAAGACGTATTCCAGTTCGGTCCCGTCGCCTTGCAGCGTGAGGTTCCAGTCGGCCAGTTCGGGCGGCAGGGCGGCCAGCGGCTCCTGAAGCTGAAGGGTCAGGGTCTTCTTGCCCAGCTTCTGCATCAGGTCGGCGGTCTTCTCGACCAGGATCAGTTCGCCCTTGAGGATGACGCCGACGCGGTCGGCCATCTCCTCGGCTTCCTCGATGTAGTGGGTGGTCAGGATGATGGTCACGCCGCGCTCGCGCAGGCGGCGCACCAGAGACCACATGTCCCGGCGCAGTTCGACGTCGACGCCCGCCGTGGGCTCATCGAGGAACAGGATTTCCGGTTCGTGGCTCAGGGCCTTGGCGATCATGACGCGGCGCTTCATCCCGCCGGACAGGGTCATGATCTTGGCGTCCTTCTTGTCCCACAGGCTGAGGTCGCGAAGGATCTGTTCGACATAGGCCGGGTTCGGCGCCTTGCCGAACAGGCCCCGGCTGAAGGTCACGGTGGCCCAGACGGTCTCGAAGGCGTCGGTCGTCAACTCCTGCGGCACCAGGCCGATCTTGGTGCGGGCGGCGCGGTAGTCGCTCTGAATATCGTGGCCGTCGGCGGTGATGGTTCCGCTGGACGGGGTGACGATGCCGCAGACGATGGAGATCATCGTCGTCTTGCCCGCCCCGTTCGGACCCAACAGGGCGAAGATCTCGCCCTTCTCGATCTCCAGATCGACGCGTTTCAGGGCCTGATGGCCGGACTTGTAGGTCTTGGTCAGACCTTCGATGGAAATGACGACTGGCATGGAGCCCCTCCCGGCTTCGGGGAAGGCAGATAAGGAGCGGCATGATGCGGCTCAAGGGGACGCCCGCCCTCTTCCAACGGGAAGGGGTTGCAGGAGCGATCCGCCCTGAAAGGCGTTATAGTCGAGGCCGAACCGCACAGGACGATCGCCATGTCCCCTCGCCGCCCCCTTCTTCTGGCCCTGCCCCTCGTCGCCCTGCTCGGTCTGGCGGCCTGCGAGACCGAAAGCGTGCTGCCGGAGACAGACGGTTTCGGCGCCGCGCCCAACCTGCCGGCGCCCCGGCCCCAAGCCGTGCCGACCGTGAAGATCGCCCGCGCCGTCGGCTGGCCGCAGGGACAGACGCCGGTTGCGGCGGCGGGCCTGGCGGTGAACGCCTTTGCGACGGGGCTGGATCATCCGCGCTGGCTCTACGTCCTGCCCAACGGCGACGTCCTAGTCGCCGAATCCCAGGCGCCCGCCAAGCCGAAGGAGAAGAAGGGGGGCCTGCGCGGCTGGATCGAAGGGCTGGTGATGGCGCGCGCGGGATCGGGCGACCGCCCCAGCGCCGACCGCATCAGCCTGCTGCGCGACGCCGACGGCGACGGGACGGCGGAGACGAAGACCGTCTTCCTGAGCGGCCTGACCTCGCCCTTCGGCATGGCCCTGGTCGGAGAGCGGCTGTACGTCGCCAACGCCGACGCCGTGGTCATGGTCCCCTATCAGACGGGCCGGACGCGCATCGACGCGACGCCGGTCAAGGTCGCGGACCTGCCCGCCGGGCGCAATCATCACTGGACCAAGAGCCTGGTCGCCTCGGCGGACGGGACCAAGCTCTATGTCGGGGTCGGCTCCAACTCCAACATCGGCGAGAACGGGCTGGACGAGGAGGTCGACCGCGCCGCCATTCTGGAGATCGACGCGGCGACGGGCGCACGGCGCGTCTTCGCCTCGGGCTTGCGCAACCCGGTCGGCCTGGCCTGGAATCCGCAGGACGGGCGTTTGTGGACCTCCGTCAATGAGCGCGACGCCCTGGGCGACGATCTGGTGCCCGACTACATGACGTCGGTCACGCCCGGCGGATTCTACGGCTGGCCGTGGAGCTATTACGGCCAGAACGTCGACGAACGGGTGCAGCCCGCCCGGCCCGACATGGTCGCCAGGGCGATCAAGCCCGACTACGCCCTGGGGTCGCATACGGCCTCTCTGGGCCTGACCTTCTATACGGGGACGTTGCTGCCCCAGTGGCGCGACGGGGCGATCATCGGCCAGCACGGCTCGTGGAACCGCAACCCGCCGTCCGGATACAAGGTCATCTTCGTGCCCTTCCGCGACGGGCGCCCGGACGGGCCGCCGCAGGACGTGCTGACCGGCTTCCGCAACGCAAGGGGCGAGGCCATGGGGCGGCCCGTCGGCGTGGCGGTAGACAGACGCAGCGCCCTGCTGGTCGCCGACGACGTGGGCGACGCGGTCTGGCGCGTGACGCCCGCCTCGCGATGAGATGCGGCGTCCGCCTGATCAGTCATGAGGGCGCGAGCCCGATTTCATCTGTAGACGATCCAGTGTGGAACCGCCGATCAGCGTCGGATCAGCTTGACCTTAGGTCGGCCTTCGACTTGACCCTACGTCATTGAAAAGGACGCGAAAGCTTGCCTTTTTGTCGAATGGCCCCGCCTGCGTCTCCGCCGCCGGTTGACCCGCCGCCCCGCGCCGTCCATCAACCATGACAAAGGCAATCGGGAAGAGGCGGCGCACCCATGGGACTGGCGGCAAACATCCGGCGTGACATCAAGTTCGCTGGCGGGCTGTTCAGACTTCTGAAGCGCATCAAGCCCATCACGCTCGACAGCGACGTCCTGGCCTGTGACGACATCGAGGAGGCGGTCGACAGGTTCGGCCCCAACATCGCGGTCGAGGACGAGAGCCGCAAGCTGACCTATCGCGAGTTCGAGGCCCTGGCGAACCGCTACGCCAACTGGGCCAAGAGCCGCAATCTGAAGCGCAGCGACGTCATCGCCCTGGTGATGCACAACCGCGTGGAATACGTGGCCGCCTGGTTCGGCTTCTCCAAGGTCGGGGTGGCCACCGCCCTGATCAACAACAATCTGACCGGCGCGGCCCTGGCCCACTGCCTGACCATCTCGACCGCCTTCAACGTGGTGACGGACGAGGACTGCTGGCAGGCGGTCGAGGACGCGCGCGGCCTGGTCGACCGCAACCTGATGATCTGGGTCCACGGCCTGGGCGAAGAGAACGAGACCAACGCGCGCCGCGACCTGGACAACGCCGTGCGCAGCGCCTCCTCGGTGCGGCCCGACCGTTCGCTGCGTCAGGGCATGACCAACCGCGACACGGCCCTGTACATCTTCACCTCGGGCACGACCGGCCTGCCCAAGGCGGCGCGGATGCCGCACTCGCGGGTGCGGACCTATATGCGCGCCTTCGCCGGAGCCACGGCCTCGACGCCCAAGGACGCCCTGTTCAACGTCCTGCCGCTGTATCACTCGACCGGGGGGCTGGTCGGCGTCGGCTCGGTGCTGCTGAACGGCGGGCGGATGATCACGCGGCGGCGCTTCTCGGCCACGCATTTCTGGCCCGACGTGAAGACGACCGGCGCGACCATGTTCGTCTACATCGGCGAACTGTGCCGCTATCTGATCAACAGCCCCGAAAACCCGGACGAGAAGGGCCACAAGCTGCGGCTGGCCTTCGGCAACGGCCTGCGCCCCGACGTCTGGCCCGAGTTCCAGAGCCGCTTCGGCATCAAGGACATTCTTGAGTTCTACGGCTCGACTGAAGGCAACGTCTCCCTGTTCAACTTCGACGGCAAGGCCGGGGCCATCGGCCGCGTGCCGGGCTTCCTGAAGTCGCAGATCAACATCCGCCTGATCGACCTGGACCCGGAGACGGGCGAGCCGGTGCGCGGCCCCGACGGCCTGTGCCGCCTGGTGCCGACCGGCGAGACGGGCGAGGCCATCGGCCAGATCGGCAGCGACATCCGCCACGACTTCTCGGGCTACGCCGACAAGAAGGCTTCGGAGAAGAAGATCCTGACCGACGTGTTCAAGAAGGGCGACCGCTGGTTCCGCACCGGCGACCTGATGCGCCAGGACCGTCAGGGCTACCTCTATTTCATGGACCGTCTGGGCGACACCTTCCGCTGGAAGGGCGAGAACGTCTCGACCGCCGAGGTCGAACAGCGCCTGTCCGAGGCGCCGGGCGTGCAGGAAGTCATCGCCTATGGCGTCGAGGTGCCGGGCCAGGAAGGCAAGGCGGGCATGGTCGGCCTGGTGCTGGACGAGAAGTTCGACGCAGCCGCCTTCGCCGCCTGGGCCGATGAGCAGTTGCCGACCTACGCCCGGCCGGTGTTCGTGCGGATGCTGAAGTCGGCCGACACCACCGGCACCTTCAAATACCGCAAGGTCGATCTGGTCGCCGACGGCTTCGACCCGGACAAGGTCGACGGCCCCGTCTGGGTGCGCGGCGGCAAGGCCGGTTATCAGAAGCTGACCGCCAAGGCGCGCGAGGCGATCCTGAGCGGCGCGACGCGGCTCTAGACCCGCGCGCGAAACGCCTGCGGCGTCACGCCGGTCAGCGCCTTGAAGGCGCGGTTGAAGGGGCCGATCGACCCGAAGCCGCAGTCATAGGCGATGGTCAGGATCGGCAGGCGGCGCAGAGCGGGGTCCGCCAGCCGCCGCTTCGCCTCCTCGATGCGGAAATGGTTGGCCATCTGGCTGAAGTTGCGGAAGCCCAGCCCGGCGATGCTGCGGCTGACCTTGTATTCCGCCTCGCCCAGACGCTGCGCCAGATCCGACACCTTGAGGTCGGGCTGGGCGTAGAGCGCCTGTTCGGTCATCAGACGCAGGATGCGCTCGCCCAGGTCCGCCTCCGCATCGGTCCGGGGCCGGGCGCGACTGCGAACGGTCGTCGTCAGCGGGCGGCGGCGGCGCCACCAGACGGCGAAGCCCATGCCGCCCAGGGCGATCAGGGCGCAGACCGCCTTGATCTCACCGCTGCGAAGCGCGGCCCAGCTCCCGTCCGGCGCGCCGTTCACCCAGACGACGGCGACCGCCAGGATCGCCGCATAGCCGACGGCGAAGCCGATGCGGAACCCGCGCTCCGAGGCCGAAACGCCCGACCCCAGCCGCTTGAGCGGCTCGACGGCGGCGAGCAGCAGCAGGGCGGAGCTGACCAGGCCGCTCAGATTGTCCACCATGCGCGGCCCGGCGGCTGAGATATCCGGAGCCAGGCGCAGGAAAGCCCCCGCCCCCACCAGGGCCAGAACCACAAGCAGGGGCCATCGGGCGCGAGCGCCTCCGGCCGGAAGAGGCGGCTGGAACAGGGCGCGGACCAGCAGCCAGGACCAGCCGCAGGTGGCGTCGCCCAACACCGCGACCGCTTCCGACGCCATTCCGAAGCGATGGCCCATGACCTGCGCCAGACAGAAGGCCGCCACCGCTGTCGCGAAAAGACCGCCGTACAGCGCCAGCTCCGACAGGCGCGAACCGGCGCGCGGCGCCGCGATCAGGCCATAGGCGCTCATCACCGGACCGCTCCGCGCGAGAACGGCGGAAAATCCATGGCCGATTTCCAAATCGGCGAGATCGCGACGGCCAAACCGCTCACAGCCCGGATCACCTCAAACGAACCAGGGACGCACAGGACGTGACGATATCGAAAACCGCAAGCCCCCCGATCCGCGCGCGATCGGACGCAAGCTTGCTGCGGCGATCCGGCGTGATCTGGTTCGGCATCGCCGCGATCGGCCAGGCCGCCTTCGTCTGGATGATCCTGGCCCATTTCGGACGGCGGACCCTGATCGGGGACTTCGCCGGCTGGAACGACAAGCCACTGATCAAGGGCTATGCGCCCGGCGACGACGTGGGGAATGTGATGTTCGCCATCCACGTCCTATTGGCGGCGGTCGTCACCCTGGGCGGACTGATGCAGCTGATTCCGGCCCTGCGGCGCCGGGCGCCGGCCCTCCATCGCTGGAACGGGCGCGTCTTCCTGATCACGGCCGTCGTCATGGCGGTCGGCGGCCTGTGGCTGACCTGGGGGCGAGAGACCTATCTGTCGCTCATATCGGCCGTCGCGGTCTCGGTGGACGGGGCGCTGATCCTGGTCTTCGCCGCCCTGGCGTGGCGCACGGCCGTTCGACGGGACTTCGAGGCGCATCGTCGATGGGCGATGCGCGCCTTTCTGGCGGTCAACGGCGTCTGGTTCCTGCGGGTGGGACTGATGGCCTGGGCCATCGCCACGGGCGGCCTCGGCATGAACAAGACCCTGTCCGGCCCGGCCGACATCGTACTGCAGTTCGGCGCCTATCTCATTCCCCTGGCCCTGTTCGAAGCCTATTGGCGCGCAGGACGCAGCGCCCGCCGCGGCCTCCAGCGACTGACCGTCGTCGCGATGGGGCTGGCCGCCGCCGTCACGGCCCTGGGCGTTTTCGGGGCCGTCGTCTTCATGTGGGGCCCCTATATGCTCTAGCGACGCCCATCTCGCGTTTTCGTCCCGAACCGGGATTCGCGAAACGCGGCCTTAAGCATTAACGCCGATAACGGCGTCCTGACCCTTCGGCTCCAGGACGCCTGCTCGCCTCATGTTCCAGATCATCGGCATCGTCATGCTGTTCGCCATGGTGTTCGGCAGCTTCCTGCTGCACGGCGGCAAGATGGCGACGATCCTCTATTCGCTGCCCTATGAGCTCATGGCCATCTTCGGAGCGGGCATCGCGGCCTTCCTGATCTCCAACAGCCTGCCGGTGATCAAGGCCACCCTGGGCGGCCTGGGCAAGTGCTTCGCCGGGCCGAAGTGGAAGAAGCAGGACTACAAGGATCTGCTCAGCCTGCTGTTCCAGCTGACCAAGACGATGAAGTCCAAGGGCGTGATCGCCCTGGAAAGCCACATCGAAAAGCCGGCCGAAAGCGCCATCTTCCAGAAATATCCCAAGGTGCTGAAGGACCACTTCGCCACCGACTTCATCTGCGACACCCTGCGGATGATGACCATGAACCTCGAGGATCCGCACCAGATCGAGGACGCCATGGAGAAGCAGCTGGAGAAGCACCACCACGAGGCCCTGGCCCCGGCCCACGCGCTTCAAACCCTGGCCGACGGCCTGCCCGCCCTGGGCATCGTCGCCGCCGTGCTGGGCATCATCAAGACCATGGGGTCGATCACCGAACCGCCGGAAGTGCTGGGCGGCATGATCGGCGGCGCCCTGGTCGGCACCTTCCTGGGCGTCTTCCTGGCCTATGGTCTGGTCGGGCCGTTCGCCTCGCGCCTCAACGCCATCGTCGAAGAGGAAGGCGCCTACTACAAGATCATCCAGTCGGTGCTGGTGGCCCACCTGCACGGCAACGCGGCCCAGATCTCGGTCGAGATCGGCCGCGGCGACATCCCCTCGACCGCGCAGCCGTCCTTCACCGAAATGGAAGAAGCCCTGGCCGCCGCGCCGATGGACGCCTGACGCCCTTCGGCGATCTTCGGAACACGGAGCGTTCACGACGGTTCTCTCAGGATCACGGCCGCGTGCGCGGCCCTACGCCTGGAGCTGTCCCATGCCTGTGCGTCTCACCCGCCGTCCCGCTCATTTCGCAGCCGCGCTCGGCGGCCTGTCGATTCTGATGCTGACCGCCGCCTGCAACGAGCGGGCGCCCGAACGACCCGCCCCCCTGGCCGACCCCGCGCCCGCGGCCGCCGCGCCTCCGGTCAGTCCCGCGCCTGCGCCCGATTCGACGGGAACGGCGACCCCGCCGCCAGGCGACGCGATCCCCGTCCCCACGCCCCCGACCCTGCCGCCCGATCCGAACGAGCCGACTCCGCCCGACCCCATGGACCCGACGGCGCCGCGCCCCGTTCCCCCGGACAACCCTTGAATTTCAGGGCTGAATCCGGCCTGCCTCAAGTTGTCTTCACGAACGCGTGAGAAATCGCTTGCACTCCCGCTCACGAAGCCGTTATCACTTCCTCAGCGAGGTTCATGGTCTCGCTTTTACCTTCTGAAGGAAGAAACCTATGCGCATCACCGCTCTGATCGCCGCTTCGGCCGCCGCTCTGGCCCTGGCTGCTTGCCAACCGGCCGCCACGGACAAGGCTGAAGACGCCGCCGCCGACGCCACCGCCGCCGCCGACACCGCTGCCGACGCCGCTGCTACGGCTGACGCCGCCGCCACCGACGCCGCCGCCGCCGCTGGCGAAGCTGCCGGCGAAGCCACCAAGGCTGCCGACGCCGCTGCTGCTCCGGCCGCTGACGCCGCTGCCGCTCCGGCCGCTGCTCCGGCTGCTCCGGCTGCCGCTCACTAAGACTTACGTCTTGGATCGCGGTCTTCGGATCGCGATGCGGAAAGGGGTCGTCCTCACGGACGGCCCCTTTTTCATGCCCGCTTTCCAAGCAGGGCGGCTTTCGTCCGGCGGCGCGGCCCGATAGACCCCCGCCATGACCGCCGCACCGCCCTCCGACGACGCTTCACCCCAACTGCTGTGGGCCGACGACGGCTCGCCCCGTTCCGGGCGATTCGGCGATGTCTATTTCTCCAAGGACGACGGCCTGGCCGAGACCCGAGCGGTCTTCCTGCAGGGCTGCGGCCTGCCCGAGGCCTGGTCCGGGCGATCCGCCTTCACCGTCGGCGAGCTGGGCTTCGGCACCGGGCTGAACATCGTCGCCCTGCTGGACCTGTGGCGGCGCACGCGCGCGGACGGGGCGCGGCTTAAGGTCTTCTCCATCGAAGGTTTCCCGCTGACGCGCGATGAGGCCGCGCGCGCCCTGGCCGCCTGGCCCGAGCTGGCCGAGACGGCCGCCGGGGTGCTGGACGCCTGGCCCGCCGGGACGCCCGGCTTTCATCGGCTGGACCTGCCGCAGTGGGGGGCGACGATCGACCTGGCCGTCGGCGACGCCCGCTGGGCGCTGGACCAATGGTCGGGACCGGCCGACGCCTGGTTCCTGGACGGGTTCTCGCCCGCGCTGAACCCCGGCATGTGGTCGCCCGAGATTCTGGCCCTCGTCGCGGCGCGCTCCAACCCCGGCGCGCGGCTGGCCACCTTCACCGTCGCCGGAGCCGTGCGACGCGGCCTGGCCGAGTACGGCTTCACCGTCGAGAAGAAGCCCGGCCACGGCAGGAAGCGCGAACGGCTGGAGGCGCGCATGGCGGGCGAGGCGCCGACGGAGCGCCCCCGCCATGTCGCCGTGATCGGCGCCGGGATCGCCGGGGCCGCCGTCGCCCGCGCCCTGATCGCCGAGGACGCGCGCGTCACGGTCGTCGAGGCCGAGCGGGCGGGCGCGGGGGCCTCGGGCTTTCCCGCGTCGCTGGTCACGCCGAGGCTGGATGCCGGCGACGCCTTCATCGCCGGGTTCCACGCCCAGGCGCTGGAGCGGGCGGGAAGCCTGTACCGCGCCCTGCCCGGCGCCGTCGTCGCCGAAGGGGTGCTGCAACTGGAGCAGGCTCCGCGCGACGCCGCCCGCTTCGACAAGATCGCGGCCCAGCCCCTGTGGCCCGAGGGCGCCATGCAGCGGCTGGCCCCCGCCGCCTGCGCCGAGCGCCTGGGCGAACCCACGACGCGCGGCGGTCTGATGATGGGCCAAGCCCTGGCGACGCGCTCCAGCGCCATACTGGAGCCGTGGCTGGCGGGCGCCGAACGGGCGGCGGGACGCGCGGCCGCGCTGGAGGCGACGAGAGACGGCTGGCGCGTGAAGGGCGAGGACGGCGACGTGCTGGTCGAGGCGGACGCCGTGGTGCTGGCGGCGGGCTGGGGATCGGCGCGGCTCATGCCCGACCTGCCGTTGTCGCCGGTGGCGGGACAGGCGGACTGGATCGAAGGGACGCCGCCGCCTCTGCCCGTCGCCTGGGGCGGCTACGCCGCGCCGACCGGGGACGGGATGCTTTACGGCGCCACCCACGACCGGGGCGTGAAGGCGGCCGAGGCGTCCGATGCGGCCAGCGCCCGCAACCAGGCGACCCTGGCCGCCGCCCTGCCCGCCCTCGCCGAGGTCGTGGATCAGACCCCCGCCGAGGCGCGCGGCCGCCGGGTCGCCGTGCGGGCCACGACGCCCGACCGCCTGCCGCTGTGCGGCGCCTGGGGCGAAACGGGCCTGTATGTCCTGACGGGGCTGGGCTCGCGCGGCTTCTGCGTCGCCCCCCTGCTGGGCGAGCATCTGGCGGCGCTGATCATGGGACGGTCATCTCCCGTTCAGCTCGACCATGGGCATCGTCTGAGCCCTGCGCGTCATGACAATGTCGCTGAAGACCACTAGGGTTGCATACCAACGATCGACAAAGGATTCGCCATGGCTCGCCGCATTCCCTTCGCCGCTTGTAAGATCACGGCCTTGAGCCTGGCGCTGAGCCTGGGCGTCGCAGCCTGCGCGCCCCAGACGAACGGCGGCGCCTCCACCGTGCAGACGGCCTCGTCGACGGCGGCCCCCTGCTTCTATGCCGATCAGGTCCGCAACTTCCGCTCGGATGATCGCACCAACATCTATTTCGACACGGGTCGCGGACGCATCTATCACGCCCAGGCGGCCGGCATCTGTCAGGACATGGACTTCGCCACGGCCCTTACCATTCGCCCGCAAAGCGCCGGCAAGTCACGCCTGTGCGCCGGCGACTGGGCGAACCTGAACGTGCGCGGCATGTCGGGCGTCAACGGTCCTTGCCGCGTCCGTATCGTCAAGGCCCTGAGCGCGGCTGAGGTCGCCGCCTTGCCGGATCGGGTCCGCCCCTGATCGCACCTCGGCCGCCCGCACAGTCAGAACCCATTTCGGTTGCAGATTACATCGCAGTAATTGCGAATGAGTCGTTTGAGCGCGGATCGCCGAACGGGTAAACAGCGTTGCTATGCCCGCGACGCCGGACAGAAGGTTGGCGCGCGCCTGACTGTACGCTCAACCTCCCAGGATATCCGCACGTGGCGACCTCTCGACACTTTCCGGCCCGGCTGAACGTCAGCCTGGCTCTCGCCTTGGCTTCAAGTCTGACCCTGGCCGCCTGCGGCGGACACGGGGACGAAAAGGACAAGAAGGACGGCGCCTCGCGCCAGACCGTCAGCGCGACGACGGCGACCTCGGTCGCCCTGCCTCGCACCGTGGTCGCCTCGGGCACCGTCTCGGCCTGGGAAGAGGTGCCGGTCGGCGCCGAAACCGGCGGACTGACGGCGACGACCCTCTATGTCGACGAAGGCTCCTATGTCCGTCAGGGCCAGCCGCTGGTGCAGATGAACGACGTCCTGCTACGCGCCCAGGTGCGCCAGCAGCAGGCGGCGGTGCAGACGGCCGAGGCCAACGTCGCCCGCGACGACGCCGCACTGGGCCGTGCGCAGGAGCTGAAGACGCGCGGCTTCCTGAGCCAGGCGTCGCTGGACACGGCCCTGGCCAATCAGCGGGCCTCGGCGGCCAATCTGGCCTCGGCCCAGGCCGCCCTGGCCGAGACCCAGACTCGCCTGTCCCAGGCCACCATCCGCGCGCCGGTCAGCGGCCTGATCATCAGCCGCAGCGTCACCAAGGGCCAGATCATCAGCGCCGGAACCGAGCTGTTCCGCATGGTGCGCGACGGCCGTCTGGAGCTGGACGCCCAGGTGCCGGAGACCGAACTGCCGTTGATCCAGGCCGGTCAGAGCGCGGCCGTCACCTCCAGCCAGGCCGGTTCGACCACCGGCACGGTCCGCATCGTCACGCCCGAGGTTGATCCGCAGACCCGCCTGGGCCTGGCGCGCATCAGCCTGGCCCCCGGCAGCGCGCTGAAACCCGGCATGTTCGCCCGCGCCGCCATCGAGGCGGGCGCCCGACCGGCGACCGTGGTGCCGACGGACGCGGTCCTTTACCGCAGCAACAAGTCAGGGGTGTTCGTGCTGAACGCCGACTCCTCGGTGCGCTTCGTGCCGGTGACGGTGCTGTCGCGGCGCGACGACCAGACCTCGGTCGAGGGGCTGAACGCGGGCGTCCGCGTCGTGGTGGCCGGCGCCGGCTTCCTGAACGACGGCGACAAGGTGACAGTGGCCGCGCCGCGCGCCGCTGCGCCCGCAGCGGCTCCGGCCGCCGCCCCCGCCGCCCAAGCGCCCGCCAAGAAGTAAGGCCCGGCCATGAATCAGCTTTCCGCCTGGGCGATCAAGAACCCCATCCCCATCATCCTGCTGTTCCTGCTGCTGACGCTGGGCGGCGTGACCGGCTTCGCCGGGATGCGGATCAACAACAACCCCGACATCGACTTCCCCCTGGTCGCGGTCACGGCCGCGCGCCCCGGCGCCGCCCCGACCGAGATGGAGGTGCAGGTCACGCGCGTGATCGAGGATTCGATCGCCGGCCTGTCCGGCGTGCGCCACATCTATTCCAACGTCTCGGACGGGGTGTCTTCGACCACCATCGAGTTCGAACTGGGCACCGACACCGAGCGCGCCACCAACGACGTCCGCAACGCCATGAGCGGGGTGCGCGCCAGCCTGCCCCAGGACATGCAGGAGCCGACGGTCCAGCGCATCGACATCACCGGCGACGCCCTGATCACCTATGTCGTGCGCTCGGAAACCATGACGCCCGAGCAGATCAGCTGGTTCATCGACAATGAGATGAGCCGCGCCCTGCTGGCGCTGGGCGGCGTCGGCGAGGTCAACCGCTCCGGCGGGGTGGACCGCGAGATCCGCGTCGAACTGGACCCGCAGCGGCTCAGCGCCTACGGCGTGACGGCGGCCCAGGTCAGCCAGGCCCTGACCAACGTGAACAACAACCTGCCGGGCGGTCGCGTCACCATCGCCGGGTCCGAGCGCGCCGTGCGCACCCTGGGCGCCGCCGGTTCGGTCGAGCAGTTGCGCGAGACCCTGGTGCCGGTCGGCGACGGCAAGAACGTACGCCTGGGCGACCTGGGCGCGGTGGTCGACAAGTGGAGCGAACCGCGCCGCCTGGCCCGCTACAACGGCCAGGAGGCCGTGACCTTCAACTTCCTGCGCTCGCGCGAGGCCAGCGAGGTCAAGGTCTCCGAAAAGGTCCGCGCCGAGGTGGAGAAGATCGACGAGGCCCATCCCGAACTGACCATCGAACAGGTCACCTCGAGCGTGAAATACATCGAGGAATCCTACCTCGCCTCGCTGGAGGCGCTGATCCTGGGCGCGGTCCTGGCGGTCATCGTGGTGTGGATCTTCCTGCGCGACTGGCGGGCGACCCTGATCGCGGCGACGGCCATGCCGATGTCGCTGATTCCGACCTTCGCCATCCTGGGGCCGATGGACCAGTCGCTGAACGTGGTGACGCTGCTGGCGCTGTCGCTGACGATCGGCATCCTGGTCGACGACGCCATCGTGGAGATCGAGAACATCGTCCGCCACATGCGCGACGGCAAACCGCCCTATGACGCCGCCTTCGAGGCCGCCGACGAGATCGGCCTGGCCGTCGTGGCGACGACCGGCACCATCATCGCCGTGTTCGCGCCCGTGGGCTTCATGCCCGGCATCATCGGCCAGTTCTTCAAGGCCTTCGCCCTGGCCGCCTGCATCAGCGTCTTCTTCTCGCTGGTGGTGGCGCGTCTGCTGACGCCGCTGATGGCGGCCTACATGCTCAAGCACACCCACCACGAGGACAAGGATCCCTTCTGGATGGCGGGCTATCTGCGCTCGCTGAAGTGGTGCCTGCGCCATCGCTGGATCGTCTTCATCATGGGCGGGGCCTTCCTGTTCGGCTCCATCGGCCTGTCGATCGCGGCCAAGATGTCGTTCGAGTTCATGTCGCCCGCCGACGAGGGCCGCGCGGCCTTCCAGATCGAACTGCCGCCCGGCTCCACCCTGCATCAGACCGATGTCGTGGTGCAGCAGGTGACGCAGAAGCTGAACGCCCGGCCCGAGGTCACCTCGGTCTACGCCGCCATCGGCGGGCAGTCGGTGAACCAGGCCAATGTCTACGCCGACATGGTGCCCAAGGGTAAGCGCGAGCTGAGCCAGCAGGCCTTCGCCCGCGTCATGGTCGATGAGATGAAGCAGATCCCCGGCGCCCGCATCCGCGCCGGCATCGCCCAGCAGGGCGGCGGACCGGGCGACGGCACCAGCTACACCTTCTCCATCCTGGGCGACGATCCCGTCGTGCTGGAAGCCGCAGCCCGCAAGGTCGAGGAGGAGATGCGCGGGGTGCCGGGCCTGGCCAATATCGTCAACACCGCCGCCATCGCCCGGCCGGAAATCCTGGTCACGCCGCGCCCGGATGAAGCGGCGCTGCTGGGCGTCTCGGCGGGGGCCATCTCCCAGGCCGTGCGCGTCGCCACCATCGGCGACATCGACCAGAACCTGCCGAAGTACAATCTGGGCGACCGCCAGATCCCCATTCGCCTGCAGCTGACCGAGGCCGCGCGCGAGGATCTGAACGTGCTGGAGACGCTGCGCGTGCCGACCGCCTCAGGGGCCGCCGTACCGCTGAGCGCCGTGGCCGACATCGAGTTCGGCGCCGGTCCGGCCACGGTCAGCCGTCAGGACCGCTCGCGCATCGCCTCCATCTCGGCCGAGCTGGACGGCATCACCACCGGCGCGGCGGGCCAGGCGGTCAACAAGCTGCCCTCGGTGAAGAACCTGCCGACGGGCGTGCGTCAGGTGCCCGCCGGGGACGCCGAGTTCATCCAGGAGATGCTGGTGGGCTTCGGCATCGCCTTCCTGTCGGGCATTCTGCTGATGTACGCCGTGCTGACCCTGCTGTTCAAAAGCTTCGCCTACCCGGTCACCATCATGGCGGCCCTGCCCCTGGCCATCGGGGGCGCCTTCATCGCCCTGGTGATCGCGGGCAAGAGCTTCTCCATGTCGGCCCTGATCGGGGTGCTGATGCTGATGGGGATCGCGGCCAAGAACTCCATCCTGCTGGTCGACTACATCATCATGGCCGAGAAGAGCGGGCTGAGCCGCTTCGCCGCCATCATGGACGCCGCCCACAAGCGGGCGCGGCCGATCCTGATGACCACCTTCGCCATGGGGGCGGGCATGGTGCCCATCGCCATCGGCTGGGGCGCCGACGTGGAGTTCCGCTCGCCCATGGCCGTGGCCGTGGTGGGGGGGCTGATCTCCTCGACCTTCCTGTCGCTGCTCTATATCCCGGCGGTGTTCACCATCATCGACGACATCGCCGGCTTCGGGCGGCGCATGCTGAACCGGATGTTCGCCGGGCAGCGGAGACTGGCGGGGGAAAACCACACCCCGGCGGAGTGAGGCGGCCGGCTCGCGGTTGAATGAGGAAAAGCCCCCGGTCATGCGGCCGGGGGCTTTTTCGTATGGCGGTCGCGTTCGATAGCCGCTCATCCGGCGGACGCCGGGATCCCGTCAGCCCGTCGCCGACCCTGCCTGATTATGGAGACGTTCTGAGGCCAAAACACTGGCCCCCGGCGTCAGCCGGGGTGAGCGGGATTGGGCCCTCCGTCCCGCGCGGTCCCGCCAAAAGCAAAGGGCGGGCCGGATTGCTCCGCCCCGCCCTCAGACTCTCAGACGCCCTGCTGGATCAGTAGCGGACGCGCAGGGTCATGCCGTAGGTGCGCGGCTGGCCCATGAAGGCGTTGTAGGTCTGGGTGTCGCCGGCCGGGCTGTAGTACGTGCCGTTCGGCTGGACCGTGGTCTGGAAGGCCGAGCCCTGCAGCGGAGCGTTGATGGCCACCTGCATATACTCTTCGTCCGTCAGGTTCTGGCCCCAGATGTCCAGCGCCCAGTTCTCGTCTTCCGCGCCCAGGGTGATGCGGCCGTTCAGCAGGGTCATGGCGTCCTGCATCTTGTAGGGCAGCAGGTCGGAGCCGGTGTTGAACTCGGTCGAGTATTTTGCCGACAGGTTCATACCCAGCTTCAGCCCCGCGCCGATCGAACGGTCGAAGGCCACGGAGGCCGTCGCCGACCATTCCGGCGCGAACGAGGCGCGGGCGCCCGGCAGCAGGGACAGCTGCGGGAAGTTGGCCGGGTTGGTCAGGTCCGAAGCGACGAAGTTCCCATATTTGGTGTCCGCGTAGGTCACGCCGCCCGAGAAGGACAGGCCCTCGACCGGGGTGAACCAGACGAAGTCGGCGTCGACGCCCTCGGTCGTGACCTCGGGGATGGACTCGACCACGAAGGCCGTGCCCAGGAAGGTGTTGAGCTGGAAGTCCTCGAACTTCTGATTGAAGTAGGTGAGGTTCAGCAGCACCGAGCGGTTGAACAGGGTGTTCTTCAGCCCGATTTCATAGCTGTTGACCGTCTCGGACGGGAAGTAGAGCGACGAGGTCGGCGTCACGCCCGCCTGCACCCGATCCATGTTGTAGCCGAACGACTTGTAGCCGTGGGCGTAGGAGGCGTAGCCCATGACGCTGTCGTTGAAGCGATAGCTACCCTTGATCGTACCCGAGAACTCGCCGCCGTTGTTCGATTCCGAAATGCGGCGATTGTCGAACTGGGGGTTGGCCCAGGGCAGGCAGATGGTGCCGACCAGGGTCGAGGCCAGGGCCTGGATCTGGGCCGGCGTCAGCGTGGGGTTCGCGATGCCGATGGCGCCGCCGATGGCGCCGGCGTTGCCCAGGGCGCCGCCGCAAGCCGCGCCGTTCGTGCCCACATTGTCCTGAACGCCGATCAAACGCTTGTGGTCGTTCGAGTAACGCAGACCCAGGGTGACGTCGAACTTGTCGGTCAGCTTCACCGTGTTGTTGGTGAAGAAGGCGATGGATTCGGTGCGCTGGCTGTAGTGATCCTTCACGCCCTGACCGACGCCGAAGCCCGGCCCGGTCGGAGCGGTCGCCCCGGTCAGGCAACCGACGATGCCCATCGGCGTGGCGCCAGCCCCGGTCACGCAGTTCACGGCGGCCGGATTGGTCAGGTTCAGCCGCGACCCCAGAAGCAGCGACATATAGGGGGTGTAGCCCGCGCCGTACCAATAGCTGTCCTCACGGGCGATGCTTTCGCGCGTGAGGAAGGCGCCGACCAGCCAGTCCAGGCGGTCGGTGGCGCCCGCCAGGCGGAACTCCTGGGTCAGGTTCTCCAGCTCGAAGCCGTAGCCGCCGTCGTCCACGCGATAGAGCAGGTCGGCGGTGGTGTAGTCGAGGTCCATGCCGTTGACGCCCGACCAGTTCCGCCAGGAGCTGAGCGAGGTGAAGGTGGCGTTCCACGACGGGATGTCGATGTTGGCCTCGGCGGAGAGGCCCATGTCCTCCATTTCCTGCCCGGTGCCGCGGTTGGCGTAGGCCTTGCGCGAGAAAGGCAGCTTGCCGAAGCCCGGCGCGGGCGGCGTCTGCTGGCCGCCGATGGCCGTGATGATGCCGTAGGTCGGGCCGGTGCGGACCTGGGTCGAGACGCAGCAGTATTCGTCGCGCTTGGAGTAGTCGGCGATCAGGCGGATCGACACGTCGTCCGAAGGCAGGATCAGCAGTTGGCCGCGCGCGGTCCAGAAGTCCTGGTTCTGGTCGTCCTGCTCCTGACGCGGGCCGGGGCCGGTGACGACGTCGTAGAAGCCGTCACGCTGACGCTTGGCCACATAGAGGCGGCCGGCGATCTGATCGGTGATCGGGCCGGTGATCGACCCGGCCAGGCCCCAGGCGTTGAAGTTGCCGTAGGTGGCCTCGGCGCTGAAGCCCGGCGTGAAGGACGGCGCCTCGGTGATGATGTTGATGACGCCGGCCGAGGTGTTCTTGCCGAACAGGGTGCCTTGCGGCCCCTTCAGCACCTCGATGCGGCTCAGCTCGCCCAGATCGCCGAAGCCGACGCCGTTGCGCGAGCGGTAGACGCCGTCGATGACCACGCCGACCGAGCTCTCCAGGCCGGGGTTGTCGCCGACGGTGCCGACGCCGCGGATGCGGGCGGTGGTGGCGGTTTCCGACTGGGTCGAGGTGACGGTCATGCCCGGCGTCAGGATCTGCAGATCCTTGATGTCGCGGACCCCGGCGCCGTCCAGCGCCTCCTGCGACAGGGTCGTCACCACGATTGGCACGTCCTGCAGGCTCTGTTCGCGCTTCTGGGCGGTGACGATGATGTCGTCGACCGTGGTCGGTCCGTCCTGAGCGGCGGCGGCGCCGACAAGACCGAAGGCTGCGACGCCGACGACGGCGACCGAAGCGGTGCAGCGGAGGATGTGGTTCAAACGCATAAGGCGGCTCCCCGACTCTATGGGCCCGACCGCATTCGCGGCCGTGCGCGATTCCTGTCCCTGATGACCCGCGCTCATTGAACGACGCGAATTCTCATTCAAAAGGGGTAGTCTATGGTCGAGTCACCGACAAGGAGAGGCCACTTGGAGAACGATAATTTCACCCAAGCCCGCCTCACCTGTGGCGATAAAGAGACAAATATACTGACGTTAGGTCAATGTTATCGTCGTTCAGGTAGCCGAAGCGACTGATTTCGCATCGCGTCTTTTCTTTCGCCCGGCCTCGGCGAGCGCCAGAATCGTCGCCGCCATGACGGCCGACAGCAGCGACCCGCCGATGACGCCCAGCTTGACCTCGATCTGCTCGGGCGAGTCCACCGCGCCGGGGAAGGCCAGGACGCCGATGAAGAGGCTCATGGTGAAACCGATGCCGCACAGCAGGCTGACGCCGTAAAGCTGCATCCAGCCCGCGCCCGACGGCTTGTCGCCCAGGCCCAGCTTCACCGCCAGCCAGGCGACGCCGAAGACGCCGATCTGCTTGCCGATGAAGAGGCCCAGCGCGATGGCGATGACCAGCGGGGCGAAGGCCTGCTCCAACGACAGGCCGGCGAAGGAGACGCCCGCCTTGGCGAAGGCGAACAGGGGCAGGACCAGATAGGCCACATAGGGGTGCAGGTCGTGCATGGCGTCCTTGAGCGGGCTCTGCGAGGTCTCGCGGCGCGGATCGACCGGCACGATCAGGGCGAAGGCCACGGCGGTCAGCGAGGTCGACAGCCCCGACTGCACCGTCAGATACCAGACGGCGCCGAAGCCCAGCACCCAGAAGGCGGCCGCCATGCGGCGACGCCCCAGGACGGCGAAGACGGCGATGACGCCCAGCGCCGCCAGCAGCGGAACCCACTGCACCCCCTGGCTGAACAGAATGGCGATCAGGGCGATGGCGCCCAGGTCGTCGACGATGGCCAGGGTCAAGAGGAAGACGCGCAGGGAGGACGGCAGATTGCGCCCGACCACGGCGAAGACGGCCAGGGCGAAGGCGATGTCGGTGGCCAGGGGAATGGGCCACCCCTGCGTCGGCCCGCCCAGCGCCCCGACCACGCCCAGGTAGACCAGGCCCGGAATCGCCATGCCGCCCAGGGCGGCCAGAATGGGCAGGGCCAACTTCTTGGGATTGCTCAGTTCGCCCTTGAGGATCTCGTATTTGATCTCCAGGCCGACGACGAGGAAGAAGATCGCCATCAGGCCTTCCTTGATCCAGTCGGAGACCGTCTCTTCGAGCCGCAGCGGGCCGATCTGGACGGTGTGGACGCTCTTGAGCCAGGCGAAATAGTCGGCCGACAGGGGCGAGTTGGCGACGATCAGAGCTGCGACGGCGGCGAGGCCCAGGACGGCCCCGGAACCGGCCTCGGTCTTGAGAAAGGCGAGCGTGAATTTTCTGGCCACGAAGGTCTCCGAAACAATGAGATGGTCTGTCGTGGCGTCAGGTTATCGACGGACGCCGGACCGGATTCGCGCGCAGGGCGGCGCCGGCCTGGCCTCGGGATCGGTTCACGCGAGACCTGATGTCTGCGGGAGAAAATACGGATCGGCGACGAAGGTTCAAGCCTGATCGGCCAGATCGGGCTCGCAGTTGCGAAATGCGCGGCGAAGGCGCATCTGCCGCCCATGCCCGTCTCCCCCGCCTATCGCCCCGAACCCCGCTTCTTCGACCTGGGCGCCGACTATGGCGACCCCGTGCAGGCGGCCGATTTCCCGCAGACGATCCTGCGCCTGCGCAACGACCGCGCGGCGGCGCAGGTCGGGCTGGAGACGCTGAGCGACGCCGAATGGATCGCCCATTTCGGCCGGTTCGAGCCCCTGCCCGGCCAGCCCGGCCCCATCGCCATGCGCTATCACGGCCATCAGTTCCGCATTTACAACCCCGACATCGGCGACGGGCGCGGCTTCCTGGCGGCGCAGATGCGGGAAGTCCCTCAAGGCGATAAGGACGCCAGCCTCCCTCAAGCAGCCTCCCTCCGCGAGGGAAGCGGCGCTCAAGCAGCGAGCGATAGCCCTCTTCCAGGTCGCCTCCTCGACCTTGGAACCAAAGGTTCGGGCCAGACGCCGTGGTCGCGTCATGCGGACGGGCGGCTGACGCTGAAGGGCGGCGCGCGCGAGGCGCTGGCGGCGGCCATGCTGGACAGCCTGGGCGTGCCGACCTGCCGCATCCTGTCGCTGATCGAGACGGGCGAAGACCTTGAGCGGCATGACGAGCCGTCGCCGACACGATCGGCCGTCATGGTGCGGCTGTCGCACAGCCACATCCGGTTCGGGACGTTCCAGCGCGCCGCATACTATGGGCGCAAGGATCAGATCGAGACGCTGATGGAGCACGCCCGCAGCCTGTATCATCCGGCAGTCGCGCCGGGCGACGCGGCGGGCTTTCTGGCGGCGGTGGTCGAGGCCTCGGCGGCGCTGACGGCGAAGTGGATCGCGGCAGGCTTCGTCCACGGGGTGCTGAACACCGACAATCTGAACGTCACGGGCGAGAGCTTCGACTACGGCCCGTGGCGCTTCCTGCCCCACTATGAGCCGGGCTTCACCGCCGCCTATTTCGACCAGAACGGCCTCTACGCCTTCGCGCGCCAGCCCGAGGCGGTGTTCTGGAACCTGACCCAGCTGGCGGGCTGCCTGAAGCTAATCGCCGAGCCCGAACCGCTGGCGGCGGCGCTGAACGCGTTCGGCCCGGCCTACATCCGCCATCTTCGGACGGCCTTCCTGAACCGGCTGGGCGTGCAGAGCCTGGGCGAGGCGGCGGACCAACGGCTGCTGGATGCGACCCTGGCGCTGGCGCGCGAGAAGAAGGAGGCCCTGCGCTGGGAGCCGCTCTTCTTCGACTGGTTCGGCGGCTTCAGCTCGGCGGCGCGGGCGCTGGGCGGGGTGCGCGGCAAGACCTATCAGGGCGAGACCTTCGACGCCTTCCGCTTCGCCCTGATGGAGCATGAGCCCGACCGGCCCGAGCGGCTGGAGCATCCGATGTTCGCCGCCGCCGAACCGGAAGAGATGCTGATCGACGAAGTCGAAGCCCTGTGGAGCGCCATCGACGCGGCCGACGACTGGGCGCCGCTGCAGGCCAAGCTGGCCCGACTGGAGACGGCGAAGGCGGCCTGGCGTCTTTGAGGTCTCGCCATCCCCGCGCAGGCGGGAATGAGCGAATACTGTGAAGCCGCGCCCTTAAGTCATCAATTGATGTCATCGAACGTTGACTCGAAATCCGCCCGGGCGTAGAGGCGGATGATCCCGGTTGGGTTACGAGGAATTGTGGTTTCGGCCCTGCTGTCGCCACGTCGTTTTCCGACCGTGATCACAGAATGTTTCAGCCGCTTGCAAATCGGAACCCTGCAACTGATCTTGTGTCTGTTGCGAATTAACGGTTACGGCCATGACGACGACCACCTTGACCAATCATCAGGCGCGCGCCCGCGCCGACTACCTGAACATCGCGCTTTGGACCTTCCAGGGCTGGATCGCCATGTTCTTCATCGCCGCCGGCTACGCCAAGCTGTCCGAACCGATGGAGAATCTGATCGTCCTGATGCAGTGGCCCGCAGCGGCCAGCGAGGCCTTCGTGCGCGGTCTGGGCGTCGCCGAGATCGTGTTGGCCGCCATGGTTCTGGCGCCGCTGGTCTCGTGGCGCTTCGGCCGCCCCCTGCTTCTGACCGCAGCGGCGGGCCTGCTGATCCTGGAGAGCATCGCCCTGGGCGTGCACGCCTTCGGCCTAGACCTGGGCCTGAGCCTGACCAATGTCTTCCTCATCGCCATCACGGCGCCGGTGCTGTGGCTGCGTCGCCGCTGAGCCGCCGCATCGCTGAAAGGTTTTGCGGGTCCGCTTCTCCCCCTCCCCCCCTGAGGGCCCGCAAATACAGAGGCCGCGACCCGTCCCCGGTCGCGGCCTTTTCTTTTGTCCGCCGACGCCCTCTCGCCCGCTCGTTCACAACTTCGTAGCCCGGCGCGCGAAAAGCTTCCCTTTACGTCCGCGTCAAGTTATGAAGTCGTCATGCCGATTGCTGACGAACATCGCACCTATTCCATCCGGCAGCTGTGCCGCGAGTTCGGCGCGACCGCGCGTGCGCTGCGCTTCTATGAAGACAAGGGCCTGCTGACGCCGTCGCGCAAGGGTCAGACGCGGGTCTACGGTCCGCGCGACCGCGCCCGGTTGAAGCTGATCATGCGCGGCCGGCGCATCGGCTTCACCCTGGTCGAGATCCAGGAGATGCTGGATCTGTATGACCAGAAGGACCACAACGTCCATCAGATGGCCATCGCCTTGCCGCGCCATCGCGCCCGCATTCAGGCGCTGAAGCAGCAGCTCGAAGACATCGAAGGCGCCATCGAGACGGCCGAGGCCGCCTGCGCCTGGATGGAGTCCAAGCTGACGGAACACCGTCCCGACCTTCTGCCGGGCGCAGAGGCCTACGCCAGCCTGCTGAGCGAACGTCTCAACGACCCCGACGATCACTTCCTGACCTTCAAAGCGAGAGCCTGATCCCATGAGCTACAAGGCGCCCGTCCGCGACCTGTCCTTCGTCCTGCATGACGTTCTGAAGGTCGAGAACTACGGCAACCAGCTGCCCGACGCCGACCTGTCGCGCGACCTGATCGACCAGATCGTCGAGGAAGGCGGCAAGTTCGCCGAAGAGGTCATCGCCCCGATCAACCGTCCCGGCGATCTGGAAGGCTGTCACATCCAGGGCGACGTGGTGACGACGCCGAAGGGATGGAAGGAAGCCTATCACCAGATGGTCGAGGCCGGCTGGCCCTCGCTGGGCTTCAGCACCGAGTTCGGCGGTCAGGGCATGCCCTCGGTCGTGTCGAGCGCGGTAGGCCAGTTCACCGCCGCCGCCAGCGCCGCCTTCTCCATGTATCCGGGCCTGACCAGCGGCGCCTTCCACGGCATCGAGGCCAGCGCCTCGGACGAGATCAAGCAGAAGTACCTGCCGAAGATGGCGTCGGGCGAATGGACCGGCACCATGAACCTGACCGAGCCGCAGTGCGGCACCGACCTGGGCATGGTCCGCACCAAGGCGGTGCCGAACGGCGACGGCTCCTATTCGATCACCGGCCAGAAGATCTGGATCTCGGCGGGCGAGCACGACTTCGCCGACAACATCATCCACACGGTGCTGGCCCGCGTCGAAGGCGCGGTTCCGGGCATCAAGGGCCTGTCCCTGTTCGTCGTGCCGAAGTTCCTGGTGAACGAGGACGGTTCGCTGGGCGAGCGCAACGGCGTGTCCTGCGCCGGGCTCGAGCACAAGATGGGCATCCACGGCAACGCCACCTGCGTCATGGCCTATGAGAACGCCAAGGGCTGGCTGATCGGCGAAGAAGGCCGCGGCATGAACAACATGTTCGTGGTCATGAACGAGGCGCGCTTGGGCACCGGCCTGCAGGGCCTGGCCATCGGCGACGCCGCCTATCAGGCCGCCGTCGAGTTCGCCAACGACCGCCTGCAGGGCCGCAGCCTGACGGGACCGAAGAACCCGGACGGCCCGGCCGACCCGATCATGGTCCACCCGGACGTGCGCCGCATGCTGCTGGAAGCCAAGGCCTTCGTCGAAGGCGGCCGCGCCTTCATCCTGTGGACTGCGCTGCAGGCCGACCTGCAGAAGGCCGCCGATGAAGCCGTCGCCACCAAGGCCAAGGACTACATGGGCCTGATCACGCCCGTGCTGAAGGCCTATCTGACCGACAAGGGCTTCCACGTCGCCTCTCTGGCGATGCAGGTTCACGGCGGCTCGGGCTACACCGAGCACTTCCCGGCCTCGCAGTATCTGCGCGATGCGCGGATCACCATGATCTATGAAGGCACCAACGGCATTCAGGCGCTGGATCTGGTCGGCCGCAAGCTGCCCGCCAACGGCGGCCGCGCCATCATGAGCTGGTTCGCCGACATTGACGCCTTCGTCAGCGAGAACGGCGACGACGAGGCGATCAAGCCCTTCGTCGAGGGCCTGGCCGACGCCAAGAAGAAGCTGCAGGAGGCCACCATGTGGCTAATGCAGAACGGCATGGCCAACCCGGACAATGCGGCGGCCGCCTCAACCGACTATCTGCATATCTTCGGCCTGACGGCCTACGCCTTCCTGTGGGCGCAGATGGCCAAGGCGGCGCAAGAGAAGATCGCGGCCGGGGACGCCGATCCCTACTACGCCAACAAGCTGATGACCGGCCGCTACTTCGTCGAGCGCATCCTGCCCGACGCCGGGGCGCACCTGAAGAAGCTGAAGTCCGGCGCCGAGGTGCTGATGCAAATGCCCGCAGAGGCGTTCTAATCCGCTTCTGATCCAGGGGCCTCTCTCGCCGCAGCGGGGGAGGCCCTTTCTTTATCGCAGAAGGGCGGCGCAGACCGCCCGCGTCAGCAGGAAACAACCCTATGAACGTCCTAGGCAGCCCCGATCCCGACTTCATGCGCGAAGAGGAGATCGTCCTCTTCTCCGACTCCGTCGTCAAGTGGATCGACGAACACGCCCCGCCAGAGAAGTTCCAGCAGTGGATCGCCGCCTCCTCGGTGCCGCGCGGGCTGTGGAACGCGGCGGGCGAAGCGGGCCTGCTGGGCCTGTCGCTGCCGGAAGAGGACGGCGGCTTCGGCGGCGATTACCGGCACGAAGTCGTGCTGATGCGCCAACTGGGCTGGAAGGGCGCGGACCACTTCGGCATCAGCCTGCACAACGCCATCGTCATGCCCTACATCTGGCACTACGGCACGGCCGAGCAGAAGGCGCGCTGGCTGCCGCGCCTGCAGTCGGGCGAACTGGTCGGCGCCATCGCCATGACCGAGCCGGGCGCGGGTTCAGACCTGCAAGGGGTCAAGACCACCGCCGTCAAACAAGGCGACCACTATGTCCTGAACGGCTCCAAGACCTTCATCACCAACGGCCAGCTGGCCAATTTCATCATCGTCGTCGCCAAGACCGACCCGGCCGAGGGCGCCAAGGGCACCAGCCTGATCTGTCTCGAAACCGACGGGGCCGAAGGCTTCGAGCGCGGCCGCAACCTGCACAAGATCGGCATGGAGGCGAACGACACCTCCGAGCTGTTCTTCAACGATGTGAAGGTGCCGCTGGAGAACGTCATCGGCGACACTGAGGGTCAGGGCTTCGTCCAGCTGATGCAGCAGTTGCCGCAGGAGCGACTGAACATCGCCGTTCAGGGCGTGGCCGCCGCCGAGCGCGGGCTGGAGGCGACGCTGGCCTACGTCAAGGAGCGCAAGGCCTTCGGCAAGCGCGTCATCGACTTCCAGAACACCCAGTTCAAACTGGCCGAGATCAAGACCAAGCTGACCGTGGCCAAGGTCTTCGTCGACCACTGCATCGGCCTGCACCTGAAGGGGCAGCTGGACGCCGCCACGGCCTCCATGGCCAAATACTGGGTGACGGACATCCAGGGCGAGACCATCGACGAGATGCTGCAGCTCTTCGGCGGCTACGGCTATATGACCGAATACCCGATCGCCCAGCTGTACAAGGACGCCCGCGTCCAGCGCATCTACGGCGGGACGAACGAGATCATGAAGCTGCTGATCGCGCGGACGCTTTAAGGGCGCCGTGCGGCGCCAAGGGAGATCAGGGACGGATGGCCGCCCATAGCGAGACGGACCTGTCAGAAGCGCTGCGCGCCGTCGAATCCCTGATCGCCAAATGCGAGAAGGCGGTCCTGAAGCTGGCCCCCGGCGCGGCGCAGCACACCCTTCTCGTCCGCCGCATCGCCGCCTTGAAAATCGCCCGCGATCTGATCGAGGAACGGCTGGACGCGACGCGCTGAGGCCCGTCAGCGCAGCAGCAGGGCGCCCGCGACCAGGGCGCCGGCGAGCACAATCGAAGCGGCGATCCACCGCCCGGCCGAGACGATCGACCGGGCGGTTTCCTTGTCCGACGCTGCGTTGACGACCGGGTCGGCCGTCAGGCCGCGCGAGGCGGCGCGGATCAGGCGGGGCAGGTCGTCGCTGGCCGCCGACAGGTCCAACAGGGCGCCGATCAGGCGGTTGCGCAGGGCCTCGGGGCTGCGGCTGGAGAAGAGGGCGCGGCTCCAGGCGCCCTTCATCGTCTTGACCAGGTCGAAGTCGGGATCGACGCGCGACAACACCCCCTCGATCGTCACCAACGCCTTGAGGATCAGCACCAGATCGGGCGGCGCCGCCACCCGTTCCTGCCGCATCAGCCCCATCAGATCGGCGACGATGGCGGGCAGATCGACCGCGCCCTGACCGTGGCGGGCGATCAGCCGCTCGGCCCCGGCGGTCAGGCTGGCGCGCGAGACGTCCGTCCCCTCGGTCCAGTCGGCCAGCACCTCGGCCATGCGGGCGCCGTCGCCGGCGGCCAGCGACTGGACGAAGCTGATCAGCTCGGCGCGGCGGCGCGGGGTAACGGCCCCGACCATGCCGAAGTCCAGCAAGCCCACCCGGTCGCCGGGCAGGCCGCGCAGGTTGCCGGGGTGCGGATCGGCGTGAAACCGCCCGTTGACCAGCACCATGTCCAGCACCGCCTCGGCGCCGACGCGGGCCAGCCGGTGGGGGTCGACGCCCGCCGCCCTCAGCCGCGCCGCGTCCACGGGAGGGACGCCGTCGAGATAGTCCTGCACCAGCACGCTGTCGGTCGTGTGCTGCCAATAGACGGCCGGGATGACCACATCGCGGTTCCTGGCGAAGTCGGCGGCGAAGCGGTCGACGTTGCGGCCTTCGGTGGTGAAATCCAGTTCGTCCAGCATGGCCTCGGTCAGTTGGGCGATCAGGGCGCGCGGGCGATAGCGGGCGATCTCGGCGCTGGACTGTTCGGCGCGGCGGGCCAGTTCGGCGATCAGGCGCAGGTCGGCCTCGACGCGCGGGCGCACGCCGGGACGGCGGATCTTGACCACCACCTCAGTCCCGTCGTGCAGGGCGGCGCGGTGCACCTGGGCGATGGAGGCTGCGGCCAGCGGCGCCGCGTCGAAACGGGCGAAGACCTGTTCCGGCGGCCCGCCGAGCGCGGCCTCGACCTCGGGCCGCAGCGTCTCGAAGTCGAGGGTGGGGCCGGCGCTCTGAAGCTGTTCGAACTCGGCGATCCAATCGGCGGGCAGCAGGTCCGAGCGGGTGGACAGGATCTGGCCCAGCTTGACGAAGGTGGGGCCCAGCGCCTCCAGCGCCTGACGGGTGCGGCGCGACAAAGGCTCCGGCCCGTCGGCATGGGCTTCGCCGCCGCCGAGACCGAGGCGCAACAGCACGGCCTCAAGCCCGAAGCGGGCGGCGACGCCTGAAATCTCGGCCAGACGTTTTCGATCGCGCGCCGCTACGGCCAAGGTTGTGAACATGAGAGGCCAACGCAGGGCAGGCTCGCCGCGTTCCCCTCATACATCCGTTCTCAGGGATGCAAGGCAGGCTGTGAACGCTTGCTCCAGATCCAGCGCGCCCCGCTTCGGATCACAAGGCCCCACAAGCCCAGCACCGGCACGCCAAGGAATGGCGGCATCTCCGCAGACAACGCCAGCCAATACACGCCCCATGTCAGATACCAGCTGATCGTCAACCCGCCAGCAAACATGCCCGGCATATCCGGAGCACATCTGACGCCGATGAAGAGGGCATCGTAAAAATAGCATCCCGCCGGTTCCGCTCCGCCGCGATAATAAGGTAGGGCGAACTGCGCATAGGTTCCGGCTGCGACAATTCCTATCATAGCGACCACTGCAAAAGGCCCCGCCCGGCGCTCCAGTTTTCGCAGCATTTCAAACGCCTCCAACGCATAACCATGACAGGCGAATGAGGGCGCGGCCATCCGCAAGACGGATTTCACCTGCATCGTGTCGGAGCGGGATGACGATCGTCTCCACCCTCGCTAAGTCTGTCGCATGATCCGTCTTCATGTTCAGGGCGACCTCGCCCCCGGCGCCGCCGTGGCGCCCACGCTCGACCAGTCGCGCTATCTGACGCAGGTGATGCGGTTGAAGGCGGGCGACGAACTGCTGGTCTTCAACGGCCGCGACGGCGAGTGGCGCGTCAGCGTCGCCGAGGTGCTGAAGAAGGGCGTCATCCTGCGCGCCGAAGAACAGATGCGGCCGCAGATCTATGGCCCCGATCTGGAGCTGATCGTCGCCGTGGTGAAGAAGGCGCGCGTCGAGACCATCGTCGAAAAGGCGGCTGAACTGGGCGCCAAGCGGGTGCGGCTGGCGCTGACCCATCGCACCAACGCCGACCGTCTGCGGCTGGACCGGCTGGACGCCATCGCCGAGGAGGCCGCCGAGCAGACCGGACGCCTGGACGTCCCGGTCGTGGATGATCCGGTGAAGCTGGACGCCCTGCTGGGCGGCTGGGAGGCGGGGCGTCGGCTGATGTTCTGCGACGAGACGGGCGGCGCGCCCGCCGCATCGGCGTTGACCGGCGCAGGCGACGGCAAGTGGGCCATTCTGATCGGGCCCGAAGGCGGCTTCTCGCCCGAGGAGGGCGAGCGGCTGCGGTCCCTGCCTTTCACCACCGCCGTCTCGCTGGGGCCGCGCATCCTGCGGGCCGACACCGCCGCCATCGCCGCCATGACCCTGTGGCAGGCGGCCGTCGGCGACTGGGATCGCTAGAAGTTTCCGCCGCCCCCCTTGAGCATGGCCGTCGGCTGGCCCATCTAGCCGCGACAGCAGAGGTTACAGATGTCCGACACGGCGCCCCTTTCCAGAGACCAGCTGATCCACGCCATGTCGAAGGGCGAGAAGCCCCGCGACCAGTGGCGCATCGGCGCCGAGCACGAGAAGTTCGGCTTCGACAAGTCGACCCTGCGTCGCCCCGCCTATGAGGGCGAGAACGGCATCCTAGCCATGCTGACGGGCCTGCAGCGCTTCGGCTGGTCGCCGGTCGAGGAAGCCGGCCGCGTCATCGCCCTGGAACGCAAGAACGCCGAGGGCTTCAGCGCCTCGATCAGTCTGGAGCCGGGCGGTCAGTTCGAACTCTCGGGCGCCCCGCTGAAGGACATCCACGACATCTGCAACGAGACCGGCCAGCACCTGATGGAGGTCAAGCAGGTCGCGGACCAGTTGAACCTGGGCTTCCTGGGCCTGGGCTTCGACCCGATGTGGCGGCGCGAGGACATCCCCGTCATGCCCAAGGGCCGCTATGACATCATGCGCGCCTACATGCCCAAGAAGGGCGATCTGGGCCTGGACATGATGCTGCGCACCTGCACCATCCAGGCGAACCTCGACTTCGACAGCGAAGCCGACATGGTGATGAAGTTCCGCACGTCGCTGGCGTTGCAGCCCATCGCCACGGCCCTGTTCGCCAACAGCCCCTTCACCGAAGGCAGGCCGAACGGCTTCCTGTCGGCGCGCGCCAACGTCTGGACCGACACCGACCCGGACCGCACGGGGATGCTGGACTTCGTGTTCGAGGACGGCTTCGGCTACGAACGCTACGCCGACTATGCGCTGGACGCGCCGATGTATTTCGCCAAGCGCGGCGAGACCTATGTCGACCTGTCGGGCCAGTCGTTCCGCGCCTTCATGGACGGAAAGCTGGACGCCCTGCCGGGCGACCGGGCGACGACCAAGGACTGGGCCGACCACCTGACCACCCTCTTCCCCGAGGTGCGGCTGAAACAGTATCTGGAGATGCGCGGCGCCGACGGCGGGCCGTGGAGCCGCATCTGCGCCCTGCCCGCCCTGTGGGCCGGAATCCTGTACGACGCCCCGTCGCTCGCGGCGGCGTGGGACCTGTGCAAGGACTGGGACATCGCCGATCACGAGCGCCTGCGCCGCGACGTGACGCGGCTGGGCCTGAAGGCCGAAGTCAACGGCCGCAGCGTGCGCGACATCGCCGTCGACATGGTCAACATCGCCAAGCAGGGCCTGAAGAACCGCGCCCGCTTCTCGGGCGGCATGGTGGACGAGCGCGGCTACATCACCGAACTGGAAGACATCGCCGACAGCGGCGTGACCTCGGCCGACCGCCTGCTGGAGCTCTACAACGGCGAATGGGGCGGCGATATCAGCCGCGTCTATCGCGACATGGCCTACTGAAGCTCTCCTGAGACGCGAGCCGCAAGGCGCCCTTAACCGGCAGGCGCTAGGGTGAGGTCCAGCCTGCCTTCAGGACCGCGCCTCAGGACCGCCCATGCCCCTCACTCCGGCCGCCGCCCCTTCCTCGACGGGACAGCCGCAGCCGCCGCCTGACGCCGGGGTCGATCTGGCGACCTTCTTCGACGTGTCCCTGGACCTGCTGGTGATCCGCGACCTGGAGGGGCGGATCGTGCGGGTCAGCGCCTCCTGGGCCTCCATCCTGGGCTATCGGCCCGAAGAGCTGGTCGGCCTGCCCATACTGACCCTGGTCCACCCCGACGACATGCCCGGCACCCTGGGCAGCGTGACCGAGGTCGAGACGCGCCGCCCCGGCGATCCGGTGCTGGGCCACGTCAACCGCTATCGCCACAAGGACGGCCGCTACGTCACCCTGGAATGGCGGGCGCAGAAGTTCGGCGACCGCATCTACGCCGTCGCCCGCGACGTGACGGCCAAGGTGGCCGCCGAGCGCGCCCTGGTCGAGGCCAAGGCGGCGGCCGAGACCGCCAACCGCGCCAAGTCCGACTTCCTGGCCAATATGAGTCATGAGATCCGCACGCCGCTGAACGGGGTCATCGGCGTCATCGACGCCCTGGCGCGCACGCCGCTGTCGCCCCAGCAGGCCGAGATGGTCGAACTGGTCCGCAGTTCGAGCGTGACCCTGGAGCGGCTGGTCACGGACATCCTGGACGTGTCGCGCATCGAATCCGGGCGCATGACGCTGGAAACCCGCCCCTTCGACCTGAACGACGCCCTGATCCCCGCCATCGCCCCCCTGCGCGGCCTGGCCGAGGAGAAAGGCCTGACCTTCCGCTTCGAGCGCGCCGATGCGGCGTGCGGCGTCTTCAACGGCGACGTGGTGCGGGTTCGCCAGATCCTGGGCAATCTGCTGTCCAACGCCGTCAAATTCACCGCCCAGGGCCAGGTATCGGTCCATGTCGATCTGCTGGACAGGGGCGACGGCGCCGTCCTGCTGACACTGGAAGTGCGCGACACCGGCATCGGCTTCGGCGCCGATCACGCGGCGCAGTTGTTCCAGCGGTTCAGCCAGGCCGACGCCTCCATCACCCGGCGCTTCGGCGGAGCGGGGCTGGGCCTGTCCATCTGCCACGCCCTGACGGAGATGATGGGCGGACGCATCGAGGCCGAGTCGGCCCCGGGCGAAGGCAGCCGCTTCCAGGTCGAGCTGCCGCTGACGCGCATCGCCTCCCTGGCCCAGTTCGATGCGGCCTACGTCGAAGAGGCGGCGTCAGACGCGCCGCCTGCCGGCCCGCGCCCGCGCGTCCTGCTGGCCGAGGATCATCCGATCAATCAGCGGGTGGTGCAGCTGATCCTGGGCGACAGCGTCGAGCTGACCCTGGTCGAGAACGGCGAGCAGGCGGTGGCCGCCTTCGTCGCCGAACGGTTCGACCTGGTGCTGATGGACATGCAGATGCCGGTGATGGACGGGCTGAGCGCCACGCGCGCCCTGCGCGATGTCGAGCACGCCGACCCGGCGCGCCCGCGCGCGCCGGTCATCATGCTGAGCGCCAACGCCATGATCGAGCATCAGGAACAGGCCGCCCAGGCCGGCGCCGACCTGCACCTGGCCAAGCCCGTCACGGCCGAGGCCCTGACCGATGCGGTCCGCAGGACGCTGGTCGACCGCGCGGTCCAGCCCGGCTGACCTAGCCCAGCTGACCTAGCCCAGCCAGCCGGCGATCATGGCTCTGAGCGGATTGGCCGGATCGGACAACAGCCGCGCCGTCATGGCCAGGGAGATCACCACCAACAGGGGGCGGATCAGGCGCGGCCCGAAACGCATGGCCGCGTGCGAGCCCATGCGCCCGCCGACGAACTGGCCCACCGCCATGATCCCGGCCAGAACCCAGACCACATGGCCCCCGACCGCCAGGACGACGATGCCGACGACGTTGCTCATCAGGTTCAGCGCCTTGGTGTGGGCCGTCGCCCGCGTCAGCCCCATGCCCAGCAGCATGACGAGACTGAGCGCGAAGAACGACCCCGTCCCCGGCCCGAAGAAGCCGTCGTAGAAGCCGATCCCGCCCGCCACGAAGGCGTAGGCCAGCGGCGTCAGCCGGGCGTGGGCGTCCTCGTCCGCCGCCTTGGGGCCGAGCAGGAAATAAAGCGCGATGCCGACCAGCAGCACGGGCAGCAGGATCATCAGCCACCGCGTGTCGACCAGCGTCACGGCGAAAGCGCCCAGCCCCGCCCCGATCGCCGTCAACAGCATCGGCCAGCGGATCAGCCGAAAGTCCACCCGTCCCTTGCGCCAGAAATTCCACAGGGCGCTGGCGGTGCCGACGCTGCCCTGAACCTTGTTGGTGGCGATGGCGGCGACCGGGTTCAGCCCGACCGACAACAGGGCCGGCAAGGAGATCAGCCCCCCGCCCCCGGCGATGGCGTCGATGAAGCCGGCGATCACCGACGCGACGCCCAACAGGGCGATGATCTCAGGCGTCAGGTCGAACACGCGCGCAGCACTCCGGTCAGGCTGGCGCTATAGCCCCGTGGGGGACGGATCGCCACGCTCTTGCGCGCAAACGAGGCTCAAGGCGTAGCGGTTTAGGACGCGGGTGCGGCCGCCCTGACCCGGCAGGCGTTGGCCACGCCATCGCGAAAATCGCGATACCCGGCTCTCTGTGCGATTTCTGTCGCCCGCTCGCACTCATTGGCGGCGATCAGCTTGTCCAACTCATCCGCCAGCTGCCAGCGCTGATTGATCACCGCGGCCTCGTAGTTCAGCCGGACGCGCTCGCGACGCATGTCATCGATAGCGCGGCGATCATCCATGTCTTGAAAGCGCCACATGGTAGGGTCCGCCTTATCCGGACTGGGATGGATGAACTGATGGTTGGACTGTGCTGGCGCCTGCTGGAATGCGGGCCGAACCTCCGCCTGACCGGCCAGCGCCGTGACGCCGTAGAATAGGACCGCCAACAACATGATCGACCTCCGTTTGTCGACCAACACTATGCATAGACCGCCGTAGAGGCCAAGCCATTGCGAGCGCCATAGCGGCTTTGCATAGCGCCATCGACGAAATCCTGCGATCAAGACCACCGTACAGGAGGCCTTCCCATGACAGGATCCATCCACATCGGCGTCGGCGGCTGGACCTTCGAGCCATGGCGCGGGGTCTTCTATCCCGAGGGGCTGGTGCAGAAGCGGGAGCTGGAGTTCGCCAGCCGGGCGCTGACCTCGATCGAGATCAACGGCACCTATTATTCCACCTTCAAGCCCGACAGCTGGATGAAGTGGCGCGACGAGACGCCCGACGGCTTCGTCTTTTCGGTCAAGGCCAGCCGCTATTGCACCAATAGAAAGGTTCTGTCCGACGGCGCCGAGAGCTTCGAGCGGTTCCTGTCGCAGGGGCTGACCGTGCTGGGCGACAAGCTGGGGCCGATCAACTGGCAGTTCATGGGAACCAAGAAGTTCGAGCCCGAGGACTTCGAAGGCTTCCTGAAACTGTTGCCCAAGGAGAAGGACGGGGTGCGGCTGCGGCACGCGCTGGAAGTACGCAATCCGACCTTCGCCACCGAACAGTTCTATGATCTGGCGCGCAAATACGGCGCGGCCGTCGTCTATGCGGTCGACGACGAGGAGCCGACCTGGCCCCAGATCGACGAGGCGACGACAGACTTTGCCTACGCCCGGCTGATGTCCAGCCGCGAGGACGAGCCGACGGGCATGACCTCGGAAGAGCTGGACGCCGTGGCGAAACAGGCGCGCGGCTGGGCCGAACGCGGCGACGTCTTCGCCTACTTCATCTCGGGGGCCAAGGTGCGGAACCCGGCGGCGGCCCAGGCGCTGATCGCCAAGCTGAAGGACTGAACCCATGCCCATCGCCACGCGCGCCTTCGCCGCGACCGCCGCCGACCAGCCGCTGAGCCCCTACAGCTTCGAGCGCCGCGATCCCGGCCCGGACGACGTGGCCATCGAGATCAAATACTGCGGCGTCTGCCACTCGGACCTGCATGTGGTGAAGAACGATCTCGGCGGGACGCGCTATCCCATCGTGCCGGGCCATGAGATCGCCGGGGTGGTGACGGCGGTCGGCGCGAATGTCGCCCGCTTCAAGGAAGGCGACCGCGTCGGCGTCGGCTGCATGGTCGACAGCTGCCGGACCTGTTCGGCCTGCCGCGAGGGGCTGGAGCAGTATTGCGAGCGGGGCATGACCCAGACCTACGGCTCGCGCGATCCCAAGGGCGCGGCCGTCGGCCAGACCATCACCCAGGGCGGCTATTCCGACCGCATCACGGTGGACCAGGCCTTCGTGCTGAAGATTCCCGACAGCCTGCCGCTGGACGCGGCGGCGCCCCTGCTGTGCGCGGGCGTGACCACCTGGTCGCCGCTGAAGACCTGGGGCGTGGGGCCGGGGTCGAAGGTGGCGGTGATCGGCCTGGGCGGGCTGGGCCATATGGCGGTCAAGCTGGCCGCCGCCCTGGGTGCGGAGGTGACGGTGCTGTCGACCTCGGACCGCAAGAAGGCCGACGCCGAGCGGATGGGCGCCCGGCACTTCCTGATCAACTCGGACGCCGAGGCCATGAAGGCGGCGGCCGAACAGTTCGACCTGATCATCAACACCGTCTCGGCGACGCATGAGATCGCCAGCCACGTCAATCTGCTGGCGCGCGACGGGACCATGGTCATGCTGGGCCTGACGACGGAAGGGCTGCCCGTCTTCGCCATGCCCCTGCTGTGGCGGCGGCGGCGCATCGCCGGCTCGCTGATCGGCGGCATTCGCGAGACGCAGGAGATGCTCGACTTCTGCGGCGAACACGGGATCGTGTGTGAGATTGAGGTGATCGCCCCCGATCAGATCAACCAAGCTTATGAACGGATGGAGCGGTCGGACGTGCGCTACCGCTTCGTCATCGACATGAGCCGTATGGCCGCGACGGCGTAACCCCGTCTTCTCGTTCGCCGCCAGCCGCGCTAAGGCTGTCGGCAAGGGAGGCGGACGGCGTCGCGACCACGACGGCCGCCGCACAGGACAGGGAGACGTCATGACGCGTACCGCATTCGTCACCGGGGGCACCCGGGGCATCGGCAAGGCGATCGTTCAACGACTGAAGGAAGACGGGCTGCAGGTCGCAGCCGGTTATTCCGGCAACACCGAGGCCGCAGAGGCCACCGCCCGCGAACTGGGCGTCATGGTGGTGAAGGGCAACGTCGGCTCGTTCGAGGATTGCGAGCGGGCGGTCAGGGAGGTCGAGGCGCAGCTGGGCCCCATCGACGTCCTGGTGAACAACGCCGGCATCACGCGCGACGGCTTCTTCCACAAGATGAGCGCGGACCAGTGGTCCGACGTGATCCGCGTCAACATGGACAGCGTGTTCAACATGACGCGCCAAGTCATCAACGGCATGCGCGACCGGGGCTTCGGCCGCATCGTCAACATCTCCTCGATCAACGGTCAGAAGGGCCAGATCGGCCAGACCAACTATTCCGCCGCCAAGGCCGGGATGATCGGCTTCACCAAGGCGCTGGCGCTGGAGAACGCGCGCAAGGGCGTGACCGTCAACTGCATCGCGCCGGGCTATATCGACACCGAAATGGTCGGCGCCATGGACCAGAAGGTGCTGGACGCCATCGTGACCCAGATCCCCGTCGGCCGCCTGGGCAAGGGCGAGGAGATCGCCGACATGGTGTCCTGGCTGTCGGGCGAGCGTGCCGGATATGTCACAGGCTGCACGCTCTCGCTCAACGGCGGGCAGTACCTGGTTGGATAAGCCGCGTTCGCCCAAAATCCGCCGTTCGCGCGTATCACCTCTGAAAACATGAAGTCTGCGGTCGAAGTCGTGGCGGAGAAGCCGCCTTTCTTCGCCGTCGCAACGCCCAGTGCAGCGACGGGCGCGGGCGTGCGCCTGCTCCAGGCCACGGGGCTGGCGCTGGCGTTGGCCTGTCTGGCGGGCGCGGTCGAGGCCGAGGCCCAGACCCGCTCGAACGTTCAGTCCGAACAGAGCCGCGTCATCCGCGACCAGTCGGTGATCCGCACCACCCCGCCGCCGGGGCGCTATGTCTCGGAAGCGGGGCAAACCTTCATCCTGGACCGGGCGGGGTCGCTGACCCTGCTGCGGTTCGAGCGCTCGACCGAGACCTGGGCCCTGCGCCCGTCCTCGGCGCCGCGCGGCGACACCATCTATCGCAACGATGCGGGCGATCAGGTGCTGCGCGTCACCACCGGCGGCGGCATCACCGTCTATACGACGCGCACGCCCGGCGGCTCGCCGGTCAGCCTGGCCGGGCCGCCCGTCAGCCTGGAGCCGCCCTCGCTCGGCCCGGTGCAGATGTTCAACCTGATGACCCGGCGCAGCAGCCTGGTGTCAGAGGCCATGGGCCGCCTGGTCCGCATCAACGTCTTCGGCGAGGAATCCGAGGCCCTGTGCATCGAGGCCCTGATCGTCACCACCGACGCCGTGGTCCGCATCGCCCGTTCGCCCAGCGCCCGCCCCTTCCTGGACCGGCTGCGCAGCATCACCGTAGTCGAAGGCCCGCGCGCGAGCGTGACCTATTCCAGCGGAGACCTGCGCGTCGTGGTCGATCCCCGGCGCGGCATCGCCGGCCGCCCTTCGTCCGCGCGCGTCATCCGGGCCGTCATCCCGCAGGACTGACGGTGGACCAAAGGTCCGACCCGCGCCATCTGCCCTTTCGCGCCCATTGGGCGTATGAGGGCCGCCATATTCACTATCAGAGAGGCTGATTTCACAGTGACCTCTTCCCTCACCGCCGTTTCCGCCGAGGACAAGGCCAAGACCCGCGCCATCGTTCCGGTGTCGATGAAGGGCTACGACGCCGACTTCCAGGCCTTCGCCGACGCCTTGGGCGCCTCCTTCGCCCGTTACGGCTTCGCCGTCATCGCCGACCACGGTCTGGACCAGGGTCTGATCGACGCCGCCGTGGCCGACGCCAAGGCCTTCTTCGCCCTGCCTGAAGACGTGAAGCGCCAGTATCACCAGGCCGGCACGGGCGGCGCGCGCGGCCTGACCCCCTTCGGCGTCGAGGCGGCCAAGGGCGCCAAGGCCGTGGACCTGAAGGAGTTCTGGCACACGGGCCGCGAGCTGCCGGAAGGCCATCCCTATCGCCAATACATGCGCGACAACGTCTGGCCGACCGAGGTGGCGGGCTTCCGCGAGCACGTCTACGGCCTGTTCGACGGCCTGGATGAACTGGGCCGCCGCATCCTCAAGGCCATCGCCCGCTATCTGAAGCTGGACGACGACTATTTCGAGGACAAGGTCCAACTGGGCAACAGCGTGCTGCGCCTGCTGCACTATCCGCCGATCCCGGCCGACGCCGAGGGCGTGCGCGCGGGCGCCCATGAGGACATCAACGTCATCACCCTGCTGCTGGGCGCCGAAGAGGCCGGGCTGCAGCTGAAGGACTCCGATGGCGAATGGCTGGACATCGCCCCGCCGCCGGGCGCCCTGGTGGTCAACATCGGCGACATGCTGCAGCGGCTGGTCAACCACGTCCTGCCGTCGACGACGCATCGCGTGGTCAATCCAGCGCCCGAGCGTCGCGGCTTCGCCCGCTATTCGACGCCCTTCTTCCTGCACTTCAACCCGGACTTCCCGATCGAGACCCTGCCGTCGACGATCACGGCGGAGAACCCCGACCGCTATGCGGGCCAGACCATCCTGGCCGAGGACTTCCTGACCCAGCGCCTGAAGGAGATCCGCCTGATCTGATCGGACGGAACGACTGAAAAGCACGAAGGGCCGACGGAGCGATCCGCCGGCCCTTTTGCTTGCCCCGCGTCTTCGTCAGCGGGCGATGCGCAGGCGGGTGATGTCGCGGCCGATGGCGCGGAAAGCTTCCTTCAGGTCGGTATTCTGGTTCGGCTTGAAGAAGTGTTCCTTGCTGGTGGCGCACTGCTCCATGACCTCATAGGCCGTATCCACGCCCACCCCGCCTGTGCTGGTGCTGAGATTGAAGCCGACTGTGTAAATGACGATGTTCTCCTTCTTCATCCCCTCACAGAGCGCCACGGACTGAGCAAAAGGGCTGCCGTTCGGCGCGCTGCAGTTGATCTGATAGCTGGCGTTGCCCGCAGATCCGTTGCTGGGGGCGTCGCGCGAAATCACCCCCTGGCAATAGGGGTTGTTGAACTCGCCGTCCGTCATCAGCACGACGGCTTTCAGCGTCTTAGAGGTATCATAAGGATTGGCGCTGCTGGCGGAGGGCCAGACGGTGTTGAAGTTCGGCGAGACCGCATACCAGCCCCATTCAATGCCGATCTGTCCTGCTGTCGAACCGGCCGCCTGATAGCCGTCGATCAGGCTATTCAGCCCCGTGACCCCGTTCTTGGTCTCGACCTGAGAGCTCAAGGGCGTGAGCGTATTGCTCAAACAGCGGTTGTTGCTGTGCGGATAGTTGCGGCCGACCCAATCGTCCCTCTCCTTCGTTCGGAGAGGAGTCCGGTCCGTCGGCACTAATTTGCCGACACTATTTCGCGAGATCCACAAGCGTTCACTGACGCAAGTGCTCGACGGAAGTTCTCGCAAAGTGCTGTTGTCGCGGCCGATGTAGTATCGGGTCCGGCAGCCATCGTAGCCGCACTGGACAGCACCCCCTCTAGAATAGGGGGATTGCCCCGGCCCCGATAGATCGACGCTGAACTGGTCGTCGGAAATCTTCGTCGCCTGGAAGTAGGCGTTGAGACCGCTCATACCTTGAACGCCCGAAATCCTCACCCAGTCGCCCGTCGACAGGGTGTGCTGGGCCGATGTCACCCATACGCGGCAATCCGACGACCAGCATCGACGGAAACCGCCTGTATTCCGGCTGCCGCTGCCAAAAAAGCCGTCAAGCTGGAAGGTATCAGCAGTCACGGATGACACGCGATGGATGCGGTTATTCAAGCCAGACGAAGCGTTGCTGACTCCACTTATCCAAACATACTCGCCTGTTTTCAGCCCATGGCTGTTCGCAGTTAGGACGCCGCTGGAGACTCGAGAGAGCGAGCGAGACGCATCAGCCCAGTCTGCGGCGCTGATCGCCGTCGTATCCTTCAAAGGGCCGCGCACGCTGTCAGCGTAATCCCCCAGGTTCACACCCATAGAATACGGCACCAAAGCCACCCGCGACGTGAAAGGGCTCTGCTGCTCCTGCACCACGAGGCCCACCAGGTCTTTGGCGGCCTCCTTCAGACTGGCCAACGGCGAACCGGACATGGAGCCGGTGATGTCCAAAACCAACGCCACTTCGACGTTGCGCGAGGCCCGCACGACCTCTGAGCTGACGCCGACCGGAAGATAGTCGTCCAAAAGCTTGCCGTAAGGCGGCAGGAAGACGTTGGCGACCAGCACCTTCACATCAACCTTGGCATCGGCCTCGACCCGTCGATTGTCGATTAGGACGAAGCTGGCGGTGTCGCCCTCCTTGTCGAAATAGCCCGGCATGTTGGCCTTGAGCGCCGCCAGGCCGACCTTGTTGATGTTGACGTCGTCGGTGAAGGTCGAGCGGGCGGCGGCCAGGGCGGCGGCGTCCAGCGCGTCCTGAAGTTGGGCCTTCACCTTGGAGGCCTGGTGGATGTCGATGGCGCCCAGGGTGATCATCAGCAGCACCGGCAGGGCCATGGCGAACATCATCGCCACATTGCCCTGGGTCTGGCGCAGGAAGCGCGAGGCCAGGCTCTTCAGCCCGGCGGCCGCGCGAGCGCGTTTCAGTCGGTCCATCGTCTTGCCAAACCCCGGCTGCCTCGGCGCGGACGCACGGGTCCGCAGTCGATCCCAGGCTGACACGGTTCCGTTAAGGCTTGGCCCCACGCTCACGGTTAACGACAGGTTGCGAAACGGCCGGCTTCAGCGGCGGTCGGCGCAGGCGTCCAGCCCCTGTTCGCGCACCGTGCCCATGGCCGCCTGAATGCGGGCGGCGCGACGACGGACATAGGGACCGGGCGATCCCGCGTTGTAGCGGCGCGGGCTGGGCAGAATGGCGGCCAGGCGAGCGGCCTCGCGCGCCGTCAGCTTGTCCGCGCTCTTGTCGAACCAGTGGCGCGAGGCGGCCTCGGCGCCATAGACGCCCGGCGCCCATTCGGCGACGTTCAGATACATCTCCATGATCCGCCGCTTGCCCCAGCCGATCTCGATCAGGCCGGTGTAGCCCGCCTCCAGCCCCTTGCGGACCCAGTCGCGGCCCGGCCACAGGAAGACGTTCTTGGCGGTCTGCTGGCTGATGGTGGAGCCGCCGCGGACCTTGCCCGAGCCGCGTTGTTCGGCGCGTTCGTTGGCCTCCAGCGCCTTCTGGATCGCCTCGACGTCGAAACCGTGGTGCTGGCAGAAGCGGGCGTCCTCGGCGGCGATCACCGCCTCGACCAGACGCGGCGAGATACGGTCCAGCGAGCGCCAGCGATAGTCCATGCCGTGCCCGGCCGCGGCCTGCTTGACCATCAGGATCGTCGCCAGCGGCGGCAGGAAGCGATGCACCGCCACCCCGGCCAGCGGGAACAGGGCCAGGATCAGCAGAAGGGTCAGGAGCGGCCGCCGCTTGCGGTGTTTCGCACGGGTCATGGACGGAGCATGGCTCAGGAAGGTTGAGAAATCACGGCGACGCTTGCCGAGCCGCCGTCGCGAGGCTGGATTCTCGGGTCAAGCCCGAGGATGACGGCATGGAGAGGTAGGGGTCAGAGCGACACCACGCCCGCCTGCCCGTCCTCGTCGGCCCAGGCGATGCGAGCGGCGCCGGAACTCATGGCCAGGGCGGTGATGGGCGCGCCCTTGTCCTGCTTGACGAACTGCAGGCCGCGCCCGGCCGGGTCGGCCCACCAGACGCGCCCGTCCTCCAGCCCGGCCGCCAGACGACCGTGGGCGGGGGCGGCGGCGACCTGGGCGATCAGGGTCGTCTCGTCATAGCCGATCTCGGTCGCCTCGCGGCCCATCGGCCCGTTGGAGCCGACGAAGGGCCACAGCACCACGCCCTGCGCGCCCGAGGTGGCCAGAAGCTGCCCCTTGGCCATGAAGGCGAAGCTCTTGATCTTGGACGGATAGCCCCCCATCCGCATGTTCTTCTGATCCTTCAGGCGCCAGCCATGCAGCTGGTTGTCCTGCATGGAGGTGACGACATAGGCGCCGTCGGTCGAGAAGCCGACCGCCAGATGCGACCCGGCCCAGGCCAGCTTCGTCGGCTGCTGCTGCTCGATGCGGGCGTACCACAGCCAGGCGCCGCCATAGGTCGAGGCGGCGATGCGGCGACCCTTGGGGTCGAAGGCCACGCCCGAGACGGTGCGCTCGTGCTGGAAGTCGCGGCGGAAGTGCGGGTCTTTGACGTCCAGCACGCTCAGCGCGCGGCCCGAGGAGAAGGCGATCAGCCCGGACTCGGCCGAGGCGGCCACGGCGTCGATCCATTGGCCCTTGGTCTGGGCCAGCAGGACGGCCTCGCCCTCGCGGCTCCAGACCAGTTTGCCGTCGTCGCCGCCGGTGACGATCCCCTCGCCCGAGGGGTGGACGCAGGCGCATAGCACGGCGCCGTCATGGACCTCGCTGCGGGCGCCGCTCTCGAACCGCACCGAGCCGTCGCCCAGGGCGAAGATCGCGCCCGTCTTGTCGAACAGGGCGGCGGTGACCTGGGCGTCGAAAGAGAAGGTCGTCATGTCGGCTCACGCAGGGCGAAGGAGAAGTCGGATGCGCCTCATAACCTCCCCCGTCGCGTCTGTCGCGTGGCGGGTCTATGAGGGAGCCATGACCCTGCTGCTCATTCCCGGCTTCATGGCCGATGCGACCCTGTGGGACGCCATGACCGACGATCTGGCGCCGTTCGGGCCGCTGGTCGCCACCGACCTCAGCCGGGGCGAGGATATCGAGCGCATGGCGGCCGCCATCCTGAGCGATGCGCCGGAGCGGTTCGTCGCCGTGGGCTTTTCCATGGGCGGCTATGTGGCGCGGGAGCTGGCGCGGATCGCGCCGGAGCGGGTGGAGGCGCTGATCCTGATCGCCACCTCGGCGCGCGGGGATACGGAGGAGCTGATCCGCCAGAGGCGCTCGTCGTTGAAGGCGCCGCCGAAGGCCTTCAAGGGGTTGAGCCGTCCGGCCATCGTCTCGTCCCTGCATCCTGATCTGACGAACGACGAGACGATGATCGCGCGGGTGCGCGACATGGGGCTGAGGCTGGGCGGCGAAGCGTTTCACCGCCAGTCGGCGATGGCGCGGGCGGGCGATCTGGCACGTCTGAGCGAGATCCGTCAGCCGACGCTGATCGTGGCGGCGGACGCCGATCGCCTGCGGATGCGCGAGGAGGCGGAGGAGCTGCACCGCGGGATTTCCGGCTCGACGCTGGCGACGGTGGAGCACAGCGGCCACATGATCCCGCTGGAACAGCCGAAGGCGCTGGCGCGAGTGATGACATCGTGGCTGAAAACCCTCTCCTGATGGGAGAGGGTCAGCAACCTATTTGTGCGTCTCGACCCAGCGTTGGGTCATCAGTTCGCCCGAGGCGTAGGCCTCCTGAAGCTCGACGCTCCAATAGTTGAGCGCCTCCAGCGGGATCGGCGCGCCCGAGACGGCGCAGCGGACGTGGTCGCCGTGCTGCACGATCTCGAACTCGGGCGTGCCGTAGATCAGCTTGGCTTCGGTGCGCGGGCGGGGCGGCGGGTTCATGCGGCGCAGGCCTCGAACCCGGCCTTCAGGGCGGCTTCGTCCAGGTCGCGGCCGATGAAGACAGCGCGGCTCCAGCGGCGCTCCTTGTCGCCCCACGGCTTCTGAAGGTCGCCTTCGAGGATCATGTGCACGGCCTGGAAGACCAGGCGGCGGTCCTCGCCCTGAACGTCGATGATGCCCTTGGCGCGCAGCATGTTCTGACCCTGCTCGCCCAGCAGCTTGTCCAGCCAGGCGGTGAATTTGGCGCCGTTCAGCGGACGGTCCAGCGTCAGGGAAATCCCCTTGATGTCGTCCTCATGGGCGTGGCCGCGCGGGCCGTGTGCATGATCGTGGTCGTGATCGTGATGCTCATGGCCGCAGTGTTCGTCGTGAACGTGATCCTCGGCATGGTCATGCCCGTGGCCGCAGTGCTCGTCGTGGACGTGGCCCTCGGCGCCGTGGGGCGGGTTCACGAAGTCCGGCTTGACCTCGAGGATGCGGTCCAGGTCGAAGGCGTGCAGGCCCAGCACCTGATCCAGCGGCACGTTGGAGCGCTCGGCGCGGACGATGGGGGCCAGGGGGTTCAGCGCCCGCAGGCGGGCCTCGACGGCGGCCAGAGCGGCCTCGTCCACCAGGTCGATCTTGTTCAGGATGATGCGATCGGCGAAGGCCACCTGCTCGCGGGCTTCCTTGGAGTCGTCCAGACGCGCCATGACGTGCTTGGCGTCGACCAGGGCGGTGACGCTGTCCAGCTGGGTCTTGGCCTTGACCTCGTCGTCGACGAAGAAGGTCTGGGCCACCGGGCCGGGGTCGGCCAGACCCGTGGTCTCGACGATGATGGCGTCGAAGGCGGGCTTGCCCGGGCGCTGGCGCTTCATCAGGCCGTTGACCACGCGGATCAGGTCGCCGCGCACCGTGCAGCAGACGCAGCCGTTGTTCATCTCGAACACGTCCTCGTCGGCGCCGACCACCAGGTCGTTGTCGATGCCGATCTCGCCGAACTCATTGACGATGACGGCGTAGCGCTTGCCGTGGTCCTCGGTGAGGATGCGGTTCAGCAGGGTGGTCTTGCCGGCGCCGAGGTAGCCGGTGAGGACGGTCACGGGTGTCTTCTGGGTCATGGCTCGCTAGATGGCGGCTGAGGGCCGCCTTGGGAAGAGGCGAAACCGCTCAGCAGGTCGGACAATCCGGCAGGACCGCCGTTTCCAGCTGAAGGGTCGTGTGGCTGATGTCGAATCGGCCGCGCGCCAGGCCTTGCGCCTCTGCCAGCAGGGCGTCGCCGTCGGGGCGTTCATGAACGATGTGTGCGGTCAGCGCCGCATCGGTCGTCGACAGACCCCAGACGTGCAGGTCGTGCACCGCCGTCACCCCCGGCAGGGCCAGGAAGGCGGCGCGGATCTCGCCCACGTCCAGACCGTTGGGCGCGGCGTCCAGGGCCAGGTTCACCGAATCCTTCAGCAGGCCCCAGGTGCCGATCATGATGACGGCGACGATGATCAGGCTGACGATCCCGTCGATCAGCGACCAGCCGGTGAACAGGATAACGACGCCCGCGACGACCACGCCCAGCGACACGGCGGCGTCGGCCATCATGTGCAGATAGGCGCCGCGCACGTTCAGATCCTTGTGCTGATCCTTCATGAACAGCAGGGCCGTGCCCAGGTTGATGAAGAAGCCGATCCCGGCCACGACGATGATGACGCCCGAGGCCACGGGCGCGGGCTCCGCCAGGCGGCGCACCGCCTCGAAGGCGATGGCCCCGCAGGCGAAGATCAGCAGCAGGGCGTTGCCCAGGGCCGCCAGCACCGTCGCCTTGCCATAGCCGTAGGTGCGCTTGGGCCCCGCCGCGCGCCGCGCCAGCCAGGCCGCCCCGCCTGCCATGGCCAGACCCAGCACGTCCGACAGATTGTGGCCCGCATCGGCCATCAGGGCGGTGGAATCGGCGATGCAGCCGGCCGTGAACTCGGCGACGACAAAGGCCAGGTTGACGATCAGGCCGACGGCGTAGCGCCAGTCGCCCGTGTCGGTCGGGCCATGATGATGGTGCCCGCCGAAGCCGTGCGAGTGGCCATGGCCATGCGAATGACCGGGGTCATGGGAGGGGTCGTGGCCGTCATGGCCGTGTGCGTGATCGTGCGCCATGTCCGCTCAGCTAGGTCTTCCCGCGCGAGAAGGTCAAGTCCCGCAGAAGATAAGTCTTTGAATGTAAATATATAACCTATCGAAACTCAGTGCTGGTGCGTCAGCACCAGGAAGCCGATCAGGATCAGCGCCCCGCCCAGGATGGCGCCTTCATAGCGCGCCCACCGCTCCAGCCTGAGGATAGAGTAGCCCGCCGTCGCCAGGGCGGCCAGCAAGGTCATGCCCAGCACGGTCCCCGCCGCGAAGGTCAGGGTCAGCAGGGCCAGGGCGCCCACGCCCTCGGTCGCCGAGGACAGATAGATGGGCAGCAGCACCTCGCCCGGCGTCACCGCCATCATCAGCACCAGGCCCCAGAAGGCCGCCTTGTCGGACACGGCGGGTTCAGCCAGTTCCGTCGCCGGCCCGCCCGCCGTGACGGGACGCTTCAGCGAGGCCCTGGCCAGGTAGAAGGCGCCGAACAGGAACAGCAGCGCCGCCGACAGGTGCGGCAGCAGCCCCTCGACCCAACGGTTCAGCGCCAGCCCGGCCGCCACGATCAGCGAGCCGACCACGGCCGTCGACAGAATATGCGCCAGCCCCGCCGTGACCACGGCCGTCATCACCCGCGCCACGCTCCAGCGCTGGGCGCGGCCGACCAGGACGAAAGGCAGCCAGTGGGTCGGCAGGGCCGCATGCAGAAAGGCCGCGACGAAGCCGCCGCCCAGAAGCGACAACAGCACCGGCTCGGCGAGATCGGGGGAGGACATGGCTGCTCCCTTAGAATGTTACCTTATAACAATCGAGAAGAATCGGCGAAGAATCTTCACGCGCGGCGTCACGCCGCGCCGCCGTCCGTCTCGCATACGCGCGCGAACATCCTGTCTCGCCCATTGCATCACCCGTGCAATCGGGCCACAGACTCCGCCAGGAACAGGTTTCGCGCGGGTTTTCGCCCCAGACGCCGCCCTTTCACGTTGACTCTTCCGTGACCATCCGTATATGTCGCCGCTCTTCGCCCGCAGGGTCTCCTGGCGGGCGCATCCATTTTTGCGTTCACGCTGAGGCTTCCTAATGTACGCGGTGATCAAGACCGGCGGAAAGCAGTACCGGGTCCAACCGGGCGATGTGATTGTTGTCGAGAAGATCGACGGCGACGCTGGCGCTGCCGTCAATTTCGGTGAAGTCCTCATGCTGGGCGGCGACAAGGGTGTTACGGTCGGCGCTCCGCTGATCGACGGCGCCGCTGTCGCAGCCACGCTGATCGAGACCCGCAAGGGCGAGAAGATCAAGATCTTCAAGAAGATCCGTCGTCAGGGCTATCGCCGCACGAACGGCCATCGCCAGATGGAATCGGTCCTGCGCATCACCGGCATCGAAGGCGCCGGCGAGAAGGCCAAGTGGGACGGCAAGGTCGAGCTGATCACCAAGGCGGAAATCAACGCCCGCGCTCGTGGCCTGGCCCCGCGCGTCGAGGCTGTCGAAGCCGAGGCTCCGAAGGCCAAGAAGGCTCCCGCCAAGAAGGCCGCCAAGGCCGAAGGCGCCGAAGCCTAAGATTTTCACCGGCGCTGGATCAGCGCCTAGCAGGACAGATGGCGCGCTCAAGCAGCCCGAACGGGCGGTAGCGCACCAAGGAAGAGGAGCAGCAAGATGGCTCACAAGAAATCCGGCGGTTCGTCGCGTAACGGTCGCGACTCAGAGTCGAAGCGCCTTGGCGTGAAGAAGTTCGGCGGCGAGCGCGTGCTGGCCGGCAACATCCTCGTGCGTCAGCGCGGCACCAAGTTCCACCCGGGCGCCAACGTCGGCCTGGGCCGTGACCACACCCTGTTCGCCACGGCGACCGGCGCGGTGCAGTTCACCACCAAACGTGGCGGCCGTTGTTACGTGTCGATTCTCCCGGCCAACGACGACGCCCAGGCGATGGCCGCCGAGTAACGCGAAGCCAGGACAGTATTTCCCCGGATCGCGTTGCTCTCGACAGCAGCCGATCCGGACCAAGGGAAAATTTTCCGCGGGGAGTCTGGATCACCAGGCTCCCCGTTTGCGTTTCCCCGCCTCGCAAGCCGCCCGAGCCCTCCAAGGAGGCGGCGCCGAAGACATCGAGACCGAACCATGTGCGTGATCGAAACCTCCCCCGTCGTCGAGACGCGGCGTCTGCTGCTGCGCGCGCCCGGCGCCCAGGACGTGACGCGGATCGCGGCCCTGGCCAATGACCACGACATCGCCCGCATGACCCAGCGCATGCCCCACCCCTTTCGCGTCGACGACGCCGAGGACTTCGTCCTGCAGGTGGCGTCCCAGGATCCGAAGCGGGCCAACACCTTCCTGATCGAGCACGAGGACCACGGTCCCGTGGGCGTCATCGGCATGTTCCAGAACACCGACGCCGTGCCCGAGGCCGGCTATTGGATCGGGCGCGAGTTCTGGGGCCGCGGCTATGCGACCGAGGCGCTGGAAGGCGCCCTGGTCTGGGCCTCGACGCGGTGGAAGCGTCGCGCCCTGATGGCCGGCCACTTCGCCGACAACCCCGCCTCTGGCCGGGTGCTGGAGAAGGCGGGTTTCCTGTACACGGGCGAGACCCGCCCGGCCTTCAGCCGCGCGCGGGGCGAAAGCGCCGATACGCGGATGATGGTCTGGCTGGCCTGATAGAGCGCGGATTTCTCGGAGCTTTTGGTCAACGGTGCAGTTTTTTCAGGAATCGGAAAAAAGCCTGTTGACCGCCCCGAGGCTCCCCCCTATTAGTCCGGCCCTCGGCGGGGCGACCCACCGGGCCCAGGTGGCGGAATTGGTAGACGCGCTGGCTTCAGGTGCCAGTGGCTTAACGGCCGTGGAGGTTCGAGTCCTCTCCTGGGCACCATTTCTCAAGCGGCGCTGTATCCGATCGGATGCGGCGCCGTTTGTCATTTCGGCCCTTGCTTCCCCTTCCCGACGGCCGCGACAGCAAAGCTCGAGCCTGCGTCCTAGCGATAGCGCGCGGTTCGTCTATGTTACGGCCTGAACGACGAACGAGTTTTACGCGCATGACGGTTTATTTCCACGAAGGCGACCTGCCCGACGGCCTCGACCTGGGGCCGCAGGTGGCGATCGATTCCGAGACGATGGGCCTGCGCTTCCGTCGCGATCCGCTGTGCGTGGTGCAGCTGTCGTCGGGCGACGGGAACGCCCACGTCGTACGCCTGAACCGTCCGACCTACGACTGCCCCAATCTGAAGCGGCTGCTGACCGATCCGAAGGTGCTGAAGATCTTCCACTTCGGCCGCTTCGACATCGGCATGTTCGACCTGCACCTGGGCGTCGAGACGCGCCCGGTCTACTGCACCAAGATCGCGTCGAAGCTGGCGCGCACCTACACCGACCGCCACGGCCTGAAGGACGTGGCCAAGGAGCTGGCCGGGGTCGACATGTCCAAGGCGCAGCAGAGCTCGGACTGGGGCGCGGCGGAACTGAGCCAGGCGCAACTCGACTACGCCGCCTCGGACGTTCTGTACCTGCACGCCATCATGAACCGCCTGAACGAGATGCTGGTGCGTGAAGGCCGCATGGAGCTGGCCCAGGCCTGCTTCGACTTCCTGCCCGTGCGTTCGCGCCTCGACCTGGCCGGTTGGGACGAGATCGACATCTTCGCCCACGCCTGAGAATCGGACCCGAGACGCCGATGAGCGAACAGCCCGCCCAGGACGAGCAGAAGCGCGCTGACGAGGCGCGCGTCGCCCGCGCCGGCGAACGCTGGCGCACGCGCTCGCGCCGGGTGAAGCTGTATCGCCGCGTCCTGCCCATCGTCATCCTGATGCTGGCGGGCGGCGCCCTGACCTGGACCGTGTTCCGCACCGTCATGTCGGGAGTGGAGCGCAAGGCCAGCGAGAGCCGCGAGATCCGCCTGGACAACCCCATGTTCCACGGCCAGGACGCGCAGGGCCGCTCCTTCGTCATCGGCGCCCAGGGCGCGGTGCGCGATCCGGCCACGGGTCATTTCCGCCTGGTCGGCCCGCTGCTGCGGCTCAACCTCGGCGCGCGCAAGACGACCGAGCTGACCGCCGACGGCGGCACCTATCTGGAAACCCAGCGCAAGGTCGTCATCGGCCCGAACGTGAAGATTTCCGACGGCGGCTCGGGCTGGACCCTGGTCACGCCCGAGGCCGTGGTCGACACCGAGACCGGGGTGGTGACCGGCGACAAGGGGGTGCAGGGTCGCGGCCCCCTTGGAAGCATCAATGCTTCGTCTTATGCGATTTATGATCAAGGCCAGCGGGTCGTTTTCAACGGCCAGGGCGAAACCAAGGTAAGCGGGACGATCAATCCCGCCGGAGCCGACCGATGAACATGTCCAAGTCCAAGCTGACGATCGCGGGCGCCGTCCTGATGACCGCCCTGGCCCTGCCCGCCGTTTCGGGCGCCCAAAACCGCGCCGACGCCAGCCGCCAGCCGGTCCAGTACGGCGCCGACAGCGGCGAATATACGCCCGACGGCTTTTCCCTGCGCGGACGAGCCGAGGTGACGCAGGGCGGCAACCGCCTGCGCGCCGACGCCATCCGCGGCTTCACGGCCAACGGCGAGCTGAACCGCATCGAGGCCAACGGCGGCGTCTACTTCGTCACCCCGGACCAGAGCATGAAGGGCGACCGCGCCGTCTACACGCTAAACGACGGCAACATCGTCGTGACCGGCGACGTCATCCTGACCCAGGGCAAGAGCGTGCTGACCGGCAACCGCCTCGTCTACAACGTCCGCACCGAGACGGCGCGCATCGAGGGCGGCGGCGCCAACGGCCGCGTCCAGGGCGTCTTCTATCCGCAAGGGAACTGACCCCGCGTGGCGCGCAAGGAACTCTCAGCCCTGAATCGGGACGCGCCCGCCGCCGAGACGGCGGCGACCTCGGCCGACGATGCGCGTCCGACCGGCCTTCGCGTCGAGCACATCGCCCGCAGCTTCGGCCAGCGCCAGGTCGTCCGCGACGTCTCCCTGAACGTCCAGCGCGGCGAGGTCTGCGGCCTGCTGGGCCCCAACGGGGCGGGCAAGACGACCTGCTTCTACATGATCACCGGCCTGATCCCCGCCGACAGCGGCTCGATCTGGCTGGACAATGAGGACATCACCCAGCAGCCCATGTACCAGCGCGCGCGCATGGGCCTGGGCTATCTGGCGCAGGAAGCCTCCATCTTCCGCGGCATGACGGTCGAGCAGAACGTCAAGGCCGTGGTCGAACTGCGCGAGAAGACCGCCGCCGGCGTGCGGGACGAGACCACCCGCCTTCTGGAAGAACTGCGCATCGACCATCTGCGCCACGCCCCGGCCACCGGCCTGTCGGGCGGCGAGCGGCGCCGCGTCGAGATCGCCCGCGCCCTGGCCGCGCGGCCCAGCTTCATGCTGCTGGACGAGCCGTTCGCGGGCATCGACCCCCTGGCCATCGCCGACATCCGCCAGGTGATCCGCTATCTGTCCAGCCAGGGCATCGGCGTGCTGATCACCGACCACAATGTGCGCGAGACGCTGGACATCATCGATCGCGTCTCGATCATCTCGTCCGGATCCGTCCTGTTTGAAGGCACGGCCGACGAAGCCGTCGCCGACGCCGAGGTGCGCCGCGTCTACCTGGGCGAAATGTACGCCTGACGCCCAGAAGGCCTGACGCGGCGGCTGTTCGCCTCGCGTTAACGGCTTCCGATCCATGATCCCAGCAAGAAGCGGGCCAACAGCGCCTGCGTGCGGGGTGGAAACGACGTGATCGGTCAGAGGCTGGAGGTCAGGCAGGGGCAGGGGCTGGTCATCACGCCCCAGCTGCAGCAGGCGATCAAGCTGCTGCAACTGTCGAACCTTGAGCTGGAGGCCTTCGTCGAGGGCGAGCTGGAGCGCAATCCCCTGCTGCAGCGGGATGAGGGCGAGCCCGGCTCTGAGAGCGCGCCCGAGGCCGCCAATGACGCGTCTGCGGGCGACGGCGGCGACGACGGCGAGATGCGTTTCGTCGAAGGCTCGGACGCCCACGCCCAGAGTCTGGACGCCGGCGCCGACGATCTGTACGGCGACGCCGCTCCCGGCGAGCGCGTCAGCGACCGCCAGGATGATCCGGCCACCGACCAGCCCGGCCTGGCCGACTGGTCTCGCGCCGGCTCGGGCGGCGGCCTGGCCGACGGCGAGGAGCGCGAACGCCCCGACCAGCGCGACGAGACCCTGTGGGAGCATCTGCAAGCCCAGGCCTCGGCCGCCGGCTTCAGCCCCGCCGACCACGCCATCGCCCTGACCCTGATCGACGCCACGGACGAAGGCGGCTATCTGCGCGCCGACCTGGGCGAGATCGCCGAACGGCTGGGCGTGGACGAAGCCCGCATCGAGGCCGTCCTGGCCGTCTGCCACGGCTTCGAGCCGACCGGCGTCATGGCCCGCTCCATCCCCGAGTGCCTGAAGCTGCAACTGGTCGAGCGCAACCGCTTCGACCCGGCCATGGGCGCCCTGCTGGACCATCTGGAGCTGCTGGCGCGGCGCGACCTGGCGGCCCTGCGCAAAGTCTGCGGCGTCGACGCCGAGGATCTGGTCGAGATGATCGCCGAGCTGAAGGCCCTGACGCCGCGTCCCGGCGCCGGTTTCGGCGGCGAACCGGCCCAGACGGTCGTGCCCGACGTCCATGTGCGCCCCGACCCGGCCGGCGGCTGGCGGATCGAACTGAACACCGACACCCTGCCCCGCCTGCTGGTCGACAAGCGCTATCACGCCGTGGTGGCGGCCGGCGCGCGTTCGGACATGGAGAAGACCTTCGTCGCCGACTGCGCCGCCCAGGCCAGCTGGCTGGTCAAGTCGCTGGATCAGCGCGCCCGCACCATCATGAAGGTGGCGTCCGAGATCGTGCGCCAGCAGGACGCCTTCCTGGCCTTCGGCGTCGAGTTCCTGCGGCCTCTGACCCTCAAGACGGTGGCCGAGGCCATCGAGATGCACGAATCGACGGTCAGCCGCGTGACCTCGAACAAATACGTGGCCACCCCGCGCGGAGTGTTCGAGCTGAAGTTCTTCTTCACCGCCGCCATCCAGTCCAGCGACGGCGGCGCGGCCCACTCGGCCGAAGCCGTGCGCCAGCGAATCAAGACCATGATCGACGGCGAATCCGGCGACGGCGACGTGCTGAGCGACGACCGCATCGTGGAGATTTTGAACGAGGCGGGAATCGACATCGCGCGGCGCACTGTGGCGAAATATCGCGAGGCCCTGCGCATTCCCTCGTCGATCCAGCGCCGCCGCCTGATGAAGGCCGGCTGACCCCTTCTCAAGCGTCACCACAAATCGGTGATCGGCATTGACACCAAAGCCAGTCAGTCGCGTTCTAGGGACATGAAGATCCAAGTCAGCGGCAAGCAAGTGGATGTCGGCGAAGCGCTAAGCTCGCGCATCTCCCAGGAACTCGAAGAGGGCATCGGCAAGTATTTCGCCCGCGGCGCCCAGGACGCCGAGGTCGTGGTGTCCAAGGATCGACACGGCTTCCGGGTCGATTGCTGGGTGCGTCTGGCCTCGGGCCAGTCGCTGGTGACGACCGGCTTCGGCGGCGACGCCCAGGCGGCCTTCGCCGACAGCCTGTCCAAGCTCGAGAAGCGCGTGCGTCGCTACAAGCGCCGCCTCAAGGACCACCACATCGGACCCAAGGGCCTGTCGCCCGAGAAGACTGAGAACGCCGCGCGCGAAGTCGCCGCCCTGACCATCTTCCGCGACCCCGACACCGTCGAGGACGAGGAGTTCGGCGAGGCGGGCCTGCCGGGCGAACCGCCCCCTGTGGGCATGGTCATCGCCGAGACCGAGGCCGAGATCCGCACCCTGACCGTGGGGCGCGCCGTGGCCGAACTGGACATGACCGGCTATCCGCTGGTGATGTTCCGCAACGCCGCCCACGGCGGCCTGGCCGTGGTCTATCGCCGGCCCGACGGCAACGTCGGCTGGATCGATCCGCAGCGCACGACCAAGGGCGCGGCGGCGCAAGCTGTCGGCTGAGGCTTCCTCAGGAAGGGCGAAGGCGCTAAAGAGCACCCGCCCTTCCGCCAATGTCGGGTTCGATTTTCGGGGTAAGCATGGACATCGCTGATTTGCTGTCGTCGGACGGGATCGTCCTGCGGGGCGGGGCGTCATCCAAACGTCAGGCCTTGCACGCCGTAGCCGAAGCTTTCGGCGCCGCTTTCGACCTGGACGCCGACAAGGCGTTCGAGGCTCTCCAGGAGCGCGAGGCCCTAGGCTCGACGGGTCTGGGCTCGGGCGTCGCTGTGCCGCACGCGCGCATCAAGGGGCTGGATCGGGTCTGCGCCGTCTTCGTGCGCCTGGACACGCCGGTCGCCTATGAATCGCTGGACGATCGTCCGGTTGATCTGCTGTTCGCCCTGTTCGCGCCCCTGGACGCCGGGGCTGAGCATCTGCGGGCGCTGGCGGCGGTGTCGCGCGCCCTGCGTTCGCCGGAACTGCGCGAGCAACTGCGCCAGGCGCGGACCGTGGACGCCATCCGCGCCCTGTTCGTCAAGGATGTGTCGAAGACCGCCGCCTGAGCGGTCTTCCTTACGTCTTCATTCGGTTTTCAACACGCCTAATGGACCGACATCGGCTCCAGGTCATGCGCCACGGCGGCCGCGAAGGCGGTCTCGCGGTCCAGCATGACGGCCAGACGCTCGCCGTCGGCGCCGTGCACCGCATAGAGGATCTGATCCGGATCGATTTCGATGTCGGCGGCCGTCTCGGCCCTGACATCCTCCAGAACGTCGGAGGCGCGGATCGCGCGGACATAGACCAGGTCCGGGGCGCCGAAATCGGCGAAGTCCTTCGTATTCATGTTGGGCGTCATAAGACCGCCTCCTTACGCTTGACTAAACGCCTGGAAAGCCAGGCGGTTCGACGGCCGTTCAGCCCGTCGTGATGGGGATGCGCCGCACGCTGCGTTCCTGTTCCGGGCGGATCAGTTCGACGTGCAGCAGGCCATGCTCTAGGCGGGCGCCCGCGATCTCCAGCCCGTCGGCCAGGACGAAGCTGCGGACGAAGCCGCGCGCCGCGATGCCCCGGTGCAGGAAGGCCTGCGGGTCGCGCCCGGCGTCGTCGCGCTTGCCGGTGATGGTCAACTGACGCCCTTCGACCGTGACCGACAGCTCTTCGGGGGTGAAGCCCGCCACCGCCAGGGTGATGCGCACCGCCGCCTCGCCGAGCTGCTCGACGTTGTAGGGCGGATAGGACTCGGCCGCCGCCTTGGCCGCCCGATCGATCAGGGCGCGCGTATGGTCGAAACCCAACAGGAAGGGGCTGTCGAACAACAGGGTGCGTGCAGTCATGGGGCCCTCGCAATGAAGCGACCTCGGCCGTCCGGCGCCCCCCGTGATCGGCGAAGCGCCCGGCCGCTGTTACAGATGGGGGGACGGGCTGCGGAGGTCAACGGCAGGCGACGCCGGTCCGCGTTCATGGTCCATACACATTGAAACCTTAACTGTGGGGCAAGCGTTCACGCGACCAGAAGTCGCCATCGAAAGGATTTCCCATGCGCGCCAAGATCGCCGTCGCCGGTCTGAGCATCGCCGCCCTGCTGGGCGCCGCCGCCTGCACCACGACCGACCCCTACAGCTCCACGCCGCGCCGCAACAACACCGGCACCGGCGCCGTCGCGGGCGCCCTGGGCGGCGCGCTGCTGGGCTATCTGACCAACACCTCCAGCGGCGAGCAGGGCCGCAAGAACGCCCTGATCGGCGCAGGCATCGGCGCCCTGGCCGGCGCCGGGGTCGGCCAGTACATGGACGGCCAGCAGCGGGCCCTGGAAGCCGAACTGTCGGGCACCGGCGTCGGCGTGGCGCGTCAGGGCGACAACCTGGTCCTGCGGATGCCGTCGGACGTGACCTTCGCCACCAACCAGTCGGACCTGGACCCGCGCTTCCTGCCGGTGCTGGACGACGTGGCCCGCGTGCTCAACCAGTACGACCGCTCGATGGTCGACGTGGTCGGCCACACCGACTCCTCGGGCGGCGACGCCATCAACCAGCCGCTGTCGGAGCGCCGCGCCGCCTCGGTCGCCTCGCACCTGATCAACCGCGGCGTGATGCGTGAGCGCATCTATGTCGCCGGCATGAGCGCCCGAGCGCCGATCGGCTCCAACGCCACCCCGGAAGGCAAGGCTCAGAACCGTCGCGTCGAAATCCTGATCCGCCCCTTCACGGGCTGATCGGCGACAACTGGATGTGAAGAAGGGGGCGGCGCGTTATGCGCCGCCCCCTTTTTCGTGTTCCAAGGTTCAAGCCGAAACGGCACAGCTTCACGCCCTGCCCTCTTGCCTTGCGGGGCGGACTGTCGGCTTCTGTCCAGGCAGGAGATTCGGATGGAAGACGACGGCCTGGGCCGGGCGATGAAACTGGTCGGGATCGCGGCGGCGTCGGCCGTCATGGTCGCCGCCGTGGTCATCACGGCCGGTCGCCTGCTGCTGCTCTAGTCAGGCCGCGTCCAGCGGGCGGCCGATGGAGAAGTAGCGGAAACCGCGCGCCCGCATGTCTTCCGGACGATAGACGTTGCGCAGGTCGACCATGACCGGCTGCTTCAGCAGCAGCTTGATCCGGTCCAGATCCAGGGCGCGGAACTGGTTCCACTCCGTCATGATGACGGCGGCGTCAGCGCCCGCCAGGGCGTCATAGGGGCCGTCCTTGAACACCACGCCGTCCAGCAGCTTGGCCGCCTCCTCCATGCCCTCGGGATCGAAGGCCTGGACAACGGCGCCGCGCTCGATCAGCGCCGGGGCCACGTCCAGCGAGGGCGCATCGCGCATGTCGTCGGTGTTCGGCTTGAAGGTCAGGCCCAGCAGGGCGACCGTCTTGCCCTTCAGATCGCCGCCCAGCGCCTCGGCGACGCGGTCGGCCATGGCCTTCTTGCGCGCGTCGTTAATGGCGACCGTGGTCTCGATCAGCTTCAGCGGCGAGCCGGCGTCCGTCGCGGTGCGGACCAGGGCCAGGGTGTCCTTGGGGAAGCACGATCCGCCGTAGCCCGGCCCGGCGTGCAGGAATTTCGAGCCGATGCGGTTGTCCAGGCCGATGCCGCGCGCGACCTGCTGCACGTCGGCGCCGACCGCCTCGCACAGGTCGGCGACCTCGTTGATGAAGGTGATCTTCATGGCCAGGAAGGCGTTGGCCGCATATTTGATCAGTTCGGACGTGCGACGCCCGGTGAACATGATCGGCGTCTCGTTCAGGTTCAGCGGGCGATAAAGCTCGGCCATGACGGCACGGGCGCGCTCGTCCGTCGTGCCGACCACGACGCGGTCGGGGCGCTTGAAATCGCCGATGGCGGCGCCCTCGCGCAGGAACTCAGGGTTGGAGACGACCGCGAACTCGGCGTCGGGGCGGCGCTCACGGATGATGCGCTCGATCTCGTCGCCCGTGCCGACGGGGACGGTCGACTTGGTCACCACAACGGTGAAGCCCTGCATCAGGTCGGCGATCTCCTCGGCCGCCGCATAGACGTAAGACAGGTCGGCATGGCCGTCGCCGCGCCGCGACGGCGTGCCCACGGCGATGAAGACGGCGTCCGCCGTGCGGATCGCCTCGGCGCCGTCGACGGCGAAGGCCAGACGCCCGTCGCGGACGTTGTTGGCCACCAGATCATCCAGCCCCGGCTCATAAATGGGCATGATGTTCTGGTGCAGACGCTCGATCTTCGAGGCGTCCTTGTCGACGCAGGTCACCGTATGGCCGAAATCGGCGAAACAGGCGCCTGACACCAGGCCCACATAGCCCGTTCCGATCATGGCGACGCGCATGGACTGCTCCTCTTATCAACCGTCCCTGCCGCAATAGCCCCGGTCGCGGCGGATCGCCAGCGACGCCCGGCCGCAGGTTCAAGAAAAAGCCAAAGAAAAAGGACGGCCGACCCGTGGGATCGACCGTCCTTCATGTCTTGCAACCTCAAGGTTTCGGGGGCCGATCACGACCGGCCCCCTTGAGCCTTAGAAGTTGATGTCGACGGTGGCGCGGCGGTTCAGCGGCTCACGCACGCCGTCGCCGGTGGCCTTGGCCGGCTGGGTCTCGCCCTTGCCGTCCAGGGAGATCACGCC
>NZ_JBRERY010000016.1:0-55460 GCF_052907225.1 Brevundimonas sp. RM1
GCCGCCGCCGTCGCGCACGCCCGCCGCGCCGCCTGTCGCGGCTGCGCCGTCGCGCCCGCCGTCGACGGCGGTCGGTCAACCGCTGGCCCTGCAATGGCCGGTGCGGGGGGATATTCTGCGCCGTTTCGGCCCGGTGGGCATGGGCGAGCGCAACAACGGCATCAACATCGGCGCTTCGGCCGGCACCGAGGTCAAGGCCTCGGCTGACGGCACGGTGGCCTACGTCGGCGACGATATCGTGGGGCAGGGGCTGACGGTCCTGATCGTCCACCGCGACGGATGGCGCACGGTTTATGGGCATCTGGGCTCGGCCACGGTGCGCGACGGGGCGCAGGTTCGGGCCGGTCAAGCCATCGGCACGGTGGGTCTGACGGCGGGCGATGGACGTCCATCGATCCACTATGAAGTGCGTCAGATGCGCGGCGATGATCCGGTCGCTCTGGACCCGCTGACGGTCCTTCCGCGCTGATTGCGTGAAAAGGCGTGTCCGGGCGGCGACGCCTGGATGCTCTTGTCATTGCGTCGCGTTGCAAATCGGCCCGGCGCGCCCTAGGTTCCGCGCCTTGTTTTTCGAAGGGCCCCCGATGAAGGCGCGGCCCGCGTCGGGGAGTTTCCAATGACTGCAACCCAAGACGGCGGCCTGATGGCCCTTGTCATCCAGATCGCGCCGATCGTCGCGATCTTCATCCTGTTCTACTTCCTGATGATCCGCCCGCAGCAAAAGCGGATGAAGGCGCATCAGGCTCTGATCGCCGGCGTCAAGCGCGGCGACGAAGTCGTCCTGTCCAACGGCATGGTCGGCAAGGTCACCCGCGTCGAGGACGCCGAGGCCATGGTCGAGATCTCGCAGGGCGTGAACGTCCGCGTGGTCAAGGCGATGATCGCTGAAGTCCGCAACCGCACCGCCATCGCGGCCAACGACAAGGGCTGATAGCCTCGCCTCGGCGCGGCGCGCGCCGGCCCTGAAGAGAACCGAGACATGATTCAGCTTTCACGCTGGAAAATCACCCTGGTCGCGCTGTCGCTCGTCCTCGGGTTGTTCCTGGCCTATCCGAGCGTGCTGTCGCCGGCGCAGCGCGAAGCTCTGCCGAGCTGGCTGCCCAGCAACGGCCTGAACCTGGGCCTGGACCTTCAGGGGGGCTCCTACCTCCTGCTCGAGGTCGATGTGCCCGAGATGCGCACCAAGCGCATCTCCAACCTGATGGAAGACGTTCGGGTTTCCCTGCGGGAAGACCAGGTCAACATCATGGGCATGCAGCGCGAAGCAGGCGGCGTCGTCGTGACTGTCGCCGAGGGCGCGGCCTATGACACGGCCTTCAACACCCTACGCACCATGGCCCAGCAGGGCGTCGGCCCGACCGGTCAGCCGGACCGCGTGGCGACCAAGCTGGGCGGCGGCCGTATCCGCTACGCCTTCACCGACGCGGCTCTGGCCAGCATGGGCGCGACCGCCGTCGATCAATCGATTGAAGTCGTGCGCCGTCGTCTGGACAGCTCGGGGACCAAGGAAATTGCCATCACCCGCCAGGGTGCGGACCGCATCGTCATCCAGGCGCCGGGCCAGAGCGATCCGGCGGAGCTGGAGCGTCTGGTGGGTCGTACGGCTCAACTGACCTTCCAGATGGTCGACACCTCGCCGACGGGGCTGAACGACGCCCTGGCCGGTCGCGTGCCGCCCGACGCAGAATTGTTGGTCGACGATCTTGGCACTCCCTATCTGGTCAAGCGCCGCATCCTGGTCTCGGGCGAGAACCTGACCCGCGCCGGCGTCGGCGCCGATCAGAACAACCGCCCGGCCATCGACTTCCAGTTCGACAGCCAGGGCTCGCGTCGTTTCGGCGAGGCGACGGCCCAGAACCTCGGCAAGCCCTTCGCCATCATCCTGGACGGCAAGGTCATTTCGGCCCCGACCATCCAGTCGCCGATCACCGGCGGGCGAGGTCAGATCACCGGCAACTTCACCATCGCTTCGGCGTCTGAGTTGGTGAATCTGCTGAACGGCGGCGCCCTTCCGGCGCCGCTGAAAGTCGAGGAACGTCGCGTCGTCACCGCCGAGCTGGGCGCCGACGCCGTGGCTGCGGGCGCGTTGTCGACCGCCCTGGGCTTCGCGGTCATCGTGATCTTCATGATCCTGGCCTACGGCTTCCTGTTCGGCGGCATTTCGGTGATCGGCCTGATCCTGAACGGAATCCTGATCGTCGCGGCCATGTCGCTGACCCAGGCCACGCTGACGCTGCCGGGGATCGCCGGTCTGATCCTGACCTTCGCCGTGGCCGTTGACGCCAACGTGCTGATCTATGAACGGATGCGCGACGAGGCGCGTCAAGGACGTTCCGTGGTGGCCTCGATGGACGCGGGCTTCAACCGCGCCATGGGCACCATCATCGACGCCAACCTGACCACCCTGGTGGCCGCGTTGATCATGTTCATGTTCGGCGCCGGTCCCGTGCGCGGCTTCGCCTGGACCCTGACCATCGGCGTCTTCACCTCCGTCTTCTCTTCGGTGCTGACGGCCCAAGTCCTGCTCGGCTATTGGCTCAAGATCGCCAAGCCGAAGAAACTGCCGATCGCGGAGTGATGTCGATGAAGGGTTGGCCTCTTATCAAACTGCTGCCGCACAAGACGAACTTCCAGTTCGTCAAATACGCCAAGGGCTTCGCCGTGCTGTCGGCGATCCTGACGGTGGCGGCGATCATCGGCTGCTTCTATCCCGGCCTGAACCTGGGCATCGACTTCCGGGGCGGCGCCTCGATGGAAGTCGCCAAGCCCGCAGGTCAGACGCTGGAGCTGGACAAGCTTCGCGGCGCCGTCAGCGGCCTGGATCTGGGCGATGTCCAGGTGCAGGGCATTGCGCGACGCGACAACAACCTGGACGACGGTTCGACCGCCATCGTCCGCTTCCAGGTGCCCGATAACGAAGACCAGACGGCCGTCGTTCAGAAGGTCGAGGGCGCGATCAGCGAAGCGGTCGGCGACGTCGCCTATTCGGGCGTCAGCGTCGTGGGCTCCAAGGTTTCGGGCGAACTGCTGGGCAATGGGGTGATGGCCCTGCTGGTGGCCGTGGTGCTGATGTTCCTCTACATCGCCTTCCGCTTCCCCTGGCAGTTCGGCATCGGCGCCGTGGCGGGCCTGCTGCACGACGTGGCGTTGACCTTCGGCCTGATCGTCGCCTTGCGGATGGAGTTCAGCCTGAACCTGGTCGCGGCCCTGCTGACGGTCATCGGCTATTCGATGAACGACACCGTCGTCGTGTTCGACCGCCTGCGGGAGAACCTGCGCAAGTACAAGGTCATGCCTCTGCGCGAGGTGATCGACCTGTCGATCAACGAGACCCTGTCGCGAACCATCATCACCGGCCTGACGACCGTGATCGTGCTGATCGTCCTGGCCGTCTTCGGCGGCGAGGCCCTGCGCGGCTTCTCGATCACCCTGGCCTTCGGCGTCGTGATCGGCACCTTCTCGTCCATCTATGTGGGCGCGCCGATCATCCTGCTGTGGGGCGTGGATCGCAGCGGCGGCGGCAAGGCCGATACGACTCCGGTCAAGCTGGGCATGGCCAGCCGTCCGTAAGGGCGTCGCCGGAAACTGAACCACGGCCCGTCTTCCGCAAGGGAGGCGGGCCGTGTGCGTTCTGGGGCTTGATGCGGGCGCGTCAATGGTCGAAGGGCCTGTCGCCATGACTGTTGATCTTGATGCTCAGGTTCGCGCCGCCGACTTCGACCGCTGGCTGGCCAGCCGCTTCGTCGCGGATGAACAGGCGCGCGCCGATCTGATCGCCCTCTACGCCTTCGAGGCGGAACTGTTGGCCATTCCGACGCGCGTGACCCAGCCGCTGCTGGCCGAGATGCGCTACGCCTGGTGGGGCGAGCAGATGGAGGGCGTCTTCACCGACACGCCCCGCGTAGGCCATCCGGTGCTGGAGGCCCTGACGGCGGCGGTGACGCGTCATGGCCTGGAGCGGGCGCCGTTCGACGCTCTGATCGAGGCGCATATCGGCCGCGTGCATGGCGAACCACATGATCTGGACGCCTTCTATGTCGGCCCCATGCAGGCGGCGGTGCGTATTCTGGCAGGCGAGGGGCATGAGGCGCCGGCAACCGTCGCCGGACGGCTGCGAGGCCTAGCCCAGACCGGACGAACGGATGAGGCCCAAGCCGCGCGTGCTGAGGCCAACCAAGTGCTCAGGGCGTTGCCCGCCGCAGCTTTCCCTGCCGTGGCCGCCGCGGCGTTGATGCGCGCGGATGAACCTGAACCCTTCAAGCGGTTGCGCCTGTTCTGGGCCGTCTTGCGCGGGCGTGTCTGACGCATTGCGCTAGATCTCAATATATTAGTTATTGCTAATTTAGATGCATGGCATATATCAGCGCCATGGTTGATCTCGAACGTATGGGATTGGAGCGCTTTCAAGCCAGCGCGGGCGATGCGTCCCGCCTGCTGAAGGCCCTGTCAAACGAACATCGGCTGATGATCCTGTGCCAGATCGGCGAGGGCGAACGGCAGGTGTCCGATCTGCAGGTCGGTCTGTCGCAATCGGCTCTGTCGCAGCATCTGGCGCGTCTGCGCGAAGATGGTCTGGTCAGCACGCGCAAGAGCGGCACCGCCGTCTTTTACCGCATAGCCGATCCCGCCGCCCTGAAGGTGATCGGGGTGTTGGCCGAGATTTTCTGCCCGCCCGAGGCGCGTTGAGCGCCGCCTCTCTCCTAAGGAAAAAACGATGAATACGCTGATCTCTCTGACGCCCGCCGATGTCGCCGCCCGTCTGAAGGCCGGTCAGGCCGTTCTGATCGATGTTCGTGAGCCGGACGAGCACGCGCGCGAACATATTGCCGGCGCCGTCGCCGCGCCCCTGTCGGCTTTTGAAAGCGCCGATCTGGGCCTCAAGCCCGGCGGCGACGTGATCTTCATGTGCCGCAGCGGCAACCGCACGGCCGGGAACTGTGACCGGCTGGCTGCTCGGATCGATGGTCCGGCCCACGTGCTGGCAGGCGGCCTGGATGGATGGAAGAAGGCGGGCCTGCCGGTCGTCGCCGACCGCAAGCAGCCGCTGGAGCTGATGCGTCAGGTGCAGATGGCGGCGGGCGGCCTGATCCTGTTGGGCGGGACGCTGGGCGTCATGGTCCACCCCGGTTTCTGGGGGATCAGCGCCTTCGTCGGCGCGGGCCTGTTCGTGGCGGGCGCGACCGGCTTCTGCGGCATGGCGCGCTTGTTGGCGGTGATGCCCTGGAACCGCCGGATGAAGCGAGCCTAAGGCTCCAGCGCGCCGATCAACCGGGCGAGCAGGGCGCTCAACGCGGCCTGCTCGTCGCGCGACAGATCGGCCAGCATGGCCTGGCTTTCGGCCATGTGCAGCGGCATGAGCATGTCGATTAGGTCGAATCCCTTGGCTGTCAGCCTGACCAGGGAGGCGCGGCGGTCGCTGGGGTGGGGCATGCGCTCGATCAGACCTGACTTCTGCAGCCGGTCCAGCCGCGCCGTCATGCCGCCCGACGACATCATCGTCGCCTCATAAAGCGCCGTCGGCGTCAGGCCGTCCGGCGAAGGCGCGCGCCGCAGGGTGGCCAGAACATCGAATTCGCCATGCTGAAGCCCGTGGCGAGCGTAGAGCGGCGCCTGCCGCTCACGCGTCACCAGAATGGAGGCCTCGTGCAGACGCCCCAGCGTCTCCATGGCCAGCAGGTCGAGGTCGGGGCGCGCGACCGCCCATTGGGCGGCGGCGCGGGAAGCGCGATCGGTCATTGTCTTGACATCAAGATAATTGATGGCGAGACATTATCGTCTTCCGCAGCCGGAGTCACCTCGGATGGATCAGTCGAACGCCCCGCAACCTTCGCGCGGCGCGGGTCTGCTGTTGATCGCGGCCATCTTCGCCCTGGCGCTGAATCTGCGCCCGGCGATGGCGGCGGTCGGGCCTCTGCTGGATCTGATCGAAGCGGCGACCGGCATGGGTTCGACCACAGCCAGCCTGCTGACCACCTTGCCGGTGGCGATGATCGGCGTCGGCGCCTTGTCGATCCGTCCGCTGCGGCGACGGCTGGGCGAGCGCAAGGGCGTCCTGTTGGGCGCCGTCCTGATCGGCTTGGCCTGCCTGGCGCGTGCGGTCTTTGACGGGACAGCTGGCCTGATCGCCAGCGCCGTGGTGGTCGGCGTCGGGGTGGCCCTGATTCAGGCCCTGGCGCCCGTGGTCGTCAAACGGGCCTTTCCGATGCGTTTCGGCACGGTCATGGGCGTCTATACGACCGGCATCATGGGCGGCGCCGCCGTGGCGGCGGCGACGGCGGCGGGACTGGCCGAGGCGGTCGGCTGGGCTGGAGCCCTGGCGTTGTGGGCGGTCCCGGCCTTTCTGGCGGCCGTTGTCTGGATCGTCGCCTCGCGCGCCCCGGCGGCTGAAGAACCGAACCGCGCGGCCATAGCCGAAGGAACCCACTCCGAGGTTCCGTTCTGGAAGCAGCCGAGCGCCTGGGCGTTGGTCCCGATCCTGGGGCTGGGCACTTCGGCCTATACGCTCGTGCTGGCCTGGTTGCCGCCCTATTACGTCGACATGGGGCAGACGCGCGCGACGGCGGGCTTTCTGCTCAGCGGCATGACGGGCGCTGAGGTGTTGGCCGGCGTGCTGGTGTCTCTGTTCATCGCCCGTTTTCCTGACCGGCGCGGGCCGATGCTGATGGCGGTGGCTCTGGCGCTGGTTGGGCTGGCCGGACTGGTGCTGACGCCGGTCAGCCTGGCGGTTCCGGTCATGCTGCTGCTGGGGCTGGGTATCGGGGCGGTGTTTCCGCTGACCCTGATCCTGGCCATGGACCAGATCGACGACCCGGTGCGATCGGGCGATCTGCTCGCCTTCGTCCAGGGCGGAGGCTACATCATCGCCAGCCTGTCGCCGCTGGCGGCCGGGCTGCTGCGCGACCGCCTGTCGGACCTCAGCCAGGCTTGGATGCTGATGGGGCTGGGGCTCGTCGCCATGGCCCTGATGACCCTGACCTTCAGGCCCGGCGGCGCGAAGCTGCGTTAAGCCGCCGCGTCCCGCCAGGCTTTCAGGGCGTCCAGCGCGCGGATGCTCTGCAGGCGTTTCTTGGCGCGGCCGCGTTCCTTGGGGTGAATGCGCTTGCCGTCCTCATCGACCTTGGGCGCCTCCAGCGGCGGCAGCAGGCCGTAGTTGATGTTCATCGGTTGGAACTTGGAGCCTTCAAGGTGGCCGCCGGTGATGTGTTCGACCAGGGCGCCCATGGCCGTTTCCGGCGGCGGCGGCGTCAGATCGCGGCCCAGCGCCTGGGCGGCGGCCAGACGGCCGGTCAGCAGGCCCATGGCCGCGCTCTCGACATAGCCCTCGACCCCTGTCACCTGGCCGGCGAAACGCAGGCGCGGAAGGGCCTTCAGCCGCATCTGCTTGTCCAGCAGCTTGGGGCTGTTCAGGAAGGTGTTGCGGTGCAGGCCCCCCAGACGCGCGAACTGGGCGTTCTCCAGACCAGGAATCATGCGGAAGACGTCGGTCTGGGCGCCGTACTTCAGCTTGGTCTGGAAGCCGACCATGTTGAACAGGGTGCCCAGCGCATTGTCCTGACGCAGTTGGACGATGGCGTAGGGTTTGACCGTCGGGTTGTGTTGATTGGTCAGGCCGACCGGCTTCATCGGGCCGTGGCGCAGGGTCTCGCGGCCGCGCTCGGCCATGACCTCGATCGGCAGGCAGCCGTCAAAATAGGGGACGTTTTCCCACTCCTTGAAGTCGGCCTTGGGGCCGTCCAGCAGGGCGTCGATGAAGGCTTCGTACTGGGCCTTGTCCATCGGGCAGTTGACGTAGGCCGCCTTGTCGCCGCCGGGGCCTTCCTTGTCATAGCGCGACTGGCGCCAGGCGACGTCGAAGTCGATGCTGTCGGCATGCAGGATCGGCGCGATGGCGTCGAAGAAGCTGAGCGATTCCTCGCCCGTGGCCTTCAGGATGGCGTCGGCCAGGGCGGGCGAGGTCAGCGGGCCGGTGGCGACGATGACGTTGTCCCAGTCTTCCGGTGGAATGCCCGCGATCTCTTCTCGCACGATGGTCACGAGGGGATGGGCTTCCAGCTTGGCCGTGACAGCATCCGAAAAGCCGATGCGGTCAACCGCCAGGGCGCCGCCCGCAGGCACCTGATTGGCGTCGCCGGACGCCATGATCAGGCTGTCCAGCGCCCGCATCTCGGCGTGCAACAGGCCGACGGCGTTGTACTCCCAATCGTCCGACCGGAAGGAGTTGGAGCAGACCAGCTCGGCCAGGCCCGTGGTGTGGTGGGCGTCGGTCCGCACCTGCTCCGGCTCGTCCCGGCGCATTTCGTGCAGGATGACGGGCACGCCCGCCTGGGCGATCTGCCAGGTCGCTTCGGATCCGGCGAGGCCTCCGCCGATGACGTGGATGGGGCGGGGAGTGGAAGACGCGTTCGACATGGCGGCCTAATAGCCTCGTGGACGTCGCCTGTCATGCAGCGGCGTGCGGTCAAGGCTGTCGGAGGGCGGCGTTGGTCCTTATAAGCGGCGACGGAGGCTGTTCATGACCCATGGATTCCAGATTGATGTGGCGCTGTCGGACGGTTTTCACCTGATCCGGCGTCGCCCTGGCGATGTACTGGCCTGGGGCGTCATCCTGGCCTTGCCCGTCCTGTTGTCCGTCATTGTCATGATCGACCTGTTCATGACGATCGGTCCCGAAGCGATCGCCGAGGATGCAGACCCCAGCCCGCAGGCGCTCGCAGCCATGATGCGGATGCAGGCCTGGTCCATGCTGATCAATGTGGTGCAACTGATCGGTTACGTACTGATCATAGCCGCCATCTGCCGCGCGGTGCTGTGGCCCGAGCGCGCGCCGGGTCGCTTTTTCGATCTTCGAGTCGGCATGGATGAGGCGAGGGTGGCCGTGGCCGGCCTGGCCGTCATGGCGGGCTGCTATGGCGTGATGCTGGTCGTCCTTCTACTGGCCTTCGCCTTTGGGGCGGCCTTCTGGATGGTGTCCGAAACAGCGGCTGTGGTGCTGGGCGTGGCGGTGGGGCTGGCGGGAATCGTCGGCATCGTCTGGGCGGGGTTGCGGACTTCCATGATCATGCCGCTCAGCATCGCGTCTCAGGATTTCGCCTTCGTGGCTGGGTGGAAGATGACGAAGGGCCGCGTCGGGATGCTGTTGGGCCTTTTCGTCGCGACGCTTGCCGTCACGTTTTTGGTCCATGTGCTGTTTCTGATCGTGGCGGGACTGATCGCCCTGGGCGTCAGCATTCCCTTCTGGCCTCAACTGGCGGCCTGGGCCCAGAGCGCGTCGAGCGAGCTTCCGGCCTTCAACCCGCTCGTTGTCGCAGTGGCGGGCGTTGCGGCCTTTATCGCCATTGCGGCTTATTACGGCGTCATCGTCGCCATTTGGATCGCGCCCGGCGCTTCGGCCTGTCGCCAGATGCTGGCGACGCAGAAACAGGACGAAACCGGCGCAGCTGCGTTAAGCTGAGCGAGAATCGAGGAGCCAGCATGAGTTTCAACGCCACCGAATCCGCCTTTGAGGGCTTCCGTCTGGCCCGTCGGGCGCCGATGGCCCTTCTGGCCTGGGCCGCGGCCTATATTGTCTTCTTCGCGGTCTTCTTCGCGGTGGCGGGCGGCAGCCTGATCAACATCATCAACCTGGCCGAGCAGATCGAGCAGAGCGCCGAACCGTCGATGAGCGACCTGACCAGCCTGGGGCAGGCCTATGGCGCCATGATGGGGCTGGCCCTGCCGCTGTCGCTTCTGTTCAGCGCCGTGCTGACGGCGGCGGTGGCGCGTTCCGTCATCCGGCCTGAGGAAAAGCGGTTCGGCTATCTGCGCCTGGGCCGCGATGAGTTGCGTATCCTGGGGGCTACGCTGCTTGTGGCGCTGTTGATGTTCGGTGTCGTGATGGGAGGAACGGCGTTGGTCAGCATTTTCGTGGGGCTAGCGGCCAGCATGGGCGCGCCCTTCCTGATCCTGCCGGCGGTGCTGGCGGGGCTCGGGGGCGCGGCGGTCGCCGTCTGGCTGGCCGTGCGCCTCAGCCTGGTCGCGCCGATGACCTTTGCGGAGCAGAAGATCGCCATCAAGGAAAGCTGGGCCATGACCAGGGGCCGCTTCTGGCCGCTGCTCGGCATGGCGGTGCTGGCAGGCGTCATGTCGATGCTGGTGGGGCTTTTGGGCTCCATCGTCATCGCGCCGCTGAACCTGATCTTCGGCGGTCTGGAGAGCCTGGCGGGGGCGGAGATGACCAATATCGCCACGCTGCTCGTGAAGTTCTGGCCGGCGCTGCTGGTGTGGGGCGTGGTCAACGCCCTGCTGTCGGCGGCCCAGGCGGCCATCATCTATGCGCCGTTCTCGGCCGCCTATCTGGGCATCAAGGGCGTGCCGCGCGTCTGATCCGACGGCGTCGGCGGAAATGAAAACGCCGCGCTCCGATAGGGGCGCGGCGTTCTTTTTGGGTCAGGCGCTCTTGCGGGCTTTGGCGCGCTTGGCGGGCGCGGGTTCGGCGGTCAGGGCGGCGATGCGGCCCTTGCGGCGTTCCTCGTGCCTGTCCAGCACCTCCTTGAGGTAGCGGCCGGTCCAACTGGCGGGGTTCGCCGCGACCTGTTCCGGCGTGCCGACGGCGACGATCTCGCCCCCGCCGTCGCCGCCTTCGGGGCCGAAGTCCAGCAGGTGGTCGGCCACCTTGATGACGTCGAGGTTGTGCTCGATCACCACGATGGTGTTGCCGTTCTCGACCAGCTCCTGAAGCACCTCCAGCAGCTTGCGCGTGTCCTCGAAGTGCAAGCCGGTCGTCGGCTCGTCCAGAATGTAGAGCGTCTTGCCGGTGGCGCGTTTGGACAGCTCCTTCGAGAGCTTGACGCGCTGGGCCTCGCCGCCGGACAGGGTGGTGGCGGGCTGGCCGACCTTGACGTAGCCCAGACCCACGCGCTCCAGCGTCAGCATCTTGTCGCGGATCGAGGGCACGGCGGTGAAGAAGCGCGCCGCCTCTTCAACCGTCATGTCCAGAACGTCGGATATGCTCTTGCCTTTGAAGACGATTTCCAGCGTTTCGCGGTTGTAGCGCTTGCCCTTGCAGACGTCGCAGGTGACGTAGACGTCGGGCAGGAAGTGCATCTCGATCTTGATGACGCCGTCGCCCTGGCAGGCCTCGCAGCGGCCGCCCTTGACGTTGAAGCTGAAGCGGCCGGGGCCGTAGCCGCGCGCCTTGGCCTCGGGCAGGCCCGCATACCAGTCGCGGATGGGTCCAAAGGCGCCGGTGTAGGTGGCGGGGTTCGAGCGCGGAGTGCGGCCGATGGGCGACTGGTCGATGTCGATGACCTTGTCGAAATGCTCCAGCCCCTCGATCCGGTCGAAAGGGGCGGGGGCGTCGGACGCATTGTTCAGGCGCCGTGCGGCGGCCTTGTAGAGCGTCTCGATGGTGAAGGTCGACTTCCCGCCGCCAGAGACGCCGGTGATGCAGGTGAAGACGCCGACCGGGATCTCGCCCGTGACGTTCTTGAGGTTGTTGCCCGTGGCGCCCGAGACTTTCAGCATCCGCTTGCGGTCGATGGGGCGGCGGCCTTCGGGCGGCAGCTCGATCTCTCGCGCGCCGGTCAGGTACTGGCCGGTCAGGGAGTTGGGATTGGCCATGACCTGAGCGGGCGTGCCTTCGGCGCAGACCGTGCCGCCGTGGACGCCGGCGGCCGGGCCCATGTCGATGACGTAGTCGGCCGTCAGGATCGCCTCTTCGTCGTGTTCGACCACCAGCACCGAATTGCCGAGGTCGCGCAGCCCTTTCAGGCTGTCCAGCAGACGGGTGTTGTCGCGCTGGTGCAGGCCGATGGACGGCTCGTCCAGCACATAGAGGACGCCGGTCAGGCCCGAGCCGATCTGCGAGGCCAGACGGATGCGCTGGCTCTCGCCGCCCGACAGGGTGCCGGACGAACGCGACAGGTTCAGATAGTCCAGCCCGACGTTGTTCAGGAAACGCAGCCGGTCGGTGATCTCCTTCAGGATGCGTCGGGCGATCTCGATCTGCTTTTCGGTCAGGCCTTCTTCCAGGGTTGAGAACCACAGGTAGGCCTTGGAGATGGACAGATTGGAGATGTCGGCGATGTCCTCGCCCCCGACCTTGACCGCCAGAGCCTCGGGTTTCAGGCGCTTGCCGCCGCAGACCTCGCACGGGGTTTCGGACTGATAGCGGCCCAGTTCCTCGCGCACCCAGGCGCTGTCGGTCTCGCGCCAGCGGCGCTCCAGGTTCGGCAGCACGCCCTCGAATGGCTTGGAGACCTCGTATTTGCGGGCGTTGTCGTCATAGACGAACTTGATCTTCTCGCCGCCCGAGCCGCGCAGAATGACGCTCTGCGCCTTTTCCGGCAGGTCGCGCCACGCCTTGTCCATCGAGAAGCCGTAGTGCAGCGCCAGCGATTGCAGCGTCTGGGTATAGAGGGGCGACGGGCCGCGCGCCCACGGCGCCACCGCGCCCTTGTGCAGGGTCTTGTCGCGGTCGGGGATCACCAGGTCGGCGTCGAAGGCCAGCTTGACCCCCAGGCCGTCACAGGCCGGACAGGCGCCGAAGGGGTTGTTGAACGAGAACAGCCTGGGCTCGATCTCGCTGATGGTGAAGCCTGAGACGGGGCAGGCGAACTTCTCGGAAAAGACGATCCGGCGCGGCTCTTCGCCTTCAGGCGCGCTAGCCCATTCCGCCGTGGCTATGCCCTCAGCCAGACCGAGTGCGGTCTGGATGCTGTCGGCGTAGCGGCCTTCAAGGCCTTCTTTGGTTACAATGCGATCGACGACGATATCGATGTCGTGCTTGAACTTTTTGTCGAGCGCGGGAGCGTCCTCGATGGCGTAGAATTCACCGTCGATCTTCAGCCGCTGGAAGCCCTGACGCTGCCACTCGGCCATTTCCTTCTTGTACTCGCCCTTGCGGCCGCGAACGACCGGCGCCAGCAGCAGGATACGCTCGCCGTCGGGCAGGGCGGTCAGCTTGTCGACCATCTGGCTGACGGTCTGGCTTTCGATCGGCAGGCCGGTGGCGGGCGAATAGGGCACGCCCACGCGCGCCCACAACAGGCGCATGTAGTCGTGGATCTCGGTGACGGTGCCGACGGTCGAGCGCGGGTTCTTCGATGTCGTCTTCTGTTCGATGGAGATGGCCGGCGATAGGCCCTCGATCAGGTCCACGTCCGGCTTGCCCATCAGTTCCAGGAACTGGCGCGCATAGGCCGACAGGCTCTCGACGTAGCGGCGCTGGCCCTCGGCGTAGATGGTGTCGAACGCCAGCGAGGATTTGCCCGACCCGGACAGGCCGGTCATGACCACCAGCTGCTCGCGCGGAATGTCGAGATCGACGCCCTTGAGGTTGTGCTCGCGGGCGCCGCGAACGCGGATGAAGTTGTGCTTTTCGGTCATGGAATCCGGGAACGCGGAAGACCCCGGAACGGTCCGGGGCGACGACGCTATATGGGGATCAATTCGCCGGAAACAGCAAGAACAATATGAGAACTTTTAGTCTGCTTCAGGCGCCCACGGCGTTTCTGGGCGGCGATAGCGTTCGCCGGGGCCGACCAGGACGCCGTGGGCGTTGGCGACGCCCAGTTCGAGGCTTTCGGCGATGCGGCGGGCGCGGACGATGAAATGTTCGGCGGCGAGGGGCGGGCATAGTTCGCGGGCGGTCGCCTCGAACAAGCCTAGCCAGTGATCGAAATGACGCGCGTCGATCGGCAGGGGCAGGTGTTTGGGCATGGGCCTCCCCTGATAGACGCCGGTCGACAGGGCGACAGACGACCAGAACAGCTTCATCTGCTCCAGATGCGGGCCCCAGTCGTCGATGCGGGCGGCGAAGATCGGGCCGATGAAATCATCCTCGCGCACCTTGGCGTAGAAGCCTTCGACCAAGGCGTCGATCATGGTCTCGTCGATGCCCGTTTCGGCGCGGATGCGGGCGACGGCGGCTTCGCGACGGGCGGCGGCTTCGGCTCGGTCCGGCGCGGGACGGTCGATGCGGAAGGCGACGGGGCGGTCGGGCGTGCTCATATCAGCAAGATAGGAAGCGGCGTCGCGGAAGGCCATGACGCCGATTGTCCAAGGCGTCCCGTCGCTGCATTGCGAAAGCTGCGCCGCAAATTGGGGGTTGCGCTACGAAACGTCCGTCCCCATCCTTCACTCAGCCAACGCATCAGTGAGGAGGCGCGACGATCATGATCAGCACCCTGGAAATCGGTTTCGCCCTTTCCGTGCCGCTGCTCGTGTTCGCCTATGTCCTCGCTCAACCCAAGCCCAAACCGGTCCGCATCCGCGCTCGTGACGCTCAACAGCGTCGCGGCCCGCACGCCTGACGGTAGAGGCCTCTTCGACAATCTGACGCTCGCCTTCGGGCGAGAACGCACGGCCGTCGTGGGCCGCAACGGCGTGGGCAAGACCACGCTGCTGCGCCTTGTCGCCGGTCTGGCTGAGCCTGCCGAGGGCGCGGTCGCGCGTCCTGGAACGGTCGGCTGGCTGGCGCAGGCCCAGACTCCGGCTGATGACGAGACTGTGGCGGATACGCTGGGCGTGGCCGAGCCTCTGGCCGTCCTGCATCGCGTGCTGGCGGGGGATGGCTCGCTGGATGACATGGCCGAGGCGGACTGGACGCTGGAGGAGCGGATGCAGGCGGCTCTGGCCGAGGTCGGTCTGGCCGATCTGGCGCTGGATCGGCGCACGGCGGACTTGAGCGGCGGCGAACAGACGCGGCTGCGGCTGGCGGGCCTGAAGCTGGCCGCGCCGGACCTGCTGGTGCTGGACGAACCGACCAACCATCTGGACGCCGAGGCCCGCGCCATGATCGCCGATGTTGTGGCCGGATGGCCGGGCGGGGTGGTGTTGGTCAGCCACGACCGCGCCCTTCTGCGCCGCGTGGATCGCATCGTGGAGCTGTCCAGTCTGGGCGCGCGGGTGCATGGCGGCGGTTGGGATCTGTATGTCGAGCGCCGCGACGCCGAACGGGCCGCCGCCGAACGCGATCTGGAGCAGGCCGAGCGCGCCATCGGCCGCGTGCAGCGCGAAAATCAGGCGGCGCAGGAGCGTCAGGCTCGGCGCGACCGCGCGGGCAAATCGGCGCGCGCCAACAGCTCTGATCCGAAGATACTGCTCGACGCTCAGGCCCAGCGGGCCGAGGAGAGCGGCGCGCGCGGCCAGCGCCTGGCCGAGCGCAAGCGTCAGGCGGTCGAGGCGGAATTGGCCGAGGCGCGCGAGCGTGTCGAACGCGTACGCCAGATGGCCCTGGCCATGCCGTCGACGGGCCTGCCTGGCGGGCGCACGGTGCTGAACCTGAGTGATGCGGTCTCGACGGCCAATGACGGACCCCGCTTGCTGGGGCCGCTTTCGCTGCGTCTGACCGGGCCTGAGCGTGTCGCTGTGATCGGGCCCAACGGGGCGGGCAAGACGACGCTCCTGAAACTGATAGCCGGCTTGTCAGAGCCTTCGTCGGGGACGGTCGAGCGGCCGGTCCGCGCGGCTCTGCTGGATCAACAGGCGGCCATGCTGAAGTCCGACGAAACCCTGGTGGACGCCTGGCTGAGGTTGAACCCGCAGGGCTCGCCGAACGCCGCGCGGGCGGCTCTGGCGCGCTTTCTGTTCCGCAATGTGCAGGCGGACCGACGTGTAGGCGAACTGTCGGGCGGAGAGCGTCTGCGCGCGGCGCTGGCTTGCATCATGACGGGCGCGGAGCCGCCGCAGCTGCTGGTGCTGGACGAACCCACCAACCACCTGGATATCGATTCCGTCGAGGCGGTCGAGGCTGCCCTGTCAGGCTATGACGGCGCCTTGGTCGTGGTCAGCCACGACGCTGATTTTCTGGAAAATCTGGGCGTCAAACGGACGATCGTGCTGAAGAACGGTCAGCTCCAGCCCTCGACCACGCCCTGACGGCGGCCGCGGATCGCGGGGGTGTTCAGTGTAGTGCGCGGCTCGGCCTCGGCCCGACCGAACAGCCAGCCCTGGCCATGGGTGACGCCCAGATCGTGCAGGGCGTCGGCGACCTGATCCGTCTCGATCATCTCGGCGATGGTCTCCAGCTCCAGCGAGCCGCACAGCTCGACCAGATGGGCGACCAGGGTGCGGGTGCGGGCGTCGATGTCGATATCGCGCACCAGGGCGCCGTCGATCTTCACCGCATCCACCGACAGGCCGCGCAGATAGTCGAATGAGGCCGAACCTGCGCCGAAATCGTCGATGCAGACCTTGATCCCGGCGTTGCGCAGAGCGCCCAGGCGCCGGTCGGCGGCGGCCAGGTCGGCTAGGGCGGCGGTCTCCGTCACCTCGACCATCAGGCGACGTCGGTCGTCGGGCGCCGAGGCGGTCATCTTCAACAGGGCGGCGACATAGGCGTCGTTCGCCAGGGACGCGCCCGAGACGTTGACGGCGATCTTCAGCAGGCCGCCGCCCGGCTCGCGCAGGCGGCGCACCGCCTTCTCCGCCACGGCCAGGTCGAAGCCGTCGATCAGGGCCAGTTCCTCGGCCATGCGGATGGCGGCGGCTGGGCCGGATCCCTTGCCGAAGCGGGCCAGGGCTTCGAAATGGTGCACGGCCCGCGTCTTCAGGTCGACGATGGGCTGATAATAGAGGGCGAACTCGCGGTCGCGCACGATGCTGCGAAAACGGTCGGCGTCCTTCAGCGTGCGTTGCAGGGAATCTGCGAAGGACAGTTCGGGCTGATCCAGCCCGCCTTCCTTCAGGCAACCCTCGATGGCGAACCGCATGGCGCGCAGGGCCGAAGCCGCGTCGCCGCCCAGAGTGCTCTGCGTCGCGACGGCGGACAGGGCCAGACCCTCGGCCTGACCGGCCTTCTGCATTTCCGCCGCAAGGTCGCGCGTATCGTCCAGGTTGCGGATCAGGGCGTAGCGATCAGACGTCAGCTGACCCGCGCTGGCGCCGTCGTGCGAGGCGGCGTTCAGACATGCGCCGATGCGGCTGTGGACGCGTTCCAGCGTGGCGGGATCGACGCCCTGCAGGCCGTTCACGTCGATGAAGGCCAGCGCCAACCGCTGCAGGGCGCCGGCCTCGCCGCCGGCCAGACTGACGCGGGCATGATTGAGGAAGCCCTCGGCGTCTCTGGTCGGGGCGCCGGCGGGCAGGGGCGCGTCCTCGACGACGAAGGGCTCGCCTTCATAGGACAGGGCGCAGGATTGCGCCGGGGCGATGTCAGGCAGGGCGAAGGCGCGCAGGGTGGCCCGACGCATGCGGCCGTCGCCGCAGTCGACCAGGACTTCGGCAGCCGGGCTGCGCTGGCCTGGACGCAGCTCTGCCAGCAGGTTCTGAAGAACGGTTGCGCTGTTGATCGACAGGCGATCGCTGAGGGGATGGCCGACCCAGGCGGCCGTCTGCTGGCCCGCGACGGCGCCGGAACCTAGGGCGAAACGCACCACGCCGTGCTGATCGACTTCGATCAGGGCGTCGGCGGCGGCGAAGGCCAGGCCCAGGAGGCGCGGGGTCAGGTTCATGCCGAAGCCATAAGACGCAGGCTGTTAAGGAATAGCGACGGCTGGGGTCAGGCGGTGCGATTCAAGGCTACGGCCCGCCCGTCGCCCTGCATGGCCTGGCCCGAAGCGCCGTAGCCCACGCCCTGCGCGCGGGCGCCCGCCACCTCGGCCGCGATGGTGCGGACCAGACCTTCGGAAACCTGGCGCGCCGCTTCCACGGTGACGGCGTGTTCAGCCAGCACCGTTTCAAAGGCCTCGGTCGCCTCGATCAGGGCGCGGCGGTCAGCCTCCGGGGCGATGGCGATGGCGGCGGGATTGGCTTTCACCTGCGCCGACTCGCGACGATAGAGGTTGGCCATCTCCTGCGTCTGGGCCATGCCCTCGCTCAGATCCTGAGCGCGATGGGCGCGCAGAGCCTCCATTTCCAACGACAGTCGCTCGGTCAGATCGCGGGTCAGGCGCGTCAGATGCTGCACGCGCAGGGCGGCGGTTTCGACGTCGGCGGTCATGCGCCTTGCTCCTGCATCTTGATCATCTGGGCCAGAACGCTGTCGGCCAGGCCGACGCCGCCCGCCTTCACCGTCTGCTGGGCCATGGCGTCGACCAGGAAGCCGCGCCAGGCGGCTTCGCCCGCGCCGCCGCCGAAGGGCGCCTCGGTGCTCAGGCCCTCGAACATGGGCTTCATCATCTGCGACAGGAAGCTGGCCTCGAAGGCTTCGGCCGTGCGGCGCATGGCTTCGCGATCCTTTGAAGGAGATGCGTCGGCTGGAAGGTTGGCGCGCAACAGATCGGGGGAGACGGCGAGGGGGCTCATCAGATCACCTCGATTTCGGCTTGAAGGGCGCCGGCGGCCTTGATGGCCTGCAGGATGCTGATCATGTCGCGCGGGCTGACGCCCAGGGCGTTCAGGCCGTTGACCAGGGTGGACAAGGAGGTCGAGCCGCCCACGATCCGCATCTGACGGCCGGTCTCTTCGGAAATGCTGATGTCAGACTGGGGCACGACCACCGTCTGGCCGCCGCGGCTGAAGGGCTCGGGCTGGCTGACCAGGGGCGTCTCCTGCACCGAGACGGTCAGATTGCCCTGCGCGACGGCGACGGTGGAGATGCGCACGGCCTCGCCCATGACGATGACGCCGTTGACCTCGTCGATAATGACCTTGGCTGGGGAATCGATCTGGACCGGCAGGTTCTCGACCCGGCTGAGGAAGCCGGCCATGCCGAAGTTCTGGGGCGCGCGGATGGCGACCACGGTGCCGTTCTCGGCGAAGGCGGTCTGGGGGTAGGTCTGGTTGATGGCGGCGGCGATGCGCTGGGCCGTGGTGAAATCCGGATTGCGCAGGTTCAGGCGCACCACCGGCATGGAGCCGAGGTCGAATCCGGTCTCGCGCTCGACCACGCCGCCCGAGGCGATGCGGCCCGCCGTGGGAACGCCGCGGGTGATCGAGGAGCCGGAGCCGCCCGAGGCCGAAACGGCGCCGGTCTGAACCGAGCCTTGCGACACGGCGTAGATTTCACCGTCAGCGCCCTGCAGAGCCGTGACCAGCAGCGTGCCGCCCAGCAGGCTCTTGGCGTCGCCCATGGCCGAAACGCTGACGTCCAGCCGTGAGCCGGGCGTGGCGAAGGGCGGCAGCTCGGCCGTGACCATGACGGCGGCCACGTTCTTGGTGTTCAGGTTGGCGCCGCGGATGTTGACGCCCTGGCGCTCCATCATCCCCTCCAGCGACTGGCGGGTGAAGGGCGAGTTGCGGACGCTGTCGCCGGTGCCGTTCAGGCCGACCACCAAGCCGTAGCCGACCAGCTGGTTCGAGCGGACGCCCTCGATGGAGACGATGTCCTTGATGCGCGACTGGGCCTCAGCCACGCCCGGCTGGGCGGCGAGAACCAGGGCCGCGATGGCCGGGCCGATAAGGGCGGTAAGCAACTTCTGCATACGACAGACGTCCCTGCGTGAGCGTTCATCATTAACCATGCGAGGATCGTGCCGGAGAAAAATGCGAGTAAATTCAACATTGATCGATTTTCGACCCGGCGCCTGACGGCAGGTTTTGCCGGGCTGTTAACCAAGGCTTCAGCCCCTGAGTGCAGGGTGCAAAACGTAGAAGGAGACGTCTTGCATGAAGGTCACTGGACCCTTGGGCGCCGCTTCGACGCCGGCTGCGCGACCCGCTGCGCGTGGCGCGGGCGGTTTCGCCCTGCCGACGACCGGAGGCGCGGTCTCTGCGGCTCAGGCCGGCGCGACCTCATCCGCGTCAGGCGTCGCGAGCGCTGCTGCTCTGATGGCGTTGCAGGGCGTGGAAGACCCGATGGAGCGCCGCCGTCGCGCCATTCGCCGGGGCTCGGGCCTGCTGGATCGACTGGACGAGCTGAAGCTGGCGCTGTTGGGCGGTCAGGACGGAGCGGCAGCCCTTGGGCGTTTGGCCCGCGACCTGCGCGAAGAGCGCGATGCAGAGGCTGAGCCGGGCCTGAAGGCTGTGCTGGATCAGATCGATCTGCGCGCTTCGGTAGAATTGGCGAAAGCGGAAATGAGTCGATCGCGCTCCTGAAGGCGTTGAAACTTCGGCTGAACCCCGGATTTCCGGGGCTTTGTGAGGATAATTCGTCACACTGCCTCTACGGAAGCGCAGCTTAGCCATATCACGGACTCGCGAGCGCCATTGCCGCGACTCTTGCGCTTGCCTATACGGCCCATGCGCCGCAGGGGGGCGCGATAGAGAACGAGTGTGAGTGCGATGACCGCATTGGCCTCTGTAGTGTCCGGGGATACGGCTGTTTATCGGCCGACCGACGACGAACCGTTCATGAACGAACGGCAGGTCGCCTATTTCAAGAACAAGCTTTTGTCCTGGAAAGACGACATTCTTCGCGAGTCGAAGGGCACTGTCACCAATCTGAAAGCCGAGACCGAGAACCATCCTGACTTGGTGGATCGGGCCTCATCGGAATCCGATCGCGCGCTGGAGCTTCGGACTCGCGACCGGCAACGCAAGCTGATCTCGAAGATCGATGATGCGCTGCGCCGGATCGAGGACGGCACCTACGGCTACTGTGAGGATACCGGCGAGCCGATCGGGCTGGGTCGTCTGGAGGCTCGCCCGACGGCGACCTTGTCGGTGGAGGCTCAGGAGCGGCACGAACGTCGTGAGCGGGTCCACCGCGACGACTGAAGCGATGCAAACTTTCGTCAAATGACGAAAAGTTCGGGTTTGCTCCAAGCTTGAGCCATTTTGCGCTGCGATAGGCGCTGCGACGGCGTTGATCTGCCGTCGTTGCTCTTAATTTATGCAAGGATGTTTCATGACCCGTACGTTCGCCTCTCTTCCGGCTGTCGCTTTGTTGGCGCTTGGGGCCTGCGCTCAGACATCTGCTGTCGACCCCACGCGTCCTGCGGGCCTGGGCGGCGTCGTAGAGAAGGTTGTCTACGTGGCCTCTGAAGTGCGCCCATGCACGGCGGGCGTGGCGCGGACGACCTGCCTGCAGGTGCGTGAGACCGAGAGCGCGCCCTGGGAGCTGCACTATTTCGGTTACGAAGGCTTCGAGCATAAGCCGGGCGTGGAATACCGCCTGCGCGTTCGCGGTACGCCGGTCGCCAATCCCCCGGCCGACGCGTCTTCGATCCGCTGGTCGCTGATCGAAATCCTAGACCAGAAGCCCGCTCAGTCCTGATCAGGTTTCCGCACGCGCCTCTCTTGACTTCGAGGGGGCCGTGATCGACCTAGACCCTTATCGGAACGGCGTCGCGCCTGCACAGGTGCGACGCCTTTTCGACGTTTTCAGAGACTGGACGCTCTGCCCGGATCATCATGGTTCGCGGCGGGCCGCCCGGCCGCCTTCGCTTTCAGGCTCGCAGGATCCTCATGTCCGTCAAGGTTCGTTTCGCTCCGTCTCCCACGGGTAAGCTGCACGTCGGCAATGTCCGCACGGCTCTGGTGAACTGGCTGTTCGCCAAGGGGCAGGGCGGCGCCTTCGTGCTGCGCATCGACGACACTGACCTGGTCCGTTCGACGCAGGAGTCGGAAGACAACATCGAGATCGACCTGAAGTGGCTCGGCCTGACCTGGGACGAGCGCTACAACCAGTCCAAGCGGTTCGACCGTTATGAAGAGGCCGCCGCCCGCTTGAAGGCCGATGGCCGCCTCTACCCCTGCTATGAGACGGCCGATGAACTGGACCGCCGCCGCAAGGTGCAGCTGTCGCGCGGCCTGCCGCCCATCTATGACCGCGCCGCCTTGTCGCTAACAGATGCTGAAAAGGCCGCGCTAGAGGCCGAGGGCCGCCGTCCGCACTGGCGCTTCAAGCTGGAAGGCAAGCGCGTCGCCTGGGAAGACCTGGCGCGTGGTCACGCCGAGGTGGACACCGCCTCCATGTCCGACCCGGTGCTTATCCGCGAGGACGGCCTGTTCCTCTATACGCTGCCGTCGGTCGTCGACGACATCGACATGGAGATCACCCACATCATCCGAGGCGAGGACCACGTCACCAACACCGGCGCCCAGATCGAGATCTTCGAGGCGCTGGGGGCCAGGGTTCCCGGATTCGCTCACATGCCGCTGCTGGTCGGCGCTGACGGCACGGCCCTGTCCAAGCGTCTGGGCTCGCTGGCCATCATGGACATGCGCGCCGATGGCTATGAGCCGATCGCCATCACCAGCCATCTGGGCAAGATCGGCACTTCGGACAATCTGGAGGTCGCCGCTTCGCTGCAGGAACTGGGCGAGGCCTTCGCCTTCTCCAAGATGGGGCGTTCGCCCGCCCGCTATGACACGGCCGATCTGGATCGCCTGAACGCCCAGGCGGTGCACGCCATCGACTACGCCGCCGCCAAGCCGCGCCTGGAAGCCCTGGGCGTCGATCTGGGCGAGGCCTTCTGGAACACGGTGAAGGGCAACCTCAGCAAGTTCGGCGATGTTGTTGAGATGGCGAAGGTCGTCACGGGACCGGTGACGCCGGTGATCGAGGACGCCGCCTTCGCCGCCGCTGCTCTGGAACTGCTGCCCGAAACCATCGACGCCGACGCCTGGTCGGCCTGGACCTCGGCGGTGAAGGACAAGACCGGCGCCAAGGGCAAGGGTCTGTTCATGCCGCTCCGTCTGATTCTGACGGGCCAGGCGCATGGACCGGACATGGCGGCCATGATCCCGCTGATCGGGCGCGAACGCATGATCGAGCGCCTGAAGGGCGAAACCGCCTGACGGTCCGTCCAACGGATACAAGAAAGGCCGCCTTCGTCGTGAAGGCGGCCTTTTTTCGTTCAGGGTTGAAGCTGGATCAGCCCGCGTTGCAGGCGGCGATCTCTTCTGCGCTCAGGGCCTGGCCCTTGTAGGAGAAGCTGGTCACCGGACCCAGCTTGGCGACCACGCGGCGGCACGCGCGCGTCGCGGGCTGGTTGGAGCCGCCGGTGGCGGTGCAGGCGTCGCCTTCGCAGCGCCAGGTGGCGCCGTCGACGATCACACGGCCGGTCGGGGCCTTGGCGGCGTCAGCCAGGGTGGCGCTGGTGGCCGGGGCCTGGGCGAGGGCAGGGGCGGCCGCGAACAGGGCGACGGCGGCGAGAAGAGCACGCATGAACAGTCTCCGATAAGGGTGGGGCGCACGCCCAGCATCGCCATAGGCCGTTTTTTAAGAAAACTGTCAATCCAGCTTCTCGCCTGACGGACCGGCGTTACTGACGCACGTTTACTTACCGACGATCATGTTGCAAGTGGGGCGTGTCCTGAGCTGATTTCATGGCTTCGATCGCGCCCTCGACCGAATCGACGCTGACATAGGCCTCCAGGAAGCTGGCCGGCGTCATGCCCTTTTCGACCGTATGTTCGATCAGGGTGAAGAAGCCGTCCCAGAAACCGTCCAGATTCAGGAAGATGACGGGTTTGGCGTGCAGGTCCAGCCGCTTCCACGACAGCAGCTCCACGACCTCTTCCAGCGTGCCGACGCCGCCGGGCGCGACGACGAAGACGTCGGATTCGTCGTACATCAGCTGCTTGCGCTCGTGCATGGAGGTGACGACGATCGTCTCCACATCGTCGAACAGGCGTTCACGGCTGCGCAGGAAGGCGGGCATGATGCCGACGACGCGGCCGCCGGCTTCATGCGCTGCGCGAGCCGAAGCGCCCATCAGGCCCACGCCGCCGCCGCCATAGACGAAGCGCCAACCCGCCTCGGCTACAGCCTTGCCGAACTCCGCGGCCGCCTGGATGTAGCGCGGGTCGGTCCCGTCGGAAGAGCCGCAGAACAGGCAGACGGATTGGCCCTCGAACGGGGCGATGTTGACGGAGGGCAGGGACATGGAACCTTTGGTGACCTCGGGCGGCAAGTGAAGACAGGCGGGGAGCGCCAAGCGGGCCGGGTTGAAGGGGCTGGGCCAAGCGAACGGAGCCGTCTATCTGGACACACAGCCTTATAGCGATGCGGGACAGGATGGAACGAAGGATCGGCCTGCGACTGAGTTTGAGCCTGGCGCTGGGATTGGCGACGGCGCTTTCGGCGTGCGGCGCTCCCAAGAGCGATGCGGAAGCCGATACGGCCGAAGTGCAGGACGGCGACTGGATGGCGACGCCGCGCATCACCAGCGTGTTGTCCCAGGCGTCTGGAGGCGTCTTGGTGCGAGGAGAAGCCGCGCCTGGCGCGCGCGTGATCCTCAGCGGCGCTGATGGTTCTGCTGTGGCCGCCGCCGCGGATGCGCAGGGGCGATTCGAGCTGCATGTCGGTCCTGCCGCGGTCGGGCAGATTCTGACGCCTGAGATCCAGATCGGGCAGGCGACGACGCCGGGACCGCAACGTCTGCTGGTGGTCGGGGAAGGCGGGCGTCTGGCCGCCTTGTTGACCGACGGCGGCGCCAGCCTGCGCCTGACGCCAGGACCGACCTTGGACGCCTTGGACGGCGACGGTCGCGGTCTGATCGCCTCGGGCCGCGCTGACCCTGGCCGAAAAGTCGCGGTCCAAGCCGGAGGAGGAACGGCCCAGGGCGTGGCGGATTCGCATGGTCGTTGGAGCGTTGTCGTTCCTGCTGTGGGAGATCGCGCGAGCGATATCGAGGTAGAGGGGCGGATATTCCGCTATCCGGGCCCTGGCGCGTCCCCTGATCGGGTTGAGCGAGCAGGAGAAGGGTGGCGGGTCACACGCCAGTTGTCAGGCGCTGCGCGCCAGACGACCTGGTTTCCTGATGCAGGCGCATGAATTTCAGGCCTGATCGTCGTTAATGCGGCATTAACCAAACCGGTTGATCAAGGGGCAGTCTTCTTTCTTCGAGGACACCCACCATCACCAAACGACTTTCGGCCCGATGCTCATTGCGTCGGGCTTTCTTTTGATCTCACGTGCGTGGATGCATGGTGAGGAAGGCAGGCAGCAAGCTGGCCACGACGCGGCGGCTGGCATCGTCCGATTGACCCAGCATCTCCCGTAAAGGGTCGCCGATCATCGCTTCGCCGAATGCGCTGAGCGCAATGAAGAGAACGGCCGAGCCGATGATCTCGTCTGATCGATCGCCGCCCAGGCCGATCTTTTCCTGGATGGCGACAACCAAATTCTGAACGGCCTCTCGAACGGGTTCGAGATGGGACAGGTCTCCAGACAATGCGATCCAGGCCGCCAGTCGGCCTGCGCCGCCGGTCGAAAAGGCGTCGAAGACGGCGTTGATGAGCTCCAATGGAGCGCCTTCGTCTGTCCGAAGCCTGGCGACTGCGGCGTCCAAGGCGTCGTTGAGATCGGCGACCATTGAGCCCATGAGCGCCGACTGCAGTCCGGCGGCTGAGCCGAAATGGTGGATCAGATTGGCGTGGGTGACGCCTATTTCTCCCGCGACCGCAGCCAGGGTCACGGCGTTCGGTCCGCCGGAGAGCAGGAGGTCGCGCGCTGACGCCAAGGCTTCGCGGCGGGCTTCCTCGGGCGATCGCCGTCTGCGGCGCGGCTTATCAGCGATTTTAATTGACATTTATGTAAATGACATCCATGTAGGTAACGTGTCTTACGAGTCGTCCAAGGAGACTGCAAGCCATGGTCGCGACGGCGCTTGATGATAGTGGAGCCATAACGGGCTTTCGCGAAGCCTCTCGTACGCTGAAACGTAGAGTTCAGCCCGTTCGTGCAGCGCGCGCGATACGTCGGCTGGTGGCGGACAAGGATGACACCGAACAGGTGTTCGAGATCATGAACGCCTTGGCGGGACGTTCTGTGGACTGGGGCTATGCGAAGTTGCTGAACTCCTCCGAAGGCGGCGTTCAGGCGTATCGCCGTTTGGAATTGGCGGACCGACTGCAGGATCGGGAGTGGTTGAAGACCATGCCGGCAGGCAGCGTCGGGGCGGCCTATCTAGATTTCATCGTCTCGCAGGATTTCTCCGCTTATGGCCTCGCTGAAGAAAGCCGCAAGGTGACGGACAGCGAGATCGAAGCCGCGCATCCGCGCGCCTGGTACGGGCGACGCCTGCGAGACGTGCACGACATCTGGCACGTGTTGACGGGCTATCACACCGACGCTCTGGGCGAAGCCTGCGTTGTGGCCTTTTCTCTGCCGCAGACGCGGAGCTCCGGCTTTGGCCTGATCGCGGCGGCGATCGCTGTGCAGTTCGCGCGAGCGCGCACCGGCTATCCATGCGCCCGGGCGGTGTTTCAGGCCTGGCGCGACGGGCGCCGTGCGGCCTGGCTTCCGGGACAGGACTACGAAGCCTTGCTCGCAGAACCGTTGGATCAGGCGCGGCTTCGCCTGCGTATTCGCAGGCCGGACGTCTACGAACGCGTGCCTGCGGCGGTTCGAAACGCCTACCTGGGCGGCAAGGGCTGAGGCGCGAGCGAGGGAGCGCGGGCGGGGCGGCCGCGTTTCCTCCTTTCAGGACAATGGAAGACAGTCTGAGCGACTTCGCCTGTCGCTGGGGCGGAAGGATCGTTCATGTGGATTTGGATCGTGTCGGGCGCGGCTGTCGCGGCCCTGCTGGTGTTGCTGCTTATCCGGCCTGTACGCCGCACCTTGCTGTCTCGCCCGGTGATGAGCGTGTTTCGTCGCATTATGCCGCGTATGAGCGCGACCGAGCAGGCGGCGATCGAGTCCGGCAACGTCTGGTGGGACGCCGAGTTGTTCTCGGGACGGCCGGACTGGAAGCGTCTGCTGGCGACGCCTGCGCCACGCCTTACGGATGAAGAGCAGACCTTTCTCGACGTAGAGACCGAACGGCTGTGCGACCTGTCCAACGACTGGGACAGCACCGCCGTCTGGCAGGATCTGTCGCCTGAGGCGTGGGCCTATGCGCGGGACAAGGGGTTCTTGGGCATGATCATCCCAAGGGCCTACGGCGGTCTGGGCTTTTCGGCCTACGCCCACAGCCAGGTGATTCAGAAGCTGTCGACGCGCTGTTCGGCGGCGGCGGTGTCGGTGATGGTGCCGAACTCTCTCGGACCGGCCGAACTGCTGCTGCACTACGGCACGGAAGAGCAGAAGAACCACTATCTGCCGCGACTGGCGCGCGGGGAAGAGATTCCTTGCTTTGCCCTGACTAACCCCTTTGCGGGTTCAGACGCCGCTTCGATCACCGACACCGGCGTGGTCTGCAAGGCCATGTGGAAGGGGCGAGAGACGTTGGGCTTCCGCATCACCTGGCGCAAGCGCTACATCACCCTGGCGCCCATCGCGACGGTGATCGGCCTGGCCTTCCGTGCGGTTGATCCCGACGGCCTGCTGGATCAGGGCGATGAACCGGGGATCACCTGCGTCCTGATCCCGCGCGAGCATCCGGGCGTGCGGATCGGGCGGCGCCATTGGCCCCTGAACGCTGTCTTCCAGAACGGTCCGATCGAGGGCGATGATGTCTTCGTGCCGATGGAGATGGTTATCGGCGGGCGTGAGCAGGTCGGCGCCGGCTGGCGGATGCTGATGGAGTGTCTGGCGGCGGGTCGGGCCATCTCCCTGCCGTCCTCGAACGTGGGGATGTCCAAGCTGGCCGTGGGCATGGTCGGCGCCTATGTCGCCATCCGTCGCCAGTTCAACCAGCCGATCGGCGCCTTTGAGGGCGTGCAGGAGGCCCTGGCTCGGATGGCGGGGCATCTTTACGCTACGGACTCCGTGCGGCGGTTGGCGGCGGCGGCGCTGGATCAGGGCGAGAAGCCTTCGGTCGTCTCGGCCATCGCCAAATATCATGTGACCGAACGCGCTCGCATTATCGTCAATGACGGCATGGACGTGATCGGAGGCAAGGGCGTCTGCATGGGCCCTGGCAACTTCCTGGCCCGCGCCTATCAGCAGATTCCGGTCGCCATCACAGTCGAGGGCGCCAACATCATGACGCGCACCTTGATCATCTACGGCCAAGGCGCGATCCGTTGCCATCCCTATGTCCTGCCGATGATGCGGACAGCCGAGGTGCAGGACTTGAAGGCGTTTGATCGCGCCCTGTTCGGCTATGTCGGCTTCGTGCTGGGCAATATGGCGCGGGCGGTCGGGTTCAGCCTGACCGGCGGCGCGCTGATCACGGCGCCGCGCGACGCCGCACCTGAATTGCGTCGTTATTACAGACAGGCGACGCGGCTTTCGACCCTGCTGGCGTTGGCCTCGGACGTCTCGATGGCGACGGTCGGCGGCACCTTGAAGCGCAAGGGCGCTCTGACGGGGCGACTGGGCGATATGCTGTCCCAGCTTTTCATCCTGTCGGCGGCGCTGAAGCGTTTTGAGGACGAGGGGCGTCCGGCCGAAGACCTGCCTTTCATTCATTGGGCGGTGCAGGACGCATTGAACCGTGCGACGACGGCCTGGCGTGACCTGCTGGCCAATCACCCGAGCCGGGGCGCGGCCCTGTTCCTGAAACTGGCGGGGGCGCCGTTCGGCCTGAAGTCGCCGACGCCCAGCGACAAGTGCGCCGCCGAGGTCGCGGGTTTGATCCAGCGCCATGGCCCTGCGCGAGATCGGCTGGTGGCTGGATCGTGGAGCGCCAGCCTGGAGGTCGATCCCATCGCCGCCGTCCTCGTGGCCTTCGACCTGTATCCGCAGGTGGAGGCTGTCGAAGCGCGGCTGAAATCGGCGATCAGGACCGGGCGCTTGTCTCGCGCGCCGCAGGATCTCACACGACTGGCGGACTGGGCGCGAGAGGCCGAGATGCAAGGCTTGATCGACGCCGATGAAAGCGTGCTGATCGCGCGCTATGCCGAGGTGGCGATCCAGGCGATCATGGTCGACGACTTTCCGCAGGACTTCGGCCTGGCGGAGGGGCTGGCCGGTCGTGAGGCGGCGTCGGATCGTCCCGGGACGACGGGCAAGGGGCGGCAGGCCGCCTGATGTCGGATCGTTATCTGGACTTCGCCAACAGCGGTATGGGCGGCTGGTTGACCGGTGCTCTGGGTTTGCCGCGCCCCTTGCCGTTGCGCCGCAGGGCTGAGGCCGGAGCGTCGCCTGTCGGCCCCCTGCTGCTGGGCGGCGGCGGGCGGTTGTCATCGCTTCTGCATCGACTGGCGGGCCAGTGGGGCGTCGATCTTCATACGACGCCTGATGAAGGCGCGCGCTATGGCGGGTTGATCTTCGACGCCTCCGACATCGACCAGACGTCCGGCGCCGCGGACCTCTATCGCTTCTTTCATGAGGCGGTGCGCCGCCTTGGACCTTGCGGTCGCATGGTGGTGATCGGCCGACCGCCCGAAAGCATGACGGACGCCGAGGGGGAGGCGGTTCAGCGGGGAGTGGAGGGCTTTGTCCGCTCCCTGGCCAAGGAGGCGCGCGAGGGCGGGACGGCGCAACTTCTGCGGATCGCGTCGGACGCGGAAGAGGCCGCGGCGTCCAGCTTGGGCTTCTTCCTGTCGCCGCGCTCGGCCTATGTTTCGGGCCAGGTGATTACGATCGGCGCGGCGGCGTCTACGTCGATTTCCGCTGACCGGAGGCGAGTCCTGATCACCGGCGCGTCGCGCGGGATCGGTGCGGCCATGGCGCGGCTGTTCGCAGCCGAAGGCTGTGCAGTGACCGCGCTTGACGCGCCTGGCGCGCAGGCTGACTTGCATGCTTTAGCCGCCCAGATCGGGGCCGAGGCGTTAAGCGTCGACATTACTGCGGCCGATGCGGCGGAACGTCTGGTTGAGGCGGCGCGGGTGGCGGACGGCTATGATGCGGTGATCCACAACGCAGGGATTACGCGTGATCGCACGCTGGCCAGAATGTCGGCGCCCGAGTGGGATAGCGTCATGGCCGTCAACCTGGGTGCGCCGCTAACTCTGACACGCGCCTTATTGGGCGCTCGGCTGATTCGACCTAACGGGCGGATCTTAGCGGTGTCCTCGCTCAGCGGCATCGCGGGGAACAAGGGCCAGTCCAACTACGCCCTGTCCAAGGCGGCGTGGATCGGCGCGGTGCGGCGGCTGGCGGCCGAGGCGGGCGACGCGATCACCGTCAACGCCATTGCACCAGGCTTTATCGAGACTCGCATGACCGCCGCCATCCCCTTCGCCATTCGTGAAGCGGGACGACGGATGAACAGTATGGGGCAGGGCGGCCAGCCGATCGACGTGGCCGAGACCGCCTTGTGGCTGGCGGAGGCGGACAACGGCGGCGTGAACGGCGCAGTGGTGCGCGTCTGCGGTCAGAGCCTGCTTGGGGCCTGACGGATGCGGAGGGCGAAAAGATGAGGGGAGCAGAGGCGGCCGCCCCGGTCTCCATGCTGCAATTGGCGGGCGGCGCGATACGGGGCGTGTTGCGTGGTGAAACGGGGGGCTGCGACCTACCGAAGGCGGAACTAGCGGCGCAGCCGCTGCGTCTGGATGCCGATGCGATCGGAGCCTACGGACGGCTGTGCGGTTTCGTGACCGCTCAGGGCGTGCCCCTGACCTGGCCGCACATCCTGGCCTTTCCGATGCATTTGCGTCTGATGATGCGCTCGGACTTTCCGTTTCCCTTGGCGGGTTTGGTGCACCTGCATAACCGCATTCGCCAATATGCGAGGCTGAGGCCGGGCGAGGCGTTGAGTCCGCATGTCCGCTTCGGTCGCCTGATGTCGCATGAGCGCGGGCAGGCGTTCAGCATCCTGACCACGATGGGGCGGGACGGCGTGGTCGTCTGGGAGGCCGAGAGCCTTTATTTGAAGCGCGGCGGCGCTGGGTGCGGCGCTGCGGCGCCGGAGATGGAAGCGGCGGCCAAAATGACGCAGCATCAGTCTTGGTCGCTTCCTGGCGATCTGGGGCGTCGATATGCGCGGGTGTCCGGGGACGCCAACCCTATTCATACCTCTGCCCTTGGGGCGCGGCTGTTCGGCTTTCCGCGCGCCATCGCCCATGGCATGTGGACCCAGGCGCGGGCGCTGGCCGCCCTGACGCCGCCCGATGGGCTGGAGGCGGCCGAGATCGAGGTTTCCTTCCGCACTCCGCTGCTGCTGCCCGGCGCGGCGGCGTTGTTCACGGCGCCGAACCATCGCGATTTCGAGGTGCGCGATCCGACGGGCGAGCGCCTTCATATGCGAGGACGCCTGAGCGCCCTGGCCCCATTGGAGATCATCGTCTGATGCTGACCCTGTCCTCGCCACGCCGTGTCGCCATCATCGGCGCCAATCGTATTCCCTTCGCCCGGTCAAACACCGCCTACGCCGAGGCGTCGAACCAGGACATGTTGACAGCAGCCCTGCAGGGCCTGATCGACCGCTATGACCTTCATGGCCTGCGGCTGGGCGAGGTGGCGGCGGGCGCTGTGCTTAAGCTCTCGCGGGACATCGCTCTGACGCGCGAAAGCGTGCTGGGGACGACGCTGGGCCACGACACGCCCGCCTATGACGTGCAGCAGGCCTGCGGCACCGGCCTGGAGGCGGCCATACTGGTCGCCAACAAGATCGCCCTGGGCCAGATCGAGGTCGGGATTGCGGGCGGAGTGGACACCACTTCGGATGCGCCGATCGCTCTGAATGAAGGTTTCCGCCGCGCCTTGTTGGCCGCCAACCGTGAGAAAACGATGTTGGGCCGGTTGGGGGCCCTGTCGCGAGCGGGATTGACTGCGCCCTTCCGGCCTGAGCCGCCGCGCAACGCCGAGTCGCGCACGGGCCTGTCGATGGGCGAGCATTGCGAGCTGATGGCCAAGCACTGGGCCATCCCGCGCGAGGAGCAGGACGCCCTGGCGATCCGCAGCCATCGCAATATGTCGGCGGCCTATGAGGCGGGGCTGTTCGACGAGATGGTCTCTCCCTTCAACGGGTTGAAGCGCGACAACAATCTGCGGCCTGATATTGACCCGGCCAAGGTCACGGCGATGAAGCCGGTCTTTGATCGTGAGAACGGCACGCTGACGGCCGCCAATTCCACCCCGCTGACGGACGGCGCCTCGACAGTGCTGTTGGCCAGCGAGGAATGGGCGAAGGCGCGGGGACTGCCGATCCTGGCCTGGATAAGGGCAGGCGAGACGGCGGCCGTGGATTTCGTCAGCGGCGAGGAAGGCCTGCTGATGGCGCCTGCCTACGCCGTGCCGCGAATGCTGGCTAAGCTGGAACTGACGCTTCAGGATTTCGACTTCTATGAAATCCACGAGGCCTTCGCCGCCCAGGTGCTCTGCACCCTCAAGGCTTGGGAAAGCGACGACTATGCGCGCACCCGGCTGGGACTAGATCGGGCGCCGGGCCCCATCGACCGGGAGCGGTTGAACATCCACGGCTCGTCCCTGGCGGCGGGGCATCCGTTCGCGGCGACGGGCGGGCGTATCCTGGGCAATCTGGCGCACATGCTGAACCGGGCGGGCAAGGGGCGCGGCCTAATTTCAATCTGCGCAGCCGGGGGGCAGGGCGTCGTCGCCGTGATCGAGAAATGAGCGTGGCGCTGGATGTGACGCAGACCGACGCCGATCGCCTGTGGGCTGAGCGATTCTGGACGCGCGCCTATCGACCCGACGTGCCGGCGACGATCGACGACGAATTGGCGCAGTGGTCCTCGGTCGGCGAATTGTTCGCGGCGGACGCCCGAAAATATGCGGACCGCGTCGGCTTCGTCAGCATGGGTTCGGGCGTGACCTATGGGCGGACGCTTTCGGAAGCGCGAGCTTTTGCGGCTTGGTTGCAGGCCAAGGGCGTGCGGCCCGGCGACCGGGTGGCGTTGATGATGCCGAATTGCCTGCAGTATCCGGTGGCGCTGTTCGGCGTGCTGTTCGCCGGGGCGGTGGTGGTCAACGTCAACCCGCTCTACACGCCGCGCGAGTTGCAGCATCAGCTCAAGGACAGCGGCGCGGTCGCCATCGTCGTGATGGAAATGTTCGCCGCCACTCTTGAACAGGCGATCGTGGGGACGGACATCCGCCATGTCGTCGTCACGGCCATGGGCGACATGATGGGGCCGGTGAAGGGGACGGCGATCACCGCCCTGCTGCGCCATGTCGAAAAGCTGGTGCCTAAGTGGTGCGTCCCGCAGGCTGAACGCTGGCCCGCCGTGATGCGTCGGGCGCGGCGACTGTCGCTGAAGCCGGTCAAGACGAAGGCGGAAGACCTCGCCTTCCTGCAATATACGGGGGGTACGTCTGGCGTGGCCAAAGGAGCCATGCTGACCCATCGGAACATCATCGCCAATGTTCTGCAGGGGCGCGCCTGGATCATGGCCCAGATCCCTGAGGATCAGGTGGTGGGCAATGTCACCATGCTGCCGCTCTATCATATCTTCTCCCTGACGGCGAACCTGCTGATGTTCGTGGGCGTGGGCGGACGCAACATCCTGATCGCTAATCCGCGCGATGCGAAGCGGGTAGAGTGGGTGCTGAGGAAGGAGCGGTTCGCGGCCTTTACCGGCCTCAACACCCTGTTCGCCGGGTTGCTCAAGAATGAGGCCTTCCGTGATCGCGACTTCTCGGATCTGCGCCTGACCGTGGCCGGGGGCATGGCGACTCAGGCGTCGGTGGCCGAGGCTTGGCAGAGCGTGACCGGCGCGCCGCTGATCGAAGGCTATGGCCTGACCGAAACCTCGCCGGTGGTCTGCATCGGCTATGTGGATATCGAGCGGCCGGAGACGATGGGCTTCGACGGCACGGTCGGGCTTCCTGTGCCTTCTACCGAGGTGCGGATGCGTCGTGACGACGGAAGTTGGTGCGGGATCGACGAGCCGGGCGAACTATACGTGCGCGGCCCCCAGGTCATGCGCGGCTATTGGAACCGACCGGAGGAGACGGCCAAGGTTCTGACGCTTGATGGCTGGCTGGCGACAGGCGACGTGGGCGTTATGCAGGCGGACGGCCGGGTGCGGCTAGTCGACCGGATCAAAGACATGATCCTGGTGTCCGGCTTCAACGTCTATCCGAACGAGGTCGAGGATGTGGTGGCGGCCCACCCCCTGGTGGACGAGGTAGCCGCTGTCGGCGTTCCTGATCCGGTTCAGGGCGAGCGGATCAAGGTCGTCATCGTGCCGCGCTCGCCCGAACTGACGGAGGCGATGATCGTCGCCCACTGCCGCGAGCGGCTGACGGCCTATAAAGTCCCTCGCATCATCATCTTCCGCGACGAGCCTTTGCCCAAGACCAATGTCGGCAAGGTGCTGCGCCGTGAACTGCGGGATTAGGCGGGTTCGGTCTTCCCGCGCGTGATCAGGAAGCCGAAGGCCGCCGCCAGCGGGAACATCAGTACGCCATAAACGGCGCCGGGCAGCGTCATCTCAGAACTGTTCAGCACGGATTGGGCGATGACGATGGCCAGGGTGGCGTTATGCAGCCCGACTTCGAAGGCGCTGGCGACGGCTTGCGGGCGCTCGATCCTGAGCAGGCGCGGCACGCCGTAGCCGACGCCCAGGCTGAGGAGGCAGAAGGCCACGGTGATGCCCGCTAGGTTGCCGATCTGGCTCATCAACACATCGAAGCTGGAGGCGGCGGCGCCGACGATGACCAGCACTAGGATCAGAATGGAGGCGATGCGCACCGGCTTGTCCATGGCGGCCGCGAAGGCGGGCCGCCATCCGCGCACCAGCATCCCCAGCGCCACCGGAGCCAGCACGATCATGAAGACCTCGATCGTCTTCCTGAACTGCAGGCCGACATGCAGGTCGCCCGGCTGAAAGAAGGCGATCGCCAGATTGACCACGACCGGCAAGGTCACCACGGCGATGACCGAGTTGATGGCCGTCAGGCTGATGTTCAGCGCCACATCACCCCGGAACAAATGGCTGTAGAGATTGGCCGTCGTCCCGCCGGGGGAGGCGGCCAGCAGCATCATGCCGACCGCCAGGACGGGCGGCAGGCGGAACAGCAGCACCAGCCCGAAGCAAATGACCGGAAGCAACAGCAACTGGCAGGCCAGGGCCACGCCGGCTGCCTTGGGCCTCTGGGCCACGCGGGCGAAGTCTGCGGGCGTCAGTCCGAGGCCCAGGCCGAACATGATGATGCCCAGCGCGACGGGCAGGCCGATGGTGGCCATTGCGGAATCCATGCGTCGTTTCTCCCCGTGCGCCAGATGGCGGCGCGATTGTCCCTCTTAGGCCTGGCCCGCCAGCGCGCGCCCCGCCGCCCGTCCCGAGAATATGCAGCCGCCCAGGAAGGTGCCCTCCAGCGCATTGTAACCATGCAATCCGCCGCCGCCGAAGCCCGCAGCTTCGCCTGCGGCGTAGAGTCCTTCCAGCGGCGTTCCGTCCGGCGTTAGCACGCGGCTGGAGAGATCCGTCTGCAGTCCGCCCAGAGACTTGCGCGTCAGGATGTGCAGCTTGACCCCGATCAGCGGCCCGGCCGTCGGGTCCAGCACCCTGTGCGGCATCGAGGTGCGCGCCCAGCGGTCGCCGCGATAGCGCCGGCTGTTGTGAATGCCCTGAACTTGCGCATCCTTGGCGTAGGGATTGGCCGTCTGGGCGTCGCGGTCCTCGATCTGGGCGCGGATCAGGGCGGCGTCCAGCAGCGGTCTGTCGGTCAGGCCGTTCATCTTCCCGACTAATGCCTCCAGATCGTCGGCGACCACGAAGTCGGCGCCCTTGTCGCGGAAGGCGACGACTTCTCGAGGCGCGGCTTTGCCCAGGCGCGAACGCAAGACGCCCAGCAGGTTGCGGTTGGTGATGTCCTGGTTCTGCTCCGAGCCCGACAGGGCGAACTCCTTGGCCAGCATGGTCTCGGTGACGATGAACCAGGAGTGGTCATGCTCAGCCAGATCAGGAGTGGTCCGCAGATATTTCAGCGTGGCGATGGTGTCGTAGCCGGGCAGGGCCGGGAAGGGCAGGCGCCGCCCCAGGGCGTCGAACCACAGAGGCGACGGTCCCGGCAGGATGCGGATCGCATGGTCGGGCCAGATCGGCGCCCAGTTCCGCACACCCTCCACATAGTGCCACATGCGGTCCCGGTTCACGAGTCGCGCGCCAGCCCTGGCCGCGATGTCCAGCATCCGCCCATCCACATGGGCGGGCACGCCGGTGATCATGCGTGCCGGCGGCGCGCCCAGCCGCTCGGGCCAATAGCGCCGGACCATCTCATGGTTGCCGCCGATGCCGCCGGTCGCCAGGATCACGGCGTCGGCTTTCAGGGTGAAGTCGCCGATGACCTGACGATTGGAGGGGGCGCCTCGCGCCGCGTCGTCGGGCGCCAGAGTCACGCCGGACACCCCCTTCACGCGTCCGGCCTCGACCAGCAAATGATCGACGCGATGGCGATGATAGAAGACCAGTCGACCAGACTTGGCCGCCTCTCGCGCACGACAGGCGAACGGTTCGGATACGCCGGTTCCCGTGCCCCAGGCGACATGGAAGCGCGGAACGGAATTGCCGTGACCGAGCGCCTTGCCCGCGCCGCGTTCGGCCCAGCCGACCATGGGCGTCAGTTTGATGTCGTGTCGACTGAGCCAGTTGCGTTTTTCTCCGGCTGCGAATTCCACGTATGCGCGGCCCCATTGCACAGCCCACTCATCTTCAGCCAAGGGGGCGCCCAGGCGATCCCAGCCGGCGCTGCCTTGCCAGTCGCGCCACGCCAGGTCGAAGCTGTCACGCACGCCCAGCCGCCGTTGCTCGGGCGAGTTCACCAGGAACAGGCCGCCGAAGGACCAGAATGCCTGACCGCCTAGGTTGGCGGCATTCTCTTGATCAACCAGGGCGACGTACTTGCCCGAGCGGGTCAACTCGTGTGCGGCGACCAGCCCTGCCAATCCTCCGCCGACTATAACGATGTCCGTGTTCATCGGCCTGCACCCCAAAAATAATACGCTCTCATCATTACTAACAATAATGTTAGCGAAAGGAAAATAGTTTGAACAATGTGATACCTGGGTCTGCGCTGCATTGCGCAAGATAAGCGACGCAGCTGCAAAAGCTTCCGCTACGTCATCGAACAATGATGTAAGTAGTGTATTGACAGATCAGTGAATAGATGGATCGTGTGGCCTTAGTCCTGCGGTCGCACCGTCCAACCGTGAGATGATAAATCGGGACGGGGGAAACGTGTCGGCGCGCCTGGGGAAGGGCGCTCGATGTCTGGGGAGATAAGTTTCATGGCTTCAGCGGCCTGTAATCGCGCGCGTCTGGCTGTCACCGCGTCTGCCGTTGTTCTTGCTGTAGCGGCCGGCCCCGCTCTGGCTCAGGACGTCGCGCCGTCACAGGAAGCAACCACCGTCGGCGACATCATTGTTACGGCCCAGAAGCGTGAACAATCGATTCAGGACGTGCCGATCGCCGTGACGGCGCTGTCGGCGGAAAACCTTGACGCCATGAAGATCGAGGGCGGGTCGGAATTGATGCGGGCGATCCCGAACGTCAGTTTCTCCAAGGCCAACTTCTCCATGTACAACTTCTCGATCCGCGGGGTCGGGACTAAGGCGATTTCGGCCAGTAGCGACCCGGCCGTGGCGGTCAGTTTCAACAACACGCCGTTGATCCGAAACCGTCTGTTCGAGCAGGAGTATCTGGATGTGAACCGCGTCGAGGTGCTGCGCGGGCCACAAGGTACGCTGTATGGTCGCAACGCTACCGGCGGCGTGGTCAACATGATCCCAAACCTGCCGGGCTTTGACTTCGAGGGTTTCGTCAAGGGCGAGGCGGGCAACTATGACACCCGGCGCATGTCGGCCATGGTCAATGTACCGATCACCGACACCTTCGCCGTTCGTCTAGCCGGATCGGCGACCAAGCGCGACGGGTTCGACTACAACAGCTTCAACGACACCCAGGTGAACGACCGCGACATGTGGTCGACGCGCTTTTCAGCCCTTTGGGAACCGACGGACCGCTTCCGCACCAGCTTTATCTGGGAGCATTTCGAGGAAGACGATCAGCGTTCCCGCACGGGCAAGCAGTTGTGTACGCGGGATCCGGGGCCGACGCGCGTGGGTGCGGTCAATATTACTTCCGACCTGATCCGGAACCGTCTGAGCCAGGGATGTCTGCCCGGCTCGCTCTATGATGACGCGGCCTATGGCGCGCCGAACGGCGGCGCGTTCGCCCATATTTTTCTCGCCGCCACGTCATTTGGCTATGATGCTTCGAGAAGGCTGGTGGTGGGCGTGCCGCTTGGAACGGACCCTTATGCAGGTTTGACCCAGTCACGGAACTTGCGAGAAGTAGCGACCAGTTATGACCCAATCTTTCGGGTCAAGAACGATGTTTCGCAATTTAATGTAGAGTATGACTTCAGCGATAAACTGAAGCTGATATCTCAAACCGCGTACTCGAAGGATGGTTACTATTCAACTCAAGACTATAATAGATTTGTTTCAAATCCTATATTCAACAGCACTGACAATCTTTTTGATATTAATGGGCAGCCTATAGTTAACTCTCCTTTGCCTGGTGGTTACTATACAGATCCACAACTAGGTACATCCAATAGGATGATTTCTGCAGACTTGAGTAAGTCTGACAATCGTCAATGGACTCAAGAGCTAAGACTTCAATCAAATCTTGATGGAAGATTTAATTTTAATATCGGTGCTAATTATTTGGATTTTAAATCCAATGATGATTACTACGTTTTTAATAACGTTTTTACTTTCTTGGCTGAATATTATTACAATAATGTTGTAGGTGCTCCTGTAAATCAGGGGCGTGTTACGCAGCCTTGTACGCCTCAAACTCCAAAAGAATGTGTCTATGTCGATCCGACGCCTATCAGTCAGTTGGCTGGCGACGGGCACAACTACTTCCGTAGCAAGAATGTTGTTCATACACGTTCCTGGGCGGTCTTCGGCGAGGGGTATTGGGATCTGACGTCTGACCTGCGGCTGACGGCGGGGTTGCGTTACACCGATGATCGCAAGATCAGCACGCCCTATCCGAGCCAACTCCTTCTGGGTGCGGATCGCGGCAATCCGGGACCGTCGTCGGGCGGTTATGTCAGCCGTGGCTATCCGGCGCTGCCGGACGTCAAGCAGCAGTGGGGCGCCCTGACCGGGCGACTGGTGCTGGACTGGAAGCCGGTGACGCCCTTTACGGACGACACCCTGATCTACGCCTCCTACGCTCGGGGCTATAAGGGCGGCGGCGCTAACCCGCCTCGCGTCGACATCAATCCGTCGGTCATCCAGTATCAGCCGTTGGCCGAGTTGTTTGAGCCGGAATACGTCAACGCTTTTGAGATCGGAACGAAGAACTCCTTCCATGATGGAAAAGTGCGGTTGAATCTGACCGCCTTCTATTACGACTACACCGACTATCAGGTGTCGCAGATCGTCGATCGTATCTCGCTGAACGAGAACTTTGATGCGCGCATGATGGGATTGGAGCTGGAAACGGTGTTCCAGCCGACGCCTAACCTGCGCTTGGATGCGAACATCGGCTATCTGGACACCAAGATCGGCGATGGTGAAGGTTCCATCGACGTTATGAATCGAACCCAGGGCAATCCTGACTGGATGGTGTTGCGGCCCTGGCTGCAGGTGCCGTCGAACTGCATCGCGCCGACCAAGCATGTCGAAAAAATCTTAGGTACGGCGTTTCCAGAGATTACGAAGACGCTCGCGCTTCAGGCGCTGTGCGGCGGTTCGCTTCGCACGGGGACGTTTGATCCCAACTACACCTCCAGCGTTCCCTTCTGGCGTCTGTTCGGCATCACCTACGATCCATTCAAGGATGCGCCGAACGGGGGGCGTGGTTTTGAGGCGGATCTCAGCGGCAATGAGCTGCCCAATGCGCCGAACATCACCGCCAACATCGGCGCCCAGTACACATTCTTCCTTGGAGATTGGGATCTGACGCTGCGCGGCGATTACTACTATCAGGGAAGCAGTTATTCTCGCGTCTATAATACGCAATATGATCGCCTGAAGGCATGGGATAATGTTAATGTCAACGTTACGCTGGAAAATATGTCGAGCGGCTTGGTTTTCCAAGCGTACGTCAAGAATCTGTTTGACGACGCGCCAATCACGGATGCCTTCACGAATAGTGATGATACTGGTTTGACGACGAATGTTTTCACGCTTGATCCTAGATTGATAGCTGTAAGCGTAAGTAAGAGATTCTAAGTTTAAATCCTACGCCGCCATCTTTAATAAGGTGGCGGCGCTTGTTGTTGTGATTTATAGAATTTAAAGTGAATAATATAAAATTAATCATATTTATAATTTGACTTACATCTGTTTCAATTGTCTTGTGTCTTCGTCACCATTAACTGGTGAAATATTTGGGAGGAGATGACATGTTTAAAGCTGCTTCTATTGCTTCAGCCGCCGTTCTGGCCATCGCGGGCTTCGCCGCTCCGGCCATGGCGCAATCGATCAGTCCAGCCGGTACGTCTTTTGTCTTGTCAGGCGCCTTGACCCTTGAGCAGTCGACGACCATCAACTGTAACGTGTCGCTGAACGGGACTGTGGCTGCTGACGGTAGTTCGGCCACTATCACCGGCGGCAGCTTCAGCCCAGGCGACTGGCAGTGCGGCCTGCTGGTCTCGCCGTCGGGCTTCCCCTGGACGATCACGCCCAACGGAGGTGGTTCGATCACCATCACCAACATCGGCGCCAGCTCGATCCTGGGCAGCTGCAATGGCGTCATCACGACGAACTGGAACAATGGAACCAGTAGCGTGTATTTCCCTACTTCCACTATTCCTGGTTCGCCGAACCCGTGTAAAATCACGGGCACGCTGACGAGCTCGCCGGGCCTGACAATTTCCTGATCATGCCTGATGGTGCGGTCGTCTTTTCCATGACTGCATCGTTTCCGACGCCGGGGGTTCGCAAGAGCTCCCGGCGTTTCTTTTGTTTAGACGCTGATAGTTCAGCAACAACGTATCTATCTGAACCCGACGCCTGATATGAATTAGCCTTCAGGCGAGGTGCTGCGTACGACGGAGTATTGAATGCTGTTGTGGCTGCCCTTGGTCAGTCTAGCCGTCGTGGGGCAGACGGAGGTCGCGCAGACGGAGCAGGGCCGCGCCACCGTAGCGAGAGCTGCAGCCGATCAAGCCGCGCGCCAAACTCTAGAAGAACCGGTCAGGGTCGATGACGTGGAAGTTCGCGGTCGCCGCGGCGCAGCCTTGGTCCCGCCCGAGGTCGAGCTGGACGGCGTAGAGATCGACGCCTTGGGCGCTTGGGACATCAGCGAGGTTCTGCAGCGGCTGGGTCAAGCATATGGCGTCGGCGAAGCGCCTATGGTTGTCATCAACGGCAAGCGCGTCGCCAATCCCGGCGCCTTCACCGGTTTCCCACCGGACGCCCTTATTCGGGCCGAGGTGCTGCCTGCCGAGGCGGGGGCCCTTTATGGAGGCGCGCCGGGGCAAAGGGTGGTGAACCTGGTCTTGCAGCGGCAGTTTCGAAGCCATGACGGTCAGGTATCCGGACAGCGGCCGACACAGAGCGGAATGTCGTCGCTGGCAATTGATCTGCGCCGCTCGTCGATTAATGGCGAACGGACCTTGCAGATGGGCGCGCGCGTTTTGCGCGACACCGCTCTGCGGGCCGATGAACGCGATCGAGGGGAAGGCGAGAGGCTTGCGGGTGACGCGGTCACCCTGCGCCCCGGCGTCGATCTGGCTGCGGTGAACCTGACTGCGACGCGTCCGCTCGGCGAATGGTCGTCTGTGGTCAGTTTGAACGGTCAGGCTAGGGAAAGCTCGTCGCGCGTTCGCTTCGGCGACGAGATCGTTGCGAGTCTGAGGCGAAATAACAGCCTGGGCGGAGCTTTCGGACTCAGCGGCGAGGCGAAGGGGTGGCGGGTCCAGGTGAATGCGACTGGCCAGGCGTCGCGAGCGCGCGAGAGCGGCTTTGGCGATACACGTGGTGAAAACCGCATGATGGGCCTGAGCGGATCCGTCGGGCGGACGTTGATGGAACTGCCCGCCGGTCCCCTGGTCGCCAATTTCAACGGCAATTTCATGGATAGTCGCTCGACGGTCGAGCGCGAACAGGGCCGCGCAACAAGCCGCTTTCAGACTCGGGAGGCGAGGGGCTCTTTGGCCGTTCCGCTGGCCAAGGCGGGCGCGCGTGAAGGCGTGTTGCGGGGCTTAGGCGATCTGCTGGCGACGGTAGGCGGCGGCGTTCGGGACACGGGCGCAGGATCCGGCGATGAGATGAGCGCGGCCTTGACCTGGGTTCCGCGTCAGAAGGTGCGCCTTAATGGCCTCTGGTCCGCTGCGAACGACGGCATTTCGAACAATCTGAGGTCCGAGCCCCTGTATCATGACACGCCGCGAGTAGTGTTCGACTTCCGCAACGGCCAAGCGGTGGAGATCGTACCGATCATGGGAGGAAACCCCGACTTGCGACAGCCGCGCTCGGAGCGTCTTTCGCTGACGACGTCGCTTGGACCGTTCACGCGGTGGAGTCTATCCGCCAACCTGGGCTATCAACGCGACAGGACGACGAACGGGGTCGGCTCCCTGCCAGACCTGACAGAGGATGTCGAAGCGGCCTTTCCAGAGCGATTCCGTCGAGATCTGGATGGGCGGCTGATCTCTGTTGATTATCGCCCGCTTAACTTCGGCGCCAACCTGACGGAAGGCCTGACCAGCAGTTTGAACTTCAATCTGCCGCGCCCCTCTGGGGCTGTTGGCGACGAAGCGACGATTCTGCGGGTGTCGCTGAGTCATAGCTATCGTTTGCGCAACACGTTGTCGCTGGCGAACGGACTCCCTGAGCTGAATCGACTGAAGGGAGACGGGGGCGGAGTGTCGAGGCAGGACGCGCGTTTGCTGATCGATGCACGACGCGGGCGTTGGGCGCTAGACGCTTCAGCGCGATGGCAAGACGGTTATCGCACGCGACGGTTGAGTGGCGCCGATGGGCCGACGGACTTGCTGTTGAAGCCATTCGCATCAATGGATTTGAAGCTGAGTTTTCAGATGCCCTCTACTCGCGCGACATCCGCCGTTGATGCTGAAGCGATGCGCCGAAGGGCTGGGGGCCTACAAGTGAGCCTGGAGGTTTCAAATCTGTTCGATGAAAGGCCTCAAGCACGCCTAGGGGATGGTGCGCCAGCGCCTGGCTATGGCCGGGATCTACAAGACCCCATCGGTCGCGCAGTGCGGTTGACGTTGCAGCGGCGCTTCTGAACACCTTCAGCGCATTCGCCGCAACACCGTTATCAACGACGAAAAACCGAATCGCCCAAGCTGGGCACTATCTGCCGCTTTCCGACGAAGTTTTTATGGGGGAAGGATTTCAATCCCCCGAGTGGCTCCGATTCGCGGAGGCGTTTCGAACGATCTGCTTCCTGCCAAATCGAGAAGTAGGAGCTTTGTTTGAGATGGTGCGATTCTTCTATAAGGAACGAGAGGAGGCTCCTGACCGCTCGCCAACTTAATCGTGTTCTCTTCACGCGGGACCGTGTTGACGCTCAACGCGGGCGCAGTGGCGATCTCAGATTAGCTCATTGCGCTTTTCGGCGCCGTGGCGGTCCTCGCCGGAACTGTGCGAGGATGGATGGAGGCTCCGTGAGACGGCCGACGCAACCCGCCCGGTCGGAGAGGGTTGAGCCTTCATGCGCTTCCTCGATCTGCTTCCCTCGGCCCTGATCGGCGCCGCCGCCAGCGCGCGTTCGATGACGCCCATGGCCGTCATCGCCGCAGCGCGGCTAGGCCGCCGCGCCACGCCGGGCAGACTCGTTCTGCTCGATCGTCCGTTATTCAGGTTCGGTGCGCTGGCGATGGGCGTTGGCGAACTGCTAGGCGACAAGATGAAGTCCGCGCCGGATCGTACGGTATTCCTCGGCCTGCTTGCGCGGATCGCGAGCGCCGGGATCGCCGGCGGCGCCCTGGCGCCGAGGGGGCGCGAGCGGCGCGGCGCCGCCCTGGCTGTGGGCGTCGCCATACCGCTGTCCTATCTGACGCTGGCCGGCCGAAAGGCCGCGCTGCGGCGCATTGGCCAGACCCGCAGCGGGATCGTCGAGGATCTTGTCGTTGCAGGTCTTGGCGTTGCCGCGGTCGCAGGTGCGACACGCGCGCGGCGGCCTAGCCGACCAGCCTGACGGCGTCAGATTTGCACAGCGTGAGCCCGATGGTTGCGCGCCTCTCTGGTGAAATGCGAGATCGCACCCGCGCCGATCGGGAGAGAGGCGGTCAGGGCGGCGCTCAAGCTGTGCGGCGGCGCAAGAGCCCCGCCACCGACAATCAATCGGTCGAATGGGCGCCGCTCCGGAGATTCGGCCAGCCACCCATTCTTGCTGATCAGGCGCCTGTGCCAAAGCCCTTCGGCCCGCCGGCACCCGCGGCGCCGTCGCCGCCGGTCGAAGGCGATGGGCTCCGGTCGGCCGGATTGTTGTTCGCCAGCGGGTCTTGATTGGCTCCGCTCTTGCGAGCCCGGCGGCCGGCTTCGACTTCATCGCCGTCCAGGTCGGGCGCTTCGCGGGGATTGCGGTTCGGATCGTTCGGTTGAACGTCGGTCATAGTCATCTCCCTGTTTGTTGCCTGAAACCAAGCGGTGGGAGGTTCACTGGTTCCTACTGCCGAGCTACTTCGCGAATCGAAGCGGCCCAGCGAGAACCGGGGGACTGTCCTCAAGCCGGGCCGCTGATCCCATTGAAGGGATTTGTTGACGGCGAAGCGCCGCGCAGGGTTACCAGTCAGGCGGCAGGTACGGGCCGAAGCCGGCGCAAACGTACATGCGCGTCTTGACGACATATCCCGCCGGAAGCCAGGGAGACGTTACGAACGGCCCCCCATTGCAACTGTCCGACGCGGCATGGATTAGGGTGGTCATGCTGGAGTCTGAGTAGACTTCGTAGGAGTAGGCGATGGGCCAGCAGTTATCGAAGCCGAGGCAATACTGATCTTCACCCGATTGCGCGGCAGCGACGGCTGGCGGCATGGGCGCCGCACCCGCGGCCACAACATTCATCGTGAGCGCAGCCATCGCGACGCCTAGAGCTTTTACGGACATATAACTCTCCCGATGGAGACTATCTCCGGGCGAGAGGATCACAACCGTTACGCGAGCGCGCAACTCACAAGAGTGTTAGCGCGCCAGAAGGTCGCACATGGACGAAGACGACGACATCGACCCCTCAGACGACCCCATCTATCGGGCTGGCGTGCTCATGGGCCGGAACCAGGCTCTGACGGACGTCATGGAGCGCCTGTTCTCGCCGGACGCCGTATCAGCCGAGAAGACCGTCCGCGCCCTTCACGCCTGGGTCCAGCAGACCATGGACGAGGTGAGGGTTGAGATGCAGCTCGTGTTCGCGGATTTCGAGGCCGAGGACGACGAAGACGATGACGATGAGGGCTAGAGCTTAGCGCGAGCCCTCTCCAGGCGAGCCTGTAGTTTCTCGCGCTGCGCTTCATAGGCCGCCCGTTCCTCTTCCCTGCGCGCTCTGAGGGCTTGCAGCTCTTCATCCAGCCGCCGTGCGGCCTGACCGTGCATGGTGTCGAGGTCGTCCAGGGCTAATTGGGCTTCCTCCACGCGTTTCCGATCGGCGGCGCTGGGCTGCTTCGTCTTCTTCGCCGCGCCCTTCTTCGGAACGCTCGCTGGCAGCATCACGTCGAGCCTGCGCTCAACCACCGTGCCGGGCGAAGCCTTGGCGGCCTCAGCGTCGGGGCTGTCGTCGATTTCCTTGGCCAGGCCGGTGGCGAAGAGATCCTGACCGCTGCCCCAAGCGGCTAACGCCTTCGGTCGCGAGCTGGCCGCCACGGTGAAGGTGTGGAAGCCGTCCGACCATTCGAACAGCTTAAGCCGCGGAGCCATCAGGTCGGATCCGCAAGCGGCGGCCTGGGCAGTTCGCGTGCGCCCTCCGGCTCGGCGACGCCAGGCGGTGAAGGCTCCGTACCGGCGGCGTCCTCGATCTTCTTCATCTGTGTGGCGTCGTCGTCCAACTCCGGCGGGGCAGGGGGCGGGTCCGATGATTTCGGCTTGGCCGGACGGGCGGAGATGTTCTCCTGGCCGACGCCGCGAAGCCGTTCGGCTGGATCACCCCTCGATACTGTGTCGGCTTTGACCGGCGTCAGGTCGCCGTCCTCATTGTTGAGATGTTCAGGCGGATCACGTGGGGTCTCGGTCATGGCTCTGTCCTCTTATTCCCAGGAGAGAAGTTGAGGGGGCGAGGAGGCGTTCCAGAACCTGGCGCCATGACTGTCTCGCCGGTGTTCGCCTCGCCTATACCCATCAACGCGAATTGCGGCAGGGATAGGTGTCGCGCCGAGTTGCAAAGGTGATGCTGCTCTTCCAGGGCTTGGATTCGAGATCGTGGGAGCCAGCTCCGATCGACTTTGCTGAGGCCGTGTCCCGGCCGTGTCTCGAAACGGGGATGCCAGCGCGAAAGAGGATTCGGCTCTCGAGCGCCAGCCTGCTTCCGCATGGGTCCCCTAGGCGACCCAAGGAACAGGTCGCGCGGCGGGCTCTTGCTTCACCGTCACAGAGGAGCCGCGACATGCCTCACTTCACCATTCGCTACAGTGGATCGGGGACGGGCGTCCTGCGCGTCGAATGCGTCACGGTGGAGGACGCCGCGGCCGCCATGGCCGAGGCGCGGCGGCGGCTCGCCGTCAGCCGGACCTTTTCTTCCGCTGAAGTCTTCGACGACGAGCATGCCTTGTATCGACTGGCGTCGAGGCGAGATGGCGTTTCGGCCGTGGAGGCGTGCGAAGCGCGGACCTCGGAGCGGGCTGGATGACCCGGAACCTTACGGTCCGCGGGAAAGTCTTCGACGCGGCGGAACGCTTTGAATCCGGGCGGCTTCCCACAACACCTCATCAAAGGAGAAACCCATGAGAGCTTCCATAGGTCTGATCGGAGCCGTCGTTCTGCTTGGAGCGTGCGGAGATAACCGCGACGCCCAATCCCCTGTCGAAGGGCCTGTGGTGTCCGCGTCGGAGACACCTCGGAACCCCGCCGTCGACACGACGGAGAACGCTGCAGAGGGGACGATCACGCCGGGCGCAAATTCCTTTACCGAGGGGCAGGCGAGAAGCGCCATTGAGAAACAGGGCTACGCCCAGGTCGGCGGTTTGAGCCAGGGCGAAGACGGCGTCTGGACGGCGACCGCCGTCAAGGACGGCGTCGAGTCGAGGGTTTCCGTAGACTACAAAGGCGTCGTCAGCGCGTCGCCCGCTTCCTGATGCTGAAGGAGATTTCCATGTCCACTATCACGCGACTCTACGATACTCACACCGAAGCGATGGACGCCGTGTCCGCCCTCGAAGCCGCTGGCTTTGGAGCGGCTGACATCAGCGTCATCTCCAATAACGCCGACAACTGGCACGAGAGCCACCGACATCACGGGCGGTCGCCCGGTGACATGAACGGCGACGGCGAGAACGACGTCGCAGAAGGCGCGGGCAAGGGGGCGGCGACCGGCGGCGCGCTCGGCGTGGGCGCCGGCGTTCTCGCAGGCCTGGGCATGCTGGCGGTGCCGGGCCTGGGCCCCGTGGTGGCAGCAGGCTGGCTCGCGTCGGCGGCGGTTGCGGGGGCCGCGGGCGCCGCTGCGGGCGGGGCGGTCGGCGGAATTCTCGGCGCGCTTAAGGAGGCGGGTCATGATGACGATGACGCCCACGTCTACGCCGAAGGCGTGCGTCGGGGCGGAACCCTTGTCAGCGTTCGCGTCAATGAAACGGAGCGGGCCCGGGCGCAGGCGATCCTGGACGAGAGCCGCGGCTGGGACGCCGCCGCTCGAGGGGCCGCCTACCGCCAGACGGGCTGGACGCGCTTTGACCCCGCCGGGGCGCCCTATACAACCGACGAGATCGCTGCGGAGCGCGCTCGATATCGATAAGGCGCGCAGGGGAGGCGGCGCGGGCGCTTTGCGCCGCCTTCGCCGCCTCGCGCGGGGGCAGGAGGACGGAGAAATGAAAAGAAAACGCCTGTTACGCTCCCGCGTGGGCGTCAGACTTGAACGCATCCAGCCCGGCTCAAGACTACGGGAGGCGTGGTATCGCCTGACCGGAGAGGGGACGGACAAGCCGCGCCGCTATGATGATAAAGCTGCGGCGAAACGGGCCTTCGCCTGGAGCGTCGCTCGCCGTCTCGCGGCTCGAGAACGTCCCTCAGCCTGGTTGGTGGTAGGATAGGCGATGCCGATGTTTCTCGTGGACTACCAGCAGGGCGAGCGTTGCTTTTCTCTTCAGTTGGAAGCGGAGGACTGGGAGGACGCTGAAGACAAGCTCATGGCCCTGCAGGGCGGAGCAGAAGTGGTCGGTCGCCTGGTGATGGAAGGCGATTGCGAAGGCGCAGCCTCGATCGGCGGAGGCGGTCGTTGTTGATCTGGCCGTAAACGACGGCGCGCCGTCTAGGCCAGTCTGCTCATCACGGCCTCGAAACTCACTTCGGGCGCATCGGGCGAAGACCCCGACATGAGCGCGTCCTGGCCGAGGATATCGCCTTCCAGCTCGATACGCGCACGCTCGACGCCGAACACGGATCGCAGGACAGGGATGATGGTATGCCGATCGAGCTGCAGGCTGGCCTTGAACCTCGCTCCGTGAATGACATAGGAGCCGACATAGAACGAGCTGCTGTCGCCGCCGATGATGCGCCCGCCCTGGAGCACGACTACCCCATAGCCCGATCCCAGCCGTGTCCTGAAGCCGATCTTGTAAAGGCCGTCGTCCATCAGCGCTGGGCCGCGAGGCGAGCGGAAGAATTCGGCTGCGATCTGGGATTCGACTTTTGCTCGGCGGCGGCTGAAAGGTCGGTGTCGATCTGCGCCTTCCCGGACCCGTCGCACATGTGGCAGACGCCCGTGTCGAAGATGCCTGATCCCGCGCATCGGAGGCAGAGCTGGGGCTCTGGCGAACTTACGTCGATCTGCGTCATGGACCTGTGCACATACTCTCTAGCCACGCCCTCTATTAAGGCCTTCAGAGGTTTAACCGGCGCTCCGGAATCCCGTTCCTCCTCACGCGGATGCGACCGAAGGCTGGCATAAGGAACGCCGCCTTCACCGAAGCCCAAGCGGTCTAAGGGCGAAGGCCCCGGGTGGCGAATAACCTTCGCGGCGCGGCCTGGCGAGACAGGACAGCGCCGATGGCCGCGATCCTTTCGACCTCTCGATAGCCTTCGTGCGCCAGCATCCCCCCGAAGACATCCGGGTCGATCTCCTCATAAGTCATGCTCGCGCCTGCCTCGGCGGCGAGCCGCTTGAGCTCGATGCGCAGCAGATCTCGGCCTTCGATGATCGGGCTGCCCGTGTAGAGCACGAAGCGCCCCCGCGGACGCAGGCGATGCAGTCCAACAGAGACCCACGCCAAGGCGAGGTCCATGCCCAAGGCGCCGCCTCCATCGCGATAGGTCCGGTGCTCGCCGTCGGCCAGATAGGGCGGGTTGGCGATGATGAGATCGAACTCGCCGGCTGCGGCCTCGGGCCCAGAGCCCGCGACAAGTTCAATCGACAGGCGGGCGTGGGCGGCATTGGCGGCGAGGAGAGCAAGGGCGAAGGGGTTCACGTCCCCGGCCACGACCCTGGAATGCGGCAAGCGTGCGGCCAGCGCCAGCGCGCCGGCGCCGGCGCCGGCGCCGACGTCGAGGATCGAGCGCGGCTGCGTACCGCATAGCGCGGAGGTCAGGAAGCGGACGAAGCGGTAGCTGTCCGGTCCAAGGAAGACGGCGTCGGGGGCGTCGCTCCGGGCGGAGTGCAGGTGCAGGCGCCCGTCAAGCGCACTGACCCTGACAGCGGATCGAAGCGACGCGCCCTCGTCGACGAGGAGCCCGCCGCTCGACATCGTGGCAAGGAGGGTAGGGTCGAGGTCGTTCGGGTCGAAGGGGCGCCCCCAGCCGAAGATGTCTCGCAGGTTGGCGGCGCGGGCGCGCTCCCGCCGGGACGCCACCCGTCTGTGGGTGGCGGGGGTCGGGCTCACGAAATCGTACCCGGCGGCCGCCAGCAGGTCGAGAAGGGCGACCAGGGCCGCGCGCCGCTGCCCAATCCCCATGTCGGCGGGGCTAGGTCCAGGGCGGCGATCGCTGTGATCATGCGCTCCTTCCATCAGGTCGCCTTCGAGCCGGGCGGCCGGATGGCTTGGCTTGCGACGGCCGGCCGGGAGCGGCGGCGCGGACGACCTGGGCCGGCGGGTGGGGAAGAACATGCGGATTTCCTGACGGTCCTAACCAAACGAGGAGGCGCTCAAGCTTTGAAACCGGCCGTCGTCGATCCGACGCTAGGCCTTCTAGATAAGGCTCCAGCGCCTGCGGCGTTGCATCCGAGCGGGCGCTCGGGCGTACGCGTCCGACGCGGTCAATCTCGGCTCGCGTGGTTTGCGCCGCAGCTTGTGATGTCGCAGATTCGGCGGCCGTCGATCGCGGTCACCGTGACCCGATACGAAAAGCCGTCGTCCCTCACGGTGTCGCCCTCTTTCAACAGCTCGCCCATGAAGCGCAGAGCTTCCCTGTATGCGTCGTCGTCCGTGGCCGCCGCGATCTCCGCGCAGAAGGCGGAGTGGTGCCCGAACAGGGCGAAACGAAAGAGAGGGTGGTAGGCGGTCCCGCAGGTCATCGGCGCTCTCCGAGGTATCCACGACTTGAACAAACGCGTCGGCGGGCTGAAAGAGCGAACTGTCCGGAGGACAGCTCTACAGCGGGCCGCGCGCTTTGGACGTCGCCATCGGCGGTGGCCGGATATGACGGCTCCGTCGACGACCGGCGGGACACGAAGGCGCGCCTCAGCATGCTGGACTTGTTAGGCGAGCATAAGAAAACCGATCTGCCGCATTGGGACTCAGGCGGGCCTAACGAGCCTGACAGCTCGGCTTCGAGAGGGGAGCGAGCCCGGATTGCAGGGCCTCCGGTTTGGCGGGTGTTCGGAGAGCGGCCTTTGGCGCTTGAAGTTTCCTGCAGACGCGCCTCAGGCGTGCTCTCGCTTCGGAGGGCATGTCCTTGGCGTTCGGAACCGTTCTCATTCCCGTGAGTTGGCCCATCGCAGCTCTCTAACCCCTGGAGCTGCCCTCTGTTGAACCGCGAAGCCCCTCGTTGGAGGCCCCAGGCGCCGGCGAGGGGTCTTCATTTGCCTACAGAAGAAACGCTCGCACGGGCGGGAGCCACATCCGCCGGCCGGGCCAGCGATCACATTGATGGTGTCGCCGTCGCTGTCGGCGCCACGACCTCCCAAGCTTCTCTCTACGGAAGATCGGCCCGGGCTAGCAGCAGACGGGACGCAGGCGTTGCAAGGCCGACAGCACGGCCAGAAACCTTATCAGGGAGCCGGTGGCGACGCCCGCGACGGCGAAGCCCCGCAGACGACACTCGGATGCCAGCTGGACAGGCGAAGGCCGCCGCGCTCGACTAGCGGCAAAGATCACCGGGGCCGCCAGGCCGAGGTTGCGCCATTGCGAAAATCGACGTTCCGCCATGGGGTGGTCTCCTTGTCGTCATGGCCACCTGAAAGCAACCTCGCCGCACGGCCGACGACCTGGCGGCCGACGTCAATGAGTCTGTCCGATCACTCGAAGGCCGAGGAAGCGGCGATCGCGAGTAGGGCCAAAATCGCAATCACCACCGACCATTCGCCGAAGCTGGGTCGCCATTGGGGACGTCTGGGCAAGTCGCGTTCCTCTACCGTCGGTCCAGCCCCGCTCTTTCAGGAGGTGCGCGAGGGACTGGAGCAGGCCCGCTCAGGAGGCGAGCGACTGGGCGAGCTTAGATCTCCAAGCGCTTTGCGCGTTTAACCTGTGATGATTAACGGCAGCGCTTTTGATATTTCAGCCCGCACGCCGCCGCAGTCGAGGGACGGAGGCCGCCTAGAGGAGGCGCTCGTTCCCGGTCAGGCGTTTGAATAGGCGATCGAGCGCCGCGAGCAGGTGTCCGCCAAATCCAGTCATGCGAAGCCAACAAGCTGCGCCGGAATTGGTTGCGGCCCGGTGCGCCGCAGGGGGTGCGTGGCTGCGCGCCGGGCCGCATCGCACGCCAGCGCCGGAATGCGCCTCCTTAAAGCCCGAGGACCATCCGGGGTTCCGTCTCAGCCCATCCAGCCCATGTAGGCGCACCCGACGATCCCTATGAACGAAAGCGTTCCGAGCAGCAGCGCCCCCTCCCACCCGGCTAGACGCCACCAGCGGGGGATGGGAGATTTTTGTTTGCGCAAAGACGATCTCCCGGCGCCAGGAAGAAGGGGATGCCCGGCAAACTGCTTAAGCCCGGCCTGGTTCCTCTCGGTCGCGCCTTTCTCGTCAGGGGTTGCGGCCCGGAGCGGTGCTCAGGAGGGGTGCGCTCCGGGCCGCAGACTTCCGCGCGGAAGACAATCCTTAGCCGTCCCGAGGGCGATGGGTTCCACGGGGGCGGCTCTTCGACCAACTGCGGAATGACAGCCGAAGCCGGCCCGCTTCACGTTATCCGGTCGCAATCCAGTAAAGGATGCCGAAGATCGCAAGACACAGGGCGATCAGGACCGCCTCTGTCATCCGTCCCGTTCGTCTGGGCCGCCCCGGCACGTTCCGCCTCCCGTCGTGAACGATGTTACTATTTTACAATTTGCATGGCTGTCCAGCCCTCGACCGGCCGCATCGACGGACCGGCTCGGCGACCTGGATAAATCCCTCCTGGGCAGCATAGGGAAGGGCGAGTCCGCAGCGCTCTTCTGGCGCCCCCTTCTCCCTGCTGCACTCCGCCTTGGCCGTCAGGCGTTTACGCGCTGGTCGGTATCGTCGACGTTCGCCGCCGCCTGGGCCAGCAGGCTTCCTCCGATCAGCAGAGGAGAGTCCTCGGCTGAAAGGGGAGGTAGGCAAACAAATCGCGCCGCCTTTTGGCCGTTCCGTAGGAACAGATGGATCTCGACGTGGTCGCCGGCGGCCGCCAGCCGCTCCGCCACGGTCTTGGCGACGTCTTCCGCGGCGCGCCCGCGCGCAAACAGCTGAGGCTCGACGTCATCCACGCGGACGGCCCAGACGTCGCCAAAGGGTTCTACAACGACGGTTCGCATCGAAGCATCTCCAGTGAAGAGTGAAGGCGGTCGCTATTTGGATGGCCGCGGAGACGGTTCAAGGGGCGCTGTAGTCCAGCCCGGCAGGCTGTTCCATAAGTTTGGGGGCTTCCAACCGACGGCCGGCCATTGCGACTGCGTCAGCAAAGGCCGGCCAGCGTCCCGGCCCGGATCGCGTCCGGCCTACGCCTTCATTGCGTGCCAGCCTCGGATCATGAAGGCCTGGAAGAAGGACACGGGCGTCGCAAACCCTGCTGCCCGCCAAAGGGCCTCGGTCTCTGCCGCCGGCAGAACCCCCAGCGCGTCGCGCAGCATGCTCTCCAGCCTGGCCGACGATTCGGGGGTCGCGCCCATCAGGGTCTGGACCTGCTTCCAGTCCTTCAACATGTCTGGAAACGCCGCATCTTCGAGATCGGCGCTGATTTCGGCGCTGACGAAGCGACCGCCCCGCTTCAGTCGATCATGAATGGCGCTGTAGAAGGCCGGCCGTTGTTCCCGTCTGATGAAATGGGCGACCAACAGGCTGACCGCGGCGTCGAATGGGCCGGGGGGCGCGTCCTCGGCGTAGCCCTGGATAAGCTCGCATCGCTCCAGAACGCCCGCTTCCTTTAACCGGTCCCGGCCGACATTCAGCATCTCGGCGGAGGGATCGACCCCGACGAAAAACCATCCTGGACGCGCTTGGGCCAGGGAGAGGATTTCAGCGCCCGTTCCCACGCCGACGCACAGCACTCGCGCTTCGCTCGGACATTCGGCCAGGACCAGGCCCGTCAGGAAGTGGAGGCAATTGGAGATCGGAACGAGGGCGCGGTTCCGATGGTCGTAGGCGTCCGCCATCTCCTGGTTGAAGAAGGACGGCGAGGCGGTCGATCGGGAAGAAGGCATTGTTAATGTGTAACACAAACGTCGTCCGATACCATGCCAACCGTCATGTCCTGTTAGAGCAACCGGCCGATCGTCCGAGGCCCATTTCGGGAATCCTAATCCAGCCTCACATTGACCGCGCAGATCTGGCGGCCGTCCTTCGTCTTCACTCTCACTTCGAAGGCGACGGATTCCCGGCTCAGGATCTCGCGCTCCTTGATCAGATCGCCGGCGAAGCGAAACCCTTGACGACGCGCCTCGGCGTCCGTCGAAGCCTCGGCTTCGTGGACCTGATCCACCTCCAGACCGGCGACGAGGAAATCGTAGAGGGCCATGACGGAAACCTATACGCCCGAGCCTGAACCTAGGATGACTCTGCTGATCGGCGTCTCTCGGCATGGCGCCAGGCGATCCGACCCATGCGAAGGGGAACCGTTAAAGCAACGCCTGGGCGTCGAGGACGTTATCGACGCCGCGTCGCATGAGCGGCGGCGATGGAAATGCGCGAAGTGTGGAGCGGGAAGGCGAAGAGGGGATGTGGTCCGGCGACGAACTCCACGATCTGATCACGATCAAGCTGACGCGGCGCAGGAGCGTGTCTCCAGCAACCCTCCGCAAGCTCAGTGAAGCGTTCAATCCCTTGGCGCTCATCCCTGCGAGGGACGACCTCATCGTACAGGGCGTCAAGGCCTCCTCCTGCCTCCTGCTTTTGAACGGGTTTGCGGCTCGCTACCGCGTGTTGCGGAATGGGCGGCGCCAATTCACCGAGATTTGTCTCCCAGGCGATTTCGTCAATCTCGGCTCTTTGTTGAAGAAGCGTCAGCGGCAGGGCGTCGTGGCCCTGACGGACTGTCGGGCGGCCTCAATTCCCCATGCTCGCCTTGATCGGTTGATCGACGCCGACGGCGACCTGGTCAGAAGCCTGTGGCTGGACACCCTGGTCGACGGCGCCGTGAGCCGCGAGTGGATTCTTGCGCTCGGCGCCCAGAGCGCAAAGGAGCGCCTGGCCTGGTTCCTGTGTGAACTCTACTGCCGACTGGAACTGGTGGGCCGCGCGAAAGACTGCTGCTTCCAGTTGCCTATGACCCAGGCGGAGATAGCGGATATCCTTGGGCTTTCGACCGTCCATGTGAACCGCGTCGTGGCGGAGCTTCGACGAGAAGGTCTCGTGGAGTGGAAGGGGGCTCTTGTTCATCTGAAGGATTGGGGCGGGCTGGCCGCCCTGGCCGAGTTCGACAAGGCCTACCTGGAGTCGCCTCCAGAGTAAGCGGGCGGTCGCGGTGGGACGGCGGCGCGAGATCGGCCGCGTCAGTCCCTGTTCTCGCTACAGGCGCAAGCGTAGATGGCTTTTATCGACCCATCGACCCACCCCGGCGCAATCGGAAAAGGCTCCGATCCATTAGGATCGTTGTCGGCGGCGCTGAGGCGATCGTCACTACATTGACCTCAGCGGCGAACATGCACCTTGGGAACAGCGTCGCTAACATGACGTTGGCCCATCATGACTGGCGATGTTGCAACCCTTATCGGCTCGGCTGCAGCAATCTGCTCGATTACGAGCTTTGCCCCGCAGGCGTACAAGATCTGGAAGGAGAGGGACGCCTCGGCGGTGAGCCTCAAAACCTATTCCCTGACCGTCAGTTGCTTCATCCTGTGGACGATCTACGGCGTGATGACCTCGGCCTGGCCTGTGACCGTCGCCAACGCCTCCGCCCTCGTGATGGCGTCGGCGGTCCTGGTTATGAAATGGCGCTTTCGCGACGCGGCGAAGAGCGCATCGGACGCGTGAACGCGGTCAGGCGGCGAGCGGAAAACGCAGGGTGAAACAACTGCCTCGACCGGGGCCGTCGCTGGCCAGTTCGACGGCTCCGTCATGCATCTCGACCAACTGCTTTACGAGAGCCAGGCCGATGCCGAGACCTTCGCGCGAGCGATCGTCAGGCCCCTTCGACTGAGTGAACAGATCGAAGATGCGGCCCTGCATGTCATGCGGCACGCCCACGCCGTTGTCGGCGATGTCGATCCGCACCTCGTCCTGGACGACATCCGCG